>NZ_JAKJSJ010000014.1:0-152357 GCF_050336715.1 Photobacterium makurazakiensis
TTAGCAAGTACTGCGTAAGCAGTGTTGCAAGAGTTAACACTTCGGTGTGACTTTTGCCTCGATAGCTCAGTCGGTAGAGCAGAGGATTGAAAATCCTCGTGTCGGTGGTTCGATTCCGCCTCGAGGCACCATTATTCATCCGATATGATTTATCGTATTAGATAAAGAATAATTCCCCCTTAGTTCAGTTGGTAGAACGGCGGACTGTTAATCCGTATGTCGCAAGTTCAAGTCTTGCAGGGGGAGCCAAATAAATCTTAAGCTTTCGAGCTTAGGATAATAAAAATAATTTGCCGACTTAGCTCAGTAGGTAGAGCAACTGACTTGTAATCAGTAGGTCACCAGTTCGACTCCGGTAGTCGGCACCATTTTTGAAACCTCATCTTATGATGAGGTTTTTTTTTGCCTGTAAAAAAACAGCCCAACTTACACTACCCGCCATACGGTGCCGCGCGATAAAAGACATAGTGATACCTTCAATCGATAACCACCATATTACCCAGAGTGCATATTTGGCCTGTTGGTATTATGGTTTACAATTAAATTTTTCATTCATGCCAGTCGCTTATGGTCTCTTGCTGGCAGTGATACGGGGTACTCCACCCAAATTCTAATAACGACACAGGTCGCGCTGAAACTATGGCAAGCATAAAAATCTCAGTAGAGCGCTTAACCGAAGGTTTATATATCAAGCTCCCCTTACAATGGACAGATCACCCTTTTCTACTGAACCACTTCAAGATTAAAGACCAACAACAAATTCGCTTGATTAAAAACCTTGGCGTTAAATATGTTTTCTTGATCCCAGAAAAGAGTGATACCGAGCCACAAGGCCCTGAAGCGCACATAGAGGCGATTAGTAAACAAGAAAGCTTGTTCCTTGATAAACAGGCTGAAAAGCTGTGGCTAGAGAAGCAGGGGCGAATTACGCGGTTAAAAAACTATAAGCGGAAACTCCACCGCTGTGAAAAAAGTTTTGGCCGCTCAATGGCTCAATTGCGTTCCATTGTCGGTAAAATAAAAAGCCGCCCTGTCACCGCGATAAAAGAAGCCGAGATGTTAGTGGAAGAGATGGTGGATGCCCTGCTTGAATCTGACAATGTCGCGCTTCACCTGATGGGCGATAACAAAGAGAATGAAGATGTTTATTTTCACTCCCTGAATGTCGCAATAATGTCGATGATGCTAGCTCGCTCTTGCGGTATGTCACAAGAAGACATCAAAGCCATTGCCCTTGGGGCGCTGTTTCACGATATGGGTAAATTAAAGATCCCCACCGCTATCACGCGAAAAACCACCCAGTTAACCGATCCGGAAAACAACTACCTCAAGCTGCACACCAAATACAGCTTAGATCTAGCCAATTTGACTGATGACTTTCCTGAAGCGGCAAAACCTATTTTATATCAGCACCATGAGTTACTCGATGGCAGTGGTTACCCGAAACAACTTAAAGACGAGCAAATTGATCTAAAAGCACAGCTGGTTGCTGTTGTAAACGCTTACGATAACCTCTGCCACCCACAAGACCCAAATAAGGCGCGGATCCCTTATAGTGCTCTTTCCTTTTTGTTTAAAAACAAAAAGGCACAATATAACAATGACTACCTAGCGCTTCTTATTCGCTTAATGGGCGTCTACCCACCAGGCAGTGTTGTACAGCTGTCCAATAAGCAATTGGGGCTGGTTATTTCAGTCAATAGCGAAAGCCTGTTGCACCCCAACGTTTTGTTATACGACCCAACAGTACCATCAAATGAAGCACCAATTATCGAGCTTGAAGAGAGTGATCTGCGTATTGAGCAGGCAATCCCCCCCCATAAGCTCCCCGAAAAAATACATACCTATTTAAACCCTCGGGTTCGAATGTCGTATTATTTTGATCCTGATGATTAACACTCAGCGATACGGGTAAGCTAAAACGGCAAACGCTTCTCAAAAAAAACGCCTTGGTTGTAAGCCAAGGCGTTTTTCTTCAAACCTTTTTAATTATTCTACCAACTGAACATCTCTTTGATCCAACCAGCAGGCTGACTCGAGTCACAATAAGCTTTCGCCGAGCCATCGCTGTCCCAAACGGGTAACGAATGCTGGCCACTACAGTCTTGTGACAAAGTACCATTATCCAATCGATTAAATTTCACCGTGGTGAGCTTGGAAGGCCAAGTCAATCGCAATGGTTCAGGGTTACGTCGATGCAGGTAATCGCTATAAAGACGCAGTGCACCCGATGAACCGGTTAAGTTAATCGATTTATTATCATCTCGCCCGATCCAAACGGTCACGACCTCTCGGCCATCAACTCCCACATACCAGCTATCTCTGTTCTTATCGGTTGTACCTGTTTTACCCGCAAGCGCAGCCCAACCAAACTGAGGCTGTAAAAAGCGTGCAGTGCCTTGTGATACGACGTTCTTCATACCATAGGTTGTCAGCCATGCTGCTTGCTCAGGTACCGCCTGAGTCGCTCTAGGGAAGCTCTGATATAACATGCTTCCTTGTATATCAACCACAGAGCGCAGCGCTGTCAATTCTGCTTTCCGTCCGCTACTCACGACAGTTTGGTACATCTGGGTGACTTCATAAGGTGTGAGAGTAAAAGCCCCCAACAAAATAGATGGCAACTTCGGGATTTCATTGCGATCAACCCCTAAATCAACCATGGTATCAATCACCCCATCAAGCCCAACCTGTAAACCAAGATTGACCGTTGGTACATTCAACGATTTAGCCAACGCGTAGTACAGCGGTACTTCGCCTCTGAACTTGCGATCGTAGTTTCTCGGTTGCCAGCTGTTGCCCCGGCTCCCCGCCAATTTTATCGGCTTATCATCAATCGTTGATGCTAATGTAAATTGCTCAGGCTCTCGCAATGCAGAAAGGTAGACCGCTGGTTTAACCAAAGAGCCTATTTGCCGGCTTGCATCCAATGCACGGTTAAAGCCCGCATACCCCGGGCGGCTGCCGCCAACCATCGCACGGATTTCACCACTTTGCCTATCAGCAGCAACCAGTGCCGTTTCCACCTTAACGCCGGCCTTCTTATCGAGTTGCGGGATCATTTTTAATACCGCCTCTTCCGCTTCTTGCTGTGATAATGGATCAAGTGTACTAAAGACTCGCAAGCCAACACCTGGGGTAAAGTTATCACCGACTTTGTCTTTTAGTTCACGTTGCAACTGCTGAAAGTATGCAGGCTGACGGCTTGATATTCGCGGGCCATTCTTTTGCACATCAAGCGGGCGAGAAGCCGCCTGTTCATATTGGGCTCCATTTAGCGTACCGCTGTCCATCATCAAGCGTAAGATCAGATCACGACGCTGACGTGCACGTTCCGGGTTTCGCCACGGATTGTAATAAGAAGGTCCTTTCGCCATCGCAACTAACAGTGCTTGCTGGTCAATACGTAGCTCTTGCAATGGTCGCCCGAAATACAGCCTCGCCCCTAACGCGAAACCATGCACTTCCTTGCCGCCATTCTGACCAAGATATATTTCATTTAAATACGCCTCGAGGATCCGATCTTTGCTATAGCGATAATCGATGATCAACGCGATATATGCTTCACTTAACTTGCGCCAAAGTGTGCGTTCACGGGTCAGGAAAATATTTTTCGCCAGCTGCTGCGTCAAGGTACTCCCCCCTTGCACCGTGCGCCCAGCTTTCAAATTTACGACCATTGCACGTGCTATGGCCAACGGAGAAACGCCGTCATGATGATAAAAGTTACGATCTTCGGTAACCAGTAAGGCCTCAACCAGCACTTCAGGGAACTGCTCACGAGGCATAAAAATTCGCTGCTCACCTTCTGTTGTTCCGAGCATCCCAAGCATTTTAGGCTCGATACGCAAATAACCGAGTTGCTGCTTGCTACTGACCTCATGAATACTTTTAAGCTGACCGTCAGCAAACGTTAGCATCGTATGCCGTGCCCCTTCAGGGCCATCATCGAACTCAAAGGGGCGACGAATAATTTCAATCCGAGTCGATGAAGAAGAGTATTCACCATTACGCTGTGGTGTACTGACTTTGTGGTATTGCAATAAATCAAGCTCTCGCCTCACCTCGTTCAAGGTAATTGCTTGGCCTGGCTGCAAGTTCAATACTCGCCCATACACCACGGCAGGTAGATTCCACAGCTGTCCATCAAACTTATCGCGAACAACGTTATCAAGGTAAATACCGACCACCAGCAACACCGCAAAGATAGCAATAGCGACTTTAACCCCAAACCCGAGCAACCATTTTAGCCACACGGGTAGACGGGAAGATTTCTTCGCGGCAGCCTTTTTGCGACTTTTCGTTGATTTAGCAGGCTTTTTTTTCGCGGTCGATGCGGCTGGCTTGCGCCGCGTTGTTGGCTTTTTGGTGCCCGACTTTGGCCCCGGTTTTTTCGGAGCCTGCGCTGCAAAGCGAAGTGCCGGTATATTATTCAATGGCAAAATTCTTTATCCCTACCTCCTCAGCCGTCATCTTGCTGAGGAAATTAACATCATAATTTCAAAGAAATCTAATGAGCTTACTCAGCCCTACATGTATTTTTTGATTTTTCGAGTCGGAGCGTGTGTTGCCGGATCATCGGGCCACGGATGCTTGGGGTATCGCCCTTTCATTTCTTTTTGAACATCTTTATACGACCCCTGCCAGAAAGCAGCCAGATCACGGGTGATCTGGAGTGGTCGCTGAGCCGGCGACAATAACTCCAATACAACCGCCACTTTCCCATTAGCAATCTGTGGTGATGATTGTTCACCAAACATTTCTTGTAATTTCACCGCCAGTACCGGGTATTGCCCAACTTGGTAGCGGATCGGATAACGAGACCCCGTCGGCACTTGATAATGCGTTGGCAGGGCGTCATCAAGTAACTGCTTCTTATCCCAACCTAATCGCGCTTCCAATGCGGCCAGCACATCTAGCCTATCAAGGGCTTTTAGGGTTTTCATTCCATTCATATATGGCAATAGCCATTCGTCCGCAGCGGCTAGCAAGGCGTCATCGTCCATGCAAGGTAACGCTAATTCAGGCAGCCATTCGTTGGCACATCGCGCTCGCTCCAGCAGTTTCTCCGCCGCTGGTGTCCAAGGTAACACCTTAAGCCCTTTACGAATAATGGCATTTAACAATGCTTCACTGGCCTTTGCTGGATCGGGCGCACCCATTTCACGCCGTTCCAGAATAAGCTTACCGCAGCACAAATGTTGCTCTGCTGTTAGGCGGCCTTTCTTATCATCCCAATCAAGCCACTCATGCTCACTAAACAGGTGCGGTAATACACCTTGCAGACGGGATAAATTGGCTGCGACAGCAGAGAATATTCGGCTATCGCCCTGCCGTGTTTTGATCACATCAGCAACCACCAGCAATGCCTCATCTGCTAGCGGTTCGTCAGGCATCAGCATTGCGCCTTGCCCATTTGCCAATTGATAGCGGCTATTTTTGCCTCGAGAGAGAGCGATACGATCAGGAAAAGCTGCTGCCATTAGGGGGGCAATCCACTCTCTGTCCGGCACTAGCGCACCAGATTGGTGACCACCGAGTTTAGCAAGGTGTTGTTTAGCCCGTTGTAAGTAATGTCGACTTTTCGGTAACTTGCCACTTTCGAGCATGCTTAATTGAAAGTGCAGATCAGGGTTATTCACCCCTCTTGGCGGCTCTTCCAGCAATGCTACTAACATTGCAGCGGTTACCATGGCCTGCCTACCGTGAGTCTTACCGAGCAGCAATAAAGCGGCATGGCGAGGGTCGGCACCGAGCGATTGGATAGCTTTCCCTTGCTCTGTTAATTGTTGGCGTTCATCCATTGCACCGAGTGATTGCAACAAACGGCGTGATTGATCCACGGCTATCGTTGGTGGCACATCGAGCCAATGTAGATCTTTGGCATCGGTACAGCCCCACTGTGCAAGCTCCATGGCCAGTGCCGTTAAATCAGCGCGGAGTATTTCAGGTTGTGGGGTGGCGGGCTGGCGGGCTAACGCCTCTTCACTGTACAAGCGTAAACAGATCCCCGGCTCTAAACGGCCTGCACGTCCTGCACGTTGCTCGGCCGATGAGCGGGCAATGCGCACCGATTCCAATCGGCTGATCCCCGTTTTCGGATCCCATAACGCAATCCGCTCAAGGCCACAATCAACCACAATCCGGATCCCTTCAATGGTTAAACTGGTTTCTGCGATATTCGTCGCCAGCACCACTTTACGCTTCCCTTTGGCTGCAGGTTCAATCGCTTGCTGCTGCTGGCCTCCAGCTAATTGACCGTACAATGGGCTAATCACTACATGGCTATCTGTACGATCATTGAGTAATTCAGCTAAGCGGCGTATTTCCCCTGCCCCCGGCAAGAAAACCAACATCGATCCTGTTTCCGTATCAAGTAATGCCGTGATCTCACGTGCCATCGCTTCAATCAGGTTGACGGAATCGGCCAAGCGCTTATAACGATGGACAACCGGA
This sequence comes from Photobacterium makurazakiensis, assembly GCF_050336715.1. NCBI lineage: Bacteria > Pseudomonadati > Pseudomonadota > Gammaproteobacteria > Vibrionales > Vibrionaceae > Photobacterium > Photobacterium makurazakiensis. The sequence goes on from NZ_JAKJSJ010000014.1 coordinate 6,457, forward strand.
AAGCAACGCCCCTCAGACTCGAGATACCCAGCATTGGGTAGCAGCTCAGTTAAAGCTTCTTCATCGAGCGTTGCTGACATCACCAACAGCTTCAGATCATCACGCAACGCCTCTTGTACTTCCAACGCCAATGCCAAAGATGTATCGGCATGGATACTCCGCTCATGAAATTCATCGAAGATCAGCAGATCAATGCCTTCAAGCTCGGGATCTTGCTGTAGCATGCGGGTCATCACCCCTTCCGTGACAATCTCTAAGCGGGTTTTCGCGCTGACTTTGGTCTCTCCCCTCACACGCAAGCCTATGGTTTCACCAACTTTCTCACCCAGCTGTTCGGCCAAATAAGCGGCAATATTACGCGCAGCAAGGCGGCGGGGTTCAAGCATGATGATCCGCCCCTGTAGATCTGCTTGCTGCAAGATAAACAATGGCAAACGGGTTGATTTCCCCGCCCCTGGCGGCGCTTTAAGGATCAATTGAGATCGGGACTGGAGTTGCTCAAGCAGCGGAGATAAAACGTCTTCGATAGGCAGCTGTGACAATGGGAACACCTTGTGTCATATTCAAACTAAGCTAAGCCATTGTACATCACCGTCATGAAAGAGAAAAAACAACGCCTATTCTTTGCCCTTTCTCCAGCAAAGAATTCGCCGAATTTTACGTCGTTATGCCAGCTGGTCGACACTCTGTCTGTTTTCGGCCGTCCAGTCCCACACGACAATACGCACATTACCCTTGCCTTTGTGGGCAATGTCTCTGAGTCAGAAATCAATACCTTAAGAGCCTCGACCTCCTCTATACACCTGCCTTCGCCCTTCACCCTTACGCTCGATGTCCTAGGGTATTGGAAACGCAGTAAAGTTCTATGGCTTGGTACTGAATTTTCACCGCCAGCCCTGCTTCAGCTCGCACAACAGCTGCAAACTCTCACCACTGATCTTGAGCTTTATCAGGAGGTTCGCCCTTACCGCCCTCATATTACGCTGACAAAATCGGTCGCCCATCGCCCGCAGCAATTGCCCGAATACAATAACTTTGCCTTTCATTTCGAGTCATTTGGATTGTATATTTCACACGTCAGCAATCAGTCAGGGCATCACGGTGTGAGCTACTCTAGCCTGCAGCAATGGCCGTTGCCACGAACGAATAATGAAAAAGAATATACCGTGCTCCGACATAAACTAGGAAAGTAAATGAAATTTGAACCTTCACTGCAGTCTGCTACCTTAATTAGGCGTTATAAGCGCTTTCTGGCCGACATCGAACTCGCTGACGGTACAGTCAAAACCATTCATTGTGCCAACACCGGCGCCATGACTGGCTGCGCCGATGCAGGCAATACGGTGTGGTATTCCACATCGGACAACCCGAAGCGTAAATACCCCAACAGTTGGGAGTTATCTCAAACCGCACAAGGGGATACGATTTGTGTTAACACCGCTCAAGCCAACCGTTTAGTTGTTGAGGCTATAAATGAAGGTGCCATCACAGAATTAACAGGCTATACATCGCTTCGCACAGAAGTAAAGTATGGTAGCGAAAACAGTAGGATAGATGTGCTTCTAGAGGCCAAGGATAAACCAGCCTGCTATATTGAAGTAAAGAGCGTTACCTTACTGGATAATGGACAGGGCTATTTCCCGGACTCCGTGACGACCCGAGGCCAAAAACATATACGAGAATTAATTGAAGTGGCACAAAGCGGACAACGTGCCATACTTTTTTTCGCTATTTTGCATTCAGGGATTGAAAAAGTAACCGCGGCACACCATATAGACCCGGAATATCATACTTTAATCCAACAGGCAGAACAGGAAGGTGTAGAAATCGTGTGTTACAAGGCGGTATTAAACCAACACGAAATCTACTTGGACCATTGCATAAAATTCAACCAACAGGTACCTCAAAGTGATGCTTTCTTCACATTGGTATAAAATTGAATATATGCAGCAATTGCCACATTACCCCCTTTCTGCTATAGATACCGCCCAAATTTAACCAGTGACGGTTATTAGGTATATTTAGGAGATGCTATATGCCAGAGAGCAAAGTTAAAAAATCGCTAGGCATCCTGGCTATTGCTGGGCTTGAGCCCTACCAGGAAAAAGCTGGCGAAGAATATATGGGTGAAGAGCAGCTAAAGCACTTCCAAAAAATTCTTGGCGCGTGGCGTAACCAACTTCGTGAAGAAGTTGACCGCACAGTAAACCATATGCAGGATGAAGCGGCTAACTTCCCTGATCCTGTGGATCGTGCAGCCCAAGAAGAAGAGTTTAGCCTAGAGCTTCGCAACCGCGATCGCGAACGCAAACTGATCAAGAAAATTGAGAAGACATTGCAGCGTATCGAAGATGATGACTTTGGTTTTTGTGACTCGTGCGGTATCGAAATTGGTGTCCGCCGTCTAGAAGCTCGTCCGACAGCTGATCTATGTATCGACTGTAAGACATTAGCTGAAATCAAAGAAAAGCAGATGGCCGGCTAATACCTTAGGTATTGACTGACTACTGTATCAAGAGGGAGCGTCAGCTCCCTTTTTCGTTTTTATCCATTACCAACCATCATCCGTTGTTGGCACCTTTTATACTCAACAGCTGTGAGGTTGGTTTAATTTATTTATGACTACAAACACAAATTACATTGGCCGCTTTGCCCCTTCACCATCAGGGCCGTTGCACTTTGGTTCACTCATTGCGGCACTTGGTAGCTACCTTCAAGCCAAATCACAACAAGGCTGTTGGTTAGTGCGAATGGAAGATCTTGACCCTCCCCGTGAAGTGGTGGGTGCAGCAGATGACATTCTGCAAACGCTAGACGCCTATGGGTTACATTGGGATGGCACTGTAATGTATCAGAGCCAACGTCATGCCGCCTACCAAGCCCAAATAGATCAATGGCTAACACATGGGCAGGCCTATTATTGCCAATGTAGTCGTAAACAAATTAAAGAAGCGGGTGGTTTCTACCCTGGAACCTGCCGCGATTTACAACGCCCAGCGACTGACAGCGCGATTAGGCTAAAGGTTGACTTGCCTGTCACCCACTTTAACGATCGTCGTCATGGCCGTATTGAGATCCCGCACCTTCTCGCCGAAGAGGATTTCATTATTCGCCGTCGAGATGGCCTTTATGCCTATAACCTTGCCGTCGTATTAGATGACATTGAACAAGGTATAACCGAGGTCGTACGCGGTGCGGATTTAATCGAACCCACTGGCCGACAGATTGGTCTATATCATTTGCTGGGCCAGCAAGCGCTTAGCTACTTGCATCTACCGCTGGCAGTGACTGAAAATGGCAATAAGCTGTCGAAGCAAAACCATGCGCCAGCAATAGATAAAGCCAATCCGAAACCCGCACTCATTCAAGCGATGCGTTTTCTTGGATTATCGCCGCCCGATGACTTACTCGCGTCAAATATCGAAGATATCCTACGCTGGGGCATCGAAAATTGGCAAATTGAGTGCTTACCAGAGTCAACTGCGATCACGCTAGGATTCTAAAATGCTTTGCTGTGATATATGATATGCGGCTGTTTGTTGAACCCGAACCACATAAATGAGGTGTATTATCTTTAATCGAGTAGCCAGCTTTTGCCGTAAGGTATTGAATCGCGATAATAGTACGCTCGACACCGAGGAACTCGCCTTGCAAGTTTATCAGCGCCAAGAGCACGGTATTTCACGTAAAGATATCAGCGAAAATGCGCTGAAGGTCCTTTATCGTCTAAATAAAGCCGGTTACGACGCTTATTTAGTCGGCGGGGGGGTTCGCGATCTCCTACTGGACAAACAACCGAAAGACTTCGACATTGCGACCAACGCAACACCAGAAGAAATTAAGCAGCTATTTCGAAATTGTCGCCTAATTGGCCGACGTTTCCGCCTTGCTCATATTCTTTTTGGTCGCGAAGTGATTGAGGTTGCCACTTTCCGTGGGCACCATGCAGATGCAAAACCGAGCCTTAAAGACAAAAAACAGGTTTCGGCTCAGAGCCAAGAAGGCATGCTATTGCGTGATAACGTCTATGGCACTATCGAAGAAGATGCTGAGCGTCGTGATTTTACGGTGAATGCTCTGTACTACAGTATCAAAGATTTCAGTGTCACTGACTATGTGAATGGCGTTGAAGATCTTGATAACCGTATTGTTCGTCTGATCGGCGACCCTGAAACACGCTACCGTGAAGATCCGGTACGCATGCTACGTGCCGTTCGCTTTGCTGCAAAGCTCGATATGGAAATTGAAACCAAGACCGCAGAGCCTATTGCACCGCTGGCAAGCCTTCTACAAGACATTCCATCCGCGCGTTTGTTTGAAGAAAGCCTGAAGCTACTGCAATCTGGCGACGGATTCGCAACTTATAAACTGCTACGAGAGTACAACCTATTCCAGCAACTGTTCCCGCTACTATCAGAGCACTTTACTGAAGAGCAGGACAGCCAAACGGAAGTGATGATCGAGCACATCCTAAAAGCGACGGATAAACGCTTAGCTGAAGACAAGCGTGTTAACCCTGCATTTATGTTTGCGGCCATGCTGTGGTACCCAATGGTGACTCGAGCAGAAGAAATCTCGTTCGCTAGTGGGTTGTCGTACTACGATGCCTTCATGGTCGCGTCAAACGATGTGCTGGATGAGCAAGTTAAAAGCATTGCTATCCCACGTCGTTTTACCACAACTGTTCGTGATATCTGGCAGCAGCAAATGCGCTTTAGCCGCCGCAGCGGTAAACGCGCCTTCAAAATGATGGAGCACCCAAAGTTCCGTGCAGCTTATGACTTCCTTGAGATGCGTGCCAACTTTGAAGGCGATGATATTGCAGAGCTCGCGCAATGGTGGAATAACTTCCAGTATGGCGACCGCAATCAGCGCGGCAAAATGGTACAGGCAATAAACGAGGGGGGGGAAGGAACAACCCGTCGTCGTCGTCGCCGTCCAACCCAACGTCGTAAAAAGCCACAGGCTAAATCATCATGATCCGTGCCTATATCGCTATTGGCAGTAACCTGAGTGATCCCGTCACTCAGGCAAACAGAGCCATTGAGATATTGAAACAACATCCTGACCTTACCGTGGTTGGGGTGTCATCACTTTACAGCAGTACACCGATGGGTCCTCAAGACCAACCGGATTACATCAACGCTGTTGTGGCCATCGATACAGCACTTACGCCACTGGCGCTACTTGACTGTACGCAGACAATTGAACAAGAGCATGGCCGCGTTCGCAAAGCGGAACGCTGGGGGCCGCGCACACTCGATCTCGATATTGTTTTATATGGCAATCTTGAGCATCACTGTGACCGCCTAACCGTGCCACATTACGGCATGAAAGTACGAGAATTCGTACTTTACCCACTTGCTGAAATTGCACCTGAGTTGGTACTACCGGATAACACTGCCTTGCAAAGCTTGCTGGCAGAGGTAGACCGTAATGGTCTGACTATTTGGTCAAAATAAGCCATTGCTTCGGTATTAAGGGAGAGAAAATGAAAAAAATCACGATTAACGACCTAATGAAATGGAAGCAAGAAGGTCGTAAGTTTGCATCTGTAACCGCTTATGATGCGAGTTTTTCCCAGCTTTTCGAGCAACAGGGGATGCCTGTTATGCTCGTGGGTGATTCATTGGGAATGGTATTACAAGGTAAACCAGACACTTTACCAGTAAGTGTGGCTGATGTTGCCTACCACACGCGCTGTGTGCGTGCTGGTAGCCCTAACTCACTTTTAATGGCCGATATGCCATTTATGAGTTACAGCACCCCAGAACAAGCTTGTGAGAGTGCTGCTGAACTAATGCGTGCTGGTGCAAACATGGTGAAGCTGGAAGGCGGCGCCTGGCTTGCTGAAACCGTCACTAAATTAACAGAACGTGCTGTACCTGTTTGTGCTCACCTTGGGTTAACACCTCAGTCAGTCAACATTTTTGGCGGCTATAAAGTGCAAGGACGTGACTCCGACCACGCAGAGCAGATGGTAAAAGATGCTATCCTGTTGAAAAATGCCGGTGCGCAAATTATCTTGCTTGAATGTGTGCCAGCAAGCCTGGCAGAGCGTATTACCAACGCGGTAGAAGTCCCCGTCATTGGGATTGGCGCCGGTAACGTTACCGATGGGCAAATCCTTGTCATGCATGACATGTTCGGCATTTCAGCAAACTATATGCCTCGCTTCTCCAAAAACTACTTGGCTGAAACCGGCGAGATGCGTACAGCTGTCACTAAATACTTAGAAGATGTCGAGGCCGGTACATTCCCTGGCCCAGAACATACCTTTGAATAAGGAATAAAAATGCAAACATTCGCCGAGATTGCCCCGTTAAGAGAACAGATCCGCAGCTGGCGCCGCGAAGGCCGCCGCATTGCATTTGTTCCAACCATGGGCAACCTACACGAAGGCCACCTGACGCTGGTTCGCAAAGCACGCGAACACGCAGATGTGGTTGTAGTCAGCATTTTTGTCAACCCAATGCAGTTTGACAAAGCCGATGATCTAAACAACTACCCACGTACGATGGAAGGTGATCTGGCTAAGTTAAACGGTGAAGCTGTTGAAGTGGTGTTTACGCCAACACCTGAAATCATGTACCCAGATGGCCTTGATCGTCAAACATGCGTTGATGTGCCCGGCTTATCTACCATGCTAGAAGGTGCATTACGTCCAAGTCACTTCCGAGGCGTATCAACCGTCGTCACCAAACTGTTCAATATTGTTCAGCCGGATGTCGCCTGCTTTGGTGAAAAAGATTACCAACAGCTTGCCTTGATCCGCCAAATGGTTATCGACATGGCGATGGATATCGAGATCATTGGCGTACCGACCGTACGTGAAATGGACGGCCTTGCAATGAGCTCTCGTAATGGCTACCTCACGGTTGACGAACGTCAACGCGCGCCAGTCCTTGCCCGCACAATGCGCTGGATCAGCAGCCAGATGCGTGGTGGCCGTAACGACCTTTCTGAAATCATTGTCGATGCCAATGATCAATTACGTGCCGCTGGACTACAACCGGATGAAATCTATATTCGCGATGCCAATAGCCTGCAAGCAGTAACTGAGGAAACACAGCAAGCTGTGATTTTGATGTCGGCTATCTTAGGAAAAGCCCGCTTGATTGATAATCAAGTCGTTGAGCTTACTCCACCATCAACGGCGACAGAGGAATAACCGCCCTTTACCGTTGAAAAAAAATCCCAGCTTCGGCTGGGATTTTTTGTTTCGGTATCACCCTCGGTAACGACAGTTGCTACGAGCGTAATCCAATACCTCTTGATATCAGAAAGTAAACGATGGCATAAAGCCCTACCGTAAACATCCCCAAAACGGCAAACGATGTCACGATCCCCACATCAGACACGCCAAGAAAGCCATAGCGGAACGCATTAACCATATAAACAATAGGGTTCAGTTTCGATACCCCTTGCCAGAATTCCGGCAGTAAACTTAATGAGTAAAACACCCCACCAAGATACGTTAATGGCGTTAAAACAAACGTCGGAATAATACTGATATCGTCAAATGTTCGAGCAAAAACAGCATTAATTAATCCACCTAGCGAAAACACCACTGATGTCATAAACACCGTCGCGACAATCACACCAAAGTGGGCAATCTGCAAATCTACAAAAAACAGTGATACAACAGAAACTATCAAACCAACGCCTAAGCCACGTAATACGCCACCACCCACAAAACCCGCAATAATGATGTAGTTAGGAACAGGCGCAACAAGTAGCTCTTCAATGTTATGTTGAAACTTGGCACTGAAAAATGACGAAGCAACATTGGAATATGAGTTAGTGATCACCGACATCATGATCAAACCAGGCACGATATATTCCATGTAACTGAAACCACCCATTTCACCAATTCGGCTGCCGATAAGGTTACCGAAAATAATGAAATACAATGTCATGGTGATTGCGGGTGGCACCATTGTTTGTACCCAAATACGGGCAAAGCGATTCACTTCTTTGGTGATCAGGCTTTTGAAGGCAACCCAATACTGCTGATTCATGATTGCGCTCCTTGTTTTGAGTTCTCACCCTTACTATTGGTAACGAGAGTAACAAACAGCTCTTCCAGACGGTTGGCCTTGTTCCTCATCGAGATCACATCAATGCCCTGCTGTGTTAACTGAGAAAAAACATGATTAAGACTCTCGCCCTTATTAATATCAACTTCCAAGGTATGATTATCAGGCAATTTCCACGTCACTCCATCAAGCTCAGGCTTGTTGCCATTCAACTTAATATCGAGAATAAAGGTTTCCACTTCCAACTTGCCCAATAATGCTTTCATCGATGTGTTTTCAATCAGCTCACCATTATTAATGATCCCGATATTGCGACACAACATTTCAGCTTCTTCCAAGTAGTGAGTCGTTAAAATGATGGTTACCCCTTGGCGATTGATATCTCGCAGAAAATCCCACATTGAGCGGCGCAGCTCAATATCAACACCTGCTGTGGGCTCATCCAGTATCAGCAGTTTAGGCTCATGCATCAGTGCTCGGGCTATCATAAGACGGCGCTTCATTCCCCCAGACAGGGTACGGGCGCGATCATTACGCTTTTCCCATAGATCAAGCTGCGAAAGGTACTTCTTCGCTCGCACTTTGGCGAGGGGACGATCAACGCCGTAATAGCCCGCTTGGTTAACAACAATTTGCTCAACCGTTTCAAACTGATTGAAATTGAACTCCTGCGGCACCAAACCCAATTGCTTCTTCGCCTCGACTTTTTGTCGGTCAAGATCATAGCCAAAAACGTTAACAGAGCCCGAAGACTTATTGACTAATGAACTAATTATGCCAATTGTGGTTGATTTACCAGCACCGTTTGGGCCTAGTAGAGCGAAAAAATCGCCCTCTTTAACACATAGACTCATGTTTTTCAGTGCATTAACGCCACCTTTATAGGTTTTGTTTAAATTTTTTATTTCCAATGCGTTCATAAAATGCGATCTTTATGTTAGAAATTTCACCGGAGGACTACTCCGATTTGCTAGCCAGCCAACTTGTGTATAGTGAAGCCGGTTTTCATATCTATCAATCTTATCATTTAGTGCTGATACATATGTGAATTGGTCGTACCCAACGAGTAAACTGAAGTGCCAACTTCAGCCGCTACTCCTTTGGTATACGAATGTATCAAATAAAGGCATTATCATGGCAGATATTAAACAGCTATTCGCAAATAACGTTTCTTGGTCTGAAAATATCAAGGAAGAAAAGCCAGAGTTTTTTACCCACCTCGAAAAAGCACAGCATCCTGAATATTTATGGATTGGGTGTTCAGACAGCCGCGTTCCAGCCGAGCGCCTTACTGGACTGGATTCTGGTGAACTCTTCGTTCACCGAAATGTAGCCAACCAAGTCATACATACCGATCTAAACTGTTTGTCCGTTGTTCAGTACGCTGTAGACGTGTTGAAAGTCAGGCATATCATTGTCTGCGGTCACTATGGCTGTGGGGGGGTAACGGCAGCTATCGAGAATCCACAACTTGGCCTGATCAACAACTGGCTATTACACATTCGCGATCTGTACTTAAAACACCGCTCCGATCTAGGTCAGCTCGCCCGTGAGGAATGGGATAACAAACTGTGTGAAATCAATGTTGCTTCACAGGTCTACAATCTGGGCAACTCCACGATTATGCAGCAAGCCTGGGAGCGAGGACAGCAGGTGAAGATCCATGGCTGGATCTACGGTATTGGTAATGGTGTGTTACGTGATCTTGGCGTAACGGCAACAAGCCGCGAATCACTCGAGATCAGCTACCAATCGGCAATGAGTGACATTCTACCTAAATTAGAGAACAGCCTTCGCTAACGCTCTGACATAAAAAAAGCGACCTTAGGTCGCTTTTTTTACAACTAAGAAAGATTAACCTTCTAGCGGGATCACTTTACCGATAAATGGTAAGTGACGGTACTTCTGTGCGTAATCAATACCCACACCAACGACAAACTCGTCTGGTATTACAAAGCCATACCAATCAACGTCAACATGTACTTCACGGCGTTCAGGCTTATCAAGCAATGTACAAATACGAATAGAGTTTGGTTCACGTAAAGATAAAATCTCACGTACCTTGTTTAAGGTATTACCCGTATCAATAATGTCTTCCACCAACAAAACATCTTTACCTTTGATATCGTCATCCAGATCTTTCAGGATTCGAACATCACGGTTACTCTCCATCGTGTTGCCATAGCTCGATGCAGTCATGAAGTCGACTTCATGAGGAAGGTCAATCGCACGTGCCAAATCAGCCATAAATACAAATGAACCGCGTAACAGTCCAACCATTACCAGATCATCCGAGTCTTTATAACACTCGGTAATTTGCTGTCCTAGCTCTTTTACTCGTGCCTGAACATCCTGCTCAGAAATCAATACTTCAACTGTATGCTTCATCTTTATCTCCATCAGAACGACTACACCAGTCGCCTGTCGGCCTACGGTAAAATGGACGCTCATTCTAACACTCATTGATGCGAATAGTTATTTTATCGCTTCTGTCAATTATATGACACACATTGAGTAAAAGCAGTTTGAATACACCCTGTTGCTCCTGTAAAGTTATCTGATAACCACTAATCATAAGTAAAACAAACACTTTAAAGCTAGGGAATAAGCGATATGGATACGATCGTAAAGAAAACCAGAACCCGCCTCTCTCCAGAAAAGAGGAAACAACAACTGCTTGACTTCGCGCTTGAAGTCTTCGCTCGTCGTGGTATAGGCCGTGCTGGTCATGCCGATATTGCTGACATGGCAAATGTTTCAGTGGCGACGGTCTTTAACTACTTCCCAACTCGAGAAGCATTAGTTGAGCAGGTGCTTTCTCAGGTAGAAGCTCACTTCCACCTGTTATTGAAAGAAAGCCTTGATACTACACAGCCAGTTGAAAGCCAGCTCACAACACTTTGCTATCGTTTAATCGATGATGTGATTGAGCAGCAAGACTGGGTAAAAGTATGGTTTGAATGGAGTACCTCAGTGCGCGATGAAATTTGGCCTTTGTTCACCAGCAGTAATCAGAAAAACTTCGATCTTTTCACTGCATTGTTTGAACAAGCTGAACCACACGCGTCACTTTCCGCCAAAGAGCAAGCTTGGCAATTCCAAGGTTTGTTCTATGTATTGTACCTACAAACAAATATCTCTCCTAACTGCGAACAAATGCAAGCACAGGCTGATACTCATATCCGTGCACTATTGCCTCGTCATTAGCCTCACCGTAAAAACAACAAAGGCCGGTAAAATACCGGCCTTTGTTGTTTAGTGAAGGTCATTCCTTCAAGCATGCCTGATGATGGCTTAACTTGCAGTCGCAAATACCACAGGCGCGTGCGGCTCTAACTCCACTGCCACCTTGTCACCCACGTTTAAAATCAGATGTGAATTAACAATCAAACTATGCCCTTGATAGTCAACGGTATAACGGCAGTTGTCACCCATAAACAGCTGTTCGGTTATCGTACCTAAGCCATTAACCTCCAGCTTTAACTTTAAGTTTTGCGGGCGGAGCATCCACTCAACCTTTGACTCAGGTTCGTAAGGTAAGTCGTTACTGACATTAATTGCACCAAAAGGTGTCGTCAAACTACCGGTGTCGGTCACCTGCGCAGGCAAATAAGAGCCGGTACCAAGAAATTCAGCCACAAAGCGACTGCTTGGTTGATAGTACAATTCTGTCGCGCAACCAAATTGCTCAATTACGCCATTATTCATCACTGCCATGCGATCGGAGAAAGCAAACGCTTCTTCACGGCTATGCGTAACAAAAATCGCTGTCACGCCTTGCGCTTTAAAGATTCGGCGGATCTCTTTGATCAGCCCATGTCGAACCTGTGTATCAATATTCGAGAAAGGCTCATCAAGTAAAATCAAATCAGGCTCACAGGCTAAAGCCCTCGCAATCGCCACACGCTGCTGCTGTCCACCTGAAAGTTGATGTGGATAACGCGTATCGAGCCCTGTTAAGTGCACAAGTGTCAGCATTTCCTGAACTTTTGCCGTCACTCGCGCTTTATCCCAATCACGTAAGCCGAAAGCAATATTCTCAGCCACCGTCAGATGGGGAAATAGCGCATAGTCTTGAAAGATCATTCCTATATTGCGTTTTTCGGGCGGTAGCCATGTCGTGCTATCGGCGATGGTACGATTGTTAATACTGATTTCGCCACTCTCTAATGGCAACAGTCCTGCAATCGCCTTTAACAGCGTTGTTTTACCGCAACCACTCGCTCCCAACAAGCAGACGATTTCATTGTCTTTGACTGGCAGTGATAGATTCTCCAGCACCGCCTGACCGTTATATTTACACGTCAGGTTAGTTACAGATAATGCATGATTCATCAGTGTTTCTGCTCCAAAGAACGGTTCACGATAACCAGAGGGATCAGGCCAACGAAAACCAATAAAATCGCGGGAAGTGCGGCTAGCTCAAGCTGCTCATCAGATGCGAAGTTAAATACATAAGTGGCAAGTGTTTCGAAATTAAATGGACGCAGCAACAAGGCTGCATTCAACTCTTTCATTGATTCGATAAACACCAGTAGCCCGGCAATCAGGCAGCCGCGGCGAATTAAGGGTAAGTGCACTCGACGCAACATTGGTAAAGAGGCATACCCCATGGTTTTTGACGCCATATCCAGCGATGGTGGAATTTTTGCAAGGCTACTCTCGACACTACCTATCGCTACTGCCGCAAAACGAACGACAAAGGCAAAGATAATCGCAAACATTGTGCCCGAGAAAATCAAACCAGGACGACCAAGCCCATTAGCGATAGTAAAATCATTTAACAAGTGATCAGCACTGGTCAGTGGGATCATAACGCCAATCGCTAGCACAGTTCCCGGTACGGCATAGCCCATAGACGAAATTCGTAATGGTATAGCCGTCATGCTACGGCCATCAAGACGGCGGTAGAAGTTCACAATGAGTGCTAAGATCACAGCACAGATAGCCGCGATGAGAGAAACTTTCAGACTATTAATGCTGTATTGTTGAAACTGATTCGTCCAACTGTCACCGAAATAGTGCCAAGCGTAGTAGCTTAATTGTGCAAGAGGAAGCAAGAAAGCCATCACCACTAGCCCCCAACACCACACCAGAGCCGCAACTTTCTTGCCACCGGTCAAGGTATAACGAATATCATCACCATGCTCGAACTCTTGCTGGAACAGCTTTTGTTTTCGACGACTAAACCGCTCTGCACTGATCAACAAGAAAATAACCATCAACATGATCGCAGAGATTTTCGCTGCTGCATTGAGGTTAGAATAACCCAGCCATGTATCATAAACCGCTGTCGTTAATGTGTTGATGGCAAAGTAGCTCACCGTACCAAAATCACCCAGCGTTTCCATCGCCACCAATGACAAACCAACAGCAATAGAAGGTCGAGCTAAAGGCAAGGAGATCCGGCGGAAACTGTCCCACGGCGAACAACGCAATAACCGGGCTGATTGCAGCAAGCTCGTGCTTTGCTCCATAAAAGCAGCACGTACCAACAAATAGATATAGGGATAGAGTACTAACGCTAAGACAAAGCAGGCTCCTCCCAAAGAACGGATATTGGGGAACCAATAATCTTGCACCGTTTGCCAACCAAACACATCGCGAAGCAGGATTTGGACAGGGCCAGCATAGTCAAACCAGTCGGTGTAGATATAACCAATGATATAACCGGGCATAGCAAGAGGGAGCACCAGTGCCCATTGTAAAATTTTCTCTCCCGGTAAACGACACATCGCCATGATCCAAGCCGCAGGAAGGCCAAAAATCACCGATAACAGCAATGTCCCCCCCACCAGCAAGAACGTATTCATGGTGTAAGTTGGCATGACGGTGCTCATGAGGTGTGCAAACACCTCGTCAGACGCGCCCATTGCGGTATAAAAAATAGCCAGAATCGGCAAAACCAGCAACAGGGAAAGCCCCCAGCCGCTGGTCTGCCAGAACATAAATTTTTCTTTCATTGCCTACTACTTAGTACTTTTTGCAATCAGACGGTGTAACCACAGCCTCACTACCATGCCAGAAGCACAATAAAAACCCTTTAATTATTAAGGAGTGAAGCTACCACAACTCATTGGAAAAAGTACTGGGCTTTAAACAAAAAATGGGGCGTTTAGCCCCTTTTTTTGTAAAAACTTATAGATCAAACTTTACTTCATCCAGAAGCTTGATTGCTGTGCTGTGATATTCTGCCACTTTATCAAGAGACAGCTCATCAGCATCGAAGTCACCCCATGATGCCACTAGCTCAGAGCGCTTAACACCCTCTTTAACTGGGTATTCGTAGTTAACTTCAGCATACATTTGTTGTGCTGTATCACCCGTTAGGAATTCCATTAACTTCAGCGCGCTGTCTTGGTTCGGTGCGTACTTAGCCATCGCCATACCACTGACGTTAACGTGTGTGCCATTGGCTTTTTGACCAGGGAAGTTAATCACAACCGCTTCAGCCCAAGACTTCTGCTTCTCGTCATTAACCATCTTACCTAGGTAATAGCTGTTACCCACTGCAAGATCACATAAACCTTCTTTAACGGCTTTCACCTGAGCGCGATCATTACCTTGTGGCTTACGCGCAAGGTTGTCCTTGAAGCCTTCTAGCCACTCTTTAGTTTCTGCTTCGCCGTAGTGAGCGATCATCGAAGAAACCAACGAAATATTGTATGCATGCTTACCTGAACGTGTACAGATTTTACCTTTCCACTCAGGTTTCGCGAGATCGATGTAATCAAACTCTGCCGGCAATGCACCAATACGATCTTTTGATGAGTAAACATTTCGCGTACGTAACGTTAGTGCGAACCACTCATCTTCATTGTCACGGTATTGAGCTGGTACATTTTGGTCAATCGTTTTACTATCAACAGCTTGAACTAAGCCTTTATCAGATAGTTCAACCAAACGGCTAATATCTGTTGTTAGCACGACATCTGCTGGGCTGTATTGACCTTCTTGCTGAAGCTTTTCTGCTAAACCGTCTTTCGCAAACATAACGTTTACTTTAATGCCCGTTTCTTGAGTAAACTCTTTGAACATTGGTTCAACCAAGAAAGGCTGACGGTATGAGTAAACATTTACTTCTTCAGCCGCCATAGCCGCTTGAGGAGCAGCCAGACCAAATAGGATTGCCGATGCCAACAGCTTTTTCATTATTCTTCCCTTAACGCAAAATGTAATTGTAATGATAACACTTATCAATATCACTGCAATTATACTGTGACATCTCTGTAAAACAATGCGCAAAGACAAGAAAAAGAAAAAAAACGCCACTAAGAAGTGGCGTTTATTAAAAGATGTGAACTAGATATATGTTACTAATTTCCTAATCACATGATGAATACAATCAACGTATTCCTTGGTCGATTAACATGCTTATTTCACGCTTACAAACTCAGGGTAAGCATCGATACCACAGTCATGTAAATCCATTCCAGCCAGCTCTTCTTCTTCGTTTACACGGATACCAACGGTGTATTTCAATACCGCCCACACAGCAAGGCTAGCACCAAATACCCAAGCAAAGATAACCGCTGCACCGAGTAATTGAGCACCAAAGGTCGCATCAGCATTGCTAAACGGTACGACCATTAAGCCGAAGAAACCACACACACCGTGTACTGAGATTGCGCCTACTGGGTCATCAATTTTAATTTTGTCTAGGCCGATGATACTAAATACAACCAAGGCACCAGCGATAACACCGACACCAACAGCAGCTAGCGGCGTAGGTGAAAGAGGATCTGCAGTAATTGCGACCAAGCCTGCCAGCGCACCATTCAAAATCATGGTCAGATCTGCTTTGCCCCATGTGGTTTTACATACCGCTAAGGCTGCAATGGCACCCGCAGCAGCGGCGGCATTAGTATTCAAGAAGATTTGACCAACCGCAGTTGCGTTTTCAAAGTCAGAAAGCATTAGCTGCGAGCCGCCATTAAAGCCGAACCAACCCAGCCATAGAATGAAGGTACCCAGTGTTGCAAGTGGCATGTTTGAACCTTGGATAGGGTAAATCTCACCATTCTTGCCGTATTTACCTCGACGAGCACCCAGTAGCAACACACCTGCTAGCGCTGCTGCGGCACCAGCCATGTGAACAATACCAGAACCTGCAAAGTCACTAAATCCAGCTTCTGATAGGAAACCACCACCCCATGTCCAGTATCCTTCCATTGGATAGATAAAGGCCGTTAGTACCACCGAGAAGAGTAGGAATGACCACAGCTTCATGCGCTCTGCTACCGCACCTGAAACCACAGACATCGCTGTTGCAACAAATACAACTTGGAAGAAGAAGTCTGACTCAAGTGAATGGTCTGCACCTTCAGCTTGCGTGCCTATTAGTGCACCAATCGACGGTAGCCAACCACCTTCGGAATTACCGACATACATAATGTTATAACCGACCACTAAATACGTGGTACAGGCGATGGCATACAAACAAAAGTTCTTGGTTAGGATTTCAGTGGTATTTTTCGAGCGAACCAAACCAGCTTCTAGCATGGCAAAGCCTGCTGCCATCCACATTACCAGTGCGCCAGATATCAAAAAGAAAAAAGTATCGAGTGCATAGCGCAACTCTGTAACGGTTGTTGTTAATTCCATAATCTCATCCCCTACTCATCTTATTCTTATAAAGCTTCTAAATCGGTTTCACCGGTACGAATACGTACAGCATGGTCTAGGTCATAAACAAAAATTTTGCCATCACCAATTTTGCCGGTTTGTGCCGCTTTTGAAATCGCATCAACAATGGCATCAAGGTTGTCAGCTTGCGTCGCTATCTCTAGTTTGACCTTCGGCAGGAAGTCCACTTGATATTCTGCACCTCGGTACAATTCGGTATGGCCTTTCTGACGACCAAATCCTTTGACTTCAGAAACGGTCATCCCTTCGACCCCTACATCCGCTAATGCTTCGCGAACATCATCGAGTTTGAATGGTTTGATTATTGCGTTGATTAGTTTCATTGCCTGCTCCCCAATATACGAAGTTCCTTCCCGTTATGGTTATTTAACAAACAAGCAACGTGCCAACTTTTTTAGTTCTTTATTTTCAGTGAGTTAACAAAAACCCCCTTTAAAAACGCAAAAGGGCTGCACCAGTAAGGTGCAGCCCTTTCACTAAAAGGAAGCATTTATTCGATTAGATCGCGCCAATAATTAAAAACGCGTAACGAATGCCCGCCAAGCTTGCAATACCAACTCAAAATCCTCAAAGCCACACAGTGCTAAAGACTCTTCATCGTAGAAATCAAAATCATCTTCCAGCTCAGTATCGTCTTGTGAAAACAAGAAATTAGCTTGTATCAACGCTTCATTATCTTGCAGGGTCAAAGTGAGTTCATCGCCAATTAAGCGCCATTCTTGTGTGCTATTTTTAAGTGCACCAAGCTGGAACATCACCTCATCCATGCGTTCAAAATTTTTGCCTATCTCTTCAAGCAGCCAGCGACCCAACGCCTCATGGCCCATTGAAAACGTGGCGTGATAGCTACCATCCAAGGTATTTTTCTTAAAATCGTAATCCATAGCTATCCTCTTGATTAATGCCGAACATACTGATCCCGATGGTGATAAACTGGTTCGATACATGCTATTACTGTCGGTAATAAGCGTAAGCGAAGCGCACATTGTCAGGATCTGAAATAGAAATGCAACTCAATGGGACTATCGCACGACAAATCGTCGAGCGTGCAATGAAAATCATTAACCATTCCGTCAATGTCATGGACGAATACGGTCGTATCATTGGCTCTGGTGATCCTTCTCGACTCAATGAACGGCACGAGGGGGCAATTCTTGCTCTCAATGATAATCGAGTGGTTGAAATTGACCCTGCGACAGCCCTACAACTCAAAGGCGTAAAACCCGGCATTAACCTTCCGATCCGCTTCAAGCAACAAACCATTGGTGTCGTTGGGATCTCAGGTGACCCAACTGACGTGCGTAGTTACGGTGAGCTGGTCAAGATGACAGCAGAGCTTATTGTCGAACAAGAAGCCCTTATGTCACAGATACAATGGAATAAACGCCACCAAGAAGAATTGGTTCTCCAGTTGATCCGTGGCAGTGAGCTCAATGAGTCACAATTGCTATCCATTGCACAGAAACTCTCACTGGATCTTACCCAACCTCGTATTGCCGCTATCGTAAAAGTCATCCCTTCCAAAGGTGAAAACCTATCCCTTGAGCACTTGCAGCGCATGGTGCATTTACTTGAGCACCCTGAACGTGACAACCTGGTCGGGATCACCTCTGTCTCAATGAATGAGATTGTAGTATTAAAGCCTATCCACTTGACGAAAGAAGGCTGGTCACGCGAACTCGAACTCAAGCGCGTCAATAAACTCATGCGCCGCGTCGCAAAAGAAAGTCACTTCTCTATCAAAATAGCACTGGGGGAATATTTCACAGGACTTCATGGACTTGCTCGTTCATATCACACCGCAAAAGCAACGTTAGAATCGACAACAAGCGATGATACTGTCCTTTTTTACCAAGATCACATCTTACCTGTGTTGCTGAGCGGCCTAAGACAAGACCCGTGGCGCTACGAGCAATTAAAGCAACCATTAGTGCAATTACAACAGAGCGATCCGCGCGGCACCCTATTGAAAACGCTGCAGGCATATTTTGCGCAGAATTGTGACTTAGCTCAAACGTGTGAATCGCTGCATGTTCACCGTAATACACTCCGCTATCGCCTTGACCGTATAGAGCAAGAAACCGGCCTTTATTTCAATAACATAAGCGACAAGACTCGCTTGTACCTTGCCTTAATTAATTAAACTGAAAAACAAGAAATTGTGCACCTGCACAAAATAGCCACGCAGTGGTGACTTCTTTTTGTTGCCTCGCCTAAAGCTAAACACTGCGAGTCGCAGTACATTCCATATCAGCAAAGTTTTTTGACGTATCCTTTTTCTCTGATCTCTGGAATAAAAAACATGGTAGAAGTATCAACACTGGGGGCACTGGCTGCTCTTGTAGTGGCCATTAGCCTGATCCTTAAAAAAGTCCCGCCAGCGTATGGTATGATCATTGGTGCCCTTGTCGGGGGGATTGTCGGTGGTGTCTCACTCACTGACACGGTAAACCTGATGATTGGCGGTGCTCAAGGCATCGTTACTGCCGTCCTGCGAATTCTTGCAGCAGGTGTACTTGCTGGTGTGTTGATTGAATCTGGTGCCGCGACGTCCATCGCTGAAACCATTGTCAAAAAGGTCGGTGAAACCCGTGCATTATTGGCACTGGCTGTTGCCACTATGATCCTGACAGCTGTCGGTGTGTTTGTTGATGTTGCTGTTATTACAGTTGCACCCATTGCCCTGGCGATTGCCCGCCGTGCCGATCTTTCCAAAATGGCCATTTTGCTGGCAATGGTTGGCGGCGGTAAAGCGGGTAACATCATGTCCCCGAACCCCAATGCAATTGCTGCTGCAGATGCATTCAATGTCCCGCTAACTTCGGTTATGGCTGCTGGTGTTATTCCAGGTCTGTTTGGCATGGCTTTCGCCTACTTCATTGCTAAGAAGTTAGTTAACAAAGGAAGTAAAGTTCAAGAGCACGAAGTGGTTGCCGTCGATCATAGCCGCCTGCCAAAGTTTGGGGCTGCTATCGTTGCTCCATTGGTTGCCATCGCATTACTTGCGCTACGCCCTATTGCGGATATCAATGTCGACCCTCTAATTGCCCTACCACTTGGTGGCCTTGTGGGAGCAATGGTTATGGGCCGTTTCCGTGACACAAACCATTTTGCCGTATCTGGACTGACTCGAATGGCACCCGTTGCTGTCATGCTCTTAGGTACAGGTACACTCGCTGGGATCATCGCGAACTCCGGTCTGAAAGATGGCTTGATTGATATGCTTACCGCTTCCGGTTTGCCTTCATACCTATTGGCACCTATTTCTGGCTCAATGATGGCATTAGCGACCGCTTCAACGACAGCGGGTACCGCTGTTGCTGCCAGCGTATTTAGCTCGACCATCCTTGAGTTAGGTGTACCCGCACTGGCAGGTGCCGCAATGATCCATGCTGGTGCAACCGTGCTTGACCACATGCCGCACGGGAGCTTCTTCCATGCAACGGGTGGTGCTGTTCACATGGATATCAAAGAACGTCTTAAGTTAATCCCTTATGAATCTGCTGTTGGTTTATTAATTGCTGTTGTTTCAACCCTTATCTTCGGTGTATTTGGCTTCTTCGTTTAAGGAATAGAACTATGAAAATTGTTATTGCTCCAGACTCGTACAAAGAAAGTTTAACAGCCATGGAAGTGGCGAGCGCAATTGAAGCAGGCTTTAGCCAAGTGCTACCTGATGCCGAATACATCAAACTGCCAATGGCCGACGGCGGTGAAGGTACGGTGCAATCACTGGTAGATGCTACCAATGGTGATATTGTCGAGTGTGCCGTAACAGGTCCCCTCGGTGAGCAAGTTGACGGTTTCTATGGCCTTATGGGTCATGGTAAAACGGCAATCATTGAAATGGCGGCAGCGTCTGGTTTACACCTTGTTGAACCCGCACTACGTAACCCGCTAAAAACCACAACATTTGGTACCGGTGAGTTGATCAAAGCTGCACTCGATAACGGTGTTGAGCATATCATTGTTGGCATTGGTGGTAGTGCAACCAATGACGGTGGCATCGGCATGGCGCAAGCATTGGGTATTCGTCTGCTTGATGAAAATGGTAACGATGTTGGTTTTGGCGGCGAAGCACTGGCTAAAATCAAAACCATTGATAATAGTGGTGTCGACCCTCGCCTTAGCCACATTAAACTCGAAGTTGCATGTGACGTTGATAACCCATTGTGTGGCCCGAAAGGTGCGTCACATATCTTTGGCCCGCAAAAAGGGGCGACACCTGAAATGGTTGAGCAACTTGATGCCGATCTCGCCTACTACGCAGAGCTTATCAAGTCTCAGCTAGGCCGTGATATCAAAAACACCTCTGGTGCCGGTGCCGCTGGTGGGCTTGGTGCGGCATTGCTTGGCTTACTCGACGCCAGCTTACGCCCAGGCATCGAGATTGTGATGGATGCAGTGAACCTTGCACAGATAGTAGCTGATGCTGACTTGGTGATCACCGGTGAAGGCCGTATTGACAGCCAAACCATCCACGGCAAAACCCCCATTGGTGTGGCCCGCACCGCGAAGCAATTCGATGTGCCGGTGATCGGCATTGCCGGTAGCCTGTCGAATGACTGTAACGTGGTTTATGATCACGGTATTGATGCCGCATTCAGTGTTGTTTCAGGTGCGATGACGCTACAAGATGCGCTTGACGGTGCTGCATTCAATGTACAAGCCACCGCACGCAATGTGGCTGCAGTAATGATGTTGGCTAAACGCTAGTCCAGAATTAAGTCGTTATCAAAGAGGCAGCATTGCTGCCTCTTTTTTTATCTGTGCCATATCCCTTCCGCGCTTCATTCGATCGATGTCACGATCTTTACTTTCAGCTCACTTTTATCCGCAATATTCAGGTTAGAGTCATCCCGTCAACCGTCTAATTATGTTTAGCTAAAGCGATGAATCATTCACTTATAACCCTGAAACTCACAGGAGTGCAGCCATGAATAAATTACTCTCTCTGCTTACTGGCCGTAATGGCTCACACCGACTTGAAGATATATTACTGCTCTTACTTCGCCTTGCGATTGGTGGCGCAATGCTGACCCACGGCATTGGTAAAGTAATGAACTTTAGTGAACTGGCTCCTACGTTCATCGACCCGCTTGGGATTGGTAGTACCCCGAGCCTTGTGCTTGCCATGTTGGCAGAAGTGCTGGGTTCTAGCGCTTTACTGCTGGGTGCAATGACACGCCTAAGTGCGTTGGTATTACTATTTACGATGGGCATTGCAGCTTATTCAATCGGCATGCTAAAAGGTTGGGCTGGCGCAGAGCTCGCGTTCATTTATTCGTTGGTTTACCTAACATTAATGATCCAAGGTGGCGGACGACTTAGCCTGGAGCACTTTTGGCTGAAAAAACGCATCAAACAAAAGCAGGACCTTAAAACGGCTTGAGCACTTGAGCGATCGCCATAGATCAACCAAAAAAAACGCCTCCAAGTTGGAGGCGTTTTTGATCAACTTAAACGTTCAATCGATAAGCTTATGCGGGTTGTTGAACAATCACATCATCTGCTTTTTTCGTGTACTGATCCATACGGTGGAAATTGAGGTAGCGGTAAGTATCTGCCGCTGTCGCATCAATTTGCTTCGCGTACGTGAGGTACTCTTCCTTAGTCGGAATTCGACCAAGGATCGCACCGACTGCAGCAAGCTCAGCAGACGATAGATAAACATTCGCCCCTGTGCCTAAGCGGTTCGGGAAGTTACGCGTCGAAGTCGACATTACCGTCGCCTTATCTGCAACACGCGCCTGGTTACCCATACACAATGAACACCCAGGGGTTTCGATACGTACCCCAGCTTTACCGAAAATACTATAATAGCCTTCTTCGGTTAGCTGATCTCTATCCATCTTGGTTGGCGGAGCCACCCACAAACGCGTATCGAGAGTGCCGCCAAACTTCTCAAGCAACTTACCAGCCGCACGGAAGTGGCCAATGTTGGTCATACAAGAACCAATGAACACTTCATCAATCTGCGTACCCTGCACATCAGATAGCAAGCGCGCGTCATCTGGATCATTTGGCGCACATAGAATTGGCTCATTAATCTCAGCCAAATCGATTTCGATCACATGGGTATATTCGGCGTCATTATCGGCTTCCATCAATTCTGGGTTAGCCAACCACTCTTCCATCGCAGTAATACGGCGTTCAATCGTACGACGATCGCCATAGCCTTCAGAGATCATCCACTTAAGCATCACAATGTTTGAGCTGAGGTATTCAGAAATCGACTCTGGCGATAGCTTAACCGTACAACCCGCAGCACTACGCTCAGCAGACGCATCAGACAACTCAAAGGCTTGCTCAACACTTAAGTGCTCAACACCTTCGATTTCCAGTACTCGGCCTGAGAATTCGTTGATCTTGCCTGCTTTTTCAACCGTTAACAGTCCTTGCTTGATACCGTAATACGGAATGGCATGAACCAAGTCACGCAAGGTAATACCTTCTTTCATCTCACCTTTGAAACGAACAAGGATAGATTCCGGCATATCAAGTGGCATCACACCAGTTGCAGCAGCAAATGCCACCAAGCCAGAGCCAGCTGGGAATGAAATACCTAGCGGGAAACGGGTATGTGAATCACCACCAGTACCCACGGTATCAGGCAGTAGCATACGGTTAAGCCATGAGTGGATAACACCATCGCCCGGACGCAGCGATACACCACCACGGTTCATAATGAAATCTGGCAACGTATGGTGAGTATTTACATCGATAGGCTTAGGATAAGCCGAGGTGTGACAGAACGACTGCATGGTCAATTCAGCAGAGAAGCCCAAACAAGCTAAGTCTTTTAGCTCATCACGGGTCATCGGCCCAGTCGTATCTTGAGAGCCAACCGTGGTCATTTTCGGCTCACAATATGTGCCAGGACGAACCCCTTCAACACCACATGCTTTACCAACCATCTTCTGGGCTAAGGTGTACCCCTTACCTGTATCTTCAACCGCAACTGGGCGACGGAAGACATCTGATGATGGAAGACCTAGTGACTGACGAGCGCGATCGGTAAGACCACGTCCAATGATTAACGGAATACGACCACCGGCACGCACTTCATCAATCAGTACGTCAGTTTTCAGCTCAAACGTTGAAACAATTTCGTTGCTATCCGTGCGACGAACTTCACCTTTGAACGGGTAAACATCAATCACGTCACCCATGTTTAGCGCAGTGACATCAACTTCAATTGGCAATGCCCCAGCATCTTCCATGGTATTGAAGAAGATTGGCGCAATCTTACCGCCAAGTACGTAGCCACCAGCACGCTTGTTAGGCACATTCGGGATATCATCACCCATGAACCACAACACAGAGTTAGTCGCTGATTTACGCGAAGAGCCGGTACCGACTACATCACCGACGTAAACTAATTGATGGCCTTTCTCTTTCAGGGCATCAATTTGCTTGATCGGGCCAATAGAACCTTGTTGATCTGGTTCAATACCTTCACGCTCATTTTTCAACATCGCCAAAGCATGAAGTGGAATATCAGGACGAGACCATGCATCAGGTGCTGGCGATAAGTCATCGGTGTTAGTCTCACCCGTGACTTTGAAGACAGTTAGCGTGGTTTTTTCTGCAAGTTCAGGTTTCGATAAGAACCACTCGGCATCAGCCCAAGACTGGATCACTTGCTTGGCAAATTCATTGCCTGCTTTTGCTTTTTCTTCAACATCATAGAAAGAGTCAAACATCAGCAAGGTATGCGATAGTGCTTTTACAGCGATTGGGGCAAGCTCAGCGTCATCAAGCAGAGAGATAAGTGGTTCAATATTATAACCACCCTGCATGGTGCCAAGCAGTTCTGCTGCTTTTTCTTTACTTACGATAGGAGAAATGGCTTCACCCGTCGTGATTGCAGCAAGAAAGCCCGCTTTAACATAAGCGGCTTCGTCTACGCCTGGGGGAATACGATTTTCTAACAGATCAAGCAGTACAGATTCTTCACCCGCTGGCGGTGTTTTTAACAACTCAACGAGAGCAGCAACCTGCTCAGCATTTAATGGCTGAGGGACAACTCCTTCTGCAGCACGCTCTTCGACGTGTTTACGGTAGGCTTCAAGCACGACATATTCCTCATTTTTGGTTTAGCTTTTATTAACTAAACATCCTTGGAAGTGATTGATCCCCTATCACTTATATCAGCACGATTTGTTGCTTCATTCATCACAAACACGAACCAAAATAAGGCAAAGGAGACCAAAACCGTTCAAACACCATACCATTTTTAACTTAAAATTAAAATCCGCCCGACTTTTACAACATTCACAAAATGCGCATAAAATCATATTTATCTGATGATAAGCTTTCTATAAAGCACCACCGAAGAAGACATAAAAAGCCTGGTTATCTTGTTCTGTTCGACCATAAGCAAAAAGCAGAGGGCCGAAAGGCGTGGTGATCCCGGTATATAAACTACCTGCGGTATATAGCGGTATTTCATCGAAGCTCAGATCTATATCGTTATACACGCCGCCATATTCGATCGAGCCACCAATGTAGATAGATGAATTGAACAAACCAAAATCGGTATCCGTCAGGTGATAACGGTAAATCCCGGCAGTAAATATTTTATTATTTCCCGCGAGGCTATTCTTCGGAATACCTGAAAGGTTAAGGAAACCACCAATTTCATTTGGATCTAACCGCTCTAGTCCCCGAGTAAGGCCAGAATCCAATCTGTTATATTCCGCCTTCCCGACCAAAGTATGGCGCCCGATGGTATGAGCACCTTTCCAGATGGCATCGTAGCGAAGTGATACGTCTACGTCTTCTTCTCCTAAACTGCGAAGCGTGTCATTAGAAATGGCGAATTCTAACTCTAGGAAATTACCGCTTTTAGGCAGCATAAAATCATCTAGGGTATCGAGGTTATACCGTATGTAGGCCACCTGACTTTCACGCTTCTCTTTACCGAAATTGAAGAACCCTTGGATTTCTGTTTCACCAACAATATAACGTCCACCGACACGGAAGTCGTGCCACAGCTCGGGTTGCCAGCCAAATGAAGCATCGAAAGTAATATCGGTGTACGTTGCCGGTAAAAAGAGATCAAGGTTTTCTAAACTCGGCTCATCATCTGGCAGTGGTAAGTTTTTATCTGCAATTTTATATTCGGCAGATAACAGACTGAACCACTCTTGGTTCGTCATAAATGGTAGATAAAGCCCAGTCGCAATTCGGCTATCAGAGCCATACTCCAGCTCTGTCCGCCACTCGGCGCCAGCCTGGCTTAATCCGGTCACATTGAAAGCCAGCCCCATCGAATAATCGGTGCTGTTCTCGAAATCATCTTCAATGGCGAAGCGCAAATCAATAAAGTTAGGGCCCCAACTTTTTTCTTTCACCTCTAACAAGATATTATTTTCACCATCTTGATGCTCAATACGATAATCCACGCGCTCAAATCGATCGAGGGCGTACAGACTACGAACACTATCTGCCAGCTCTTCAGATGATATTTCATCACCTGCTTCTAACTCTAACCGACCCAATAACACATCATCAGAGTAGGTCGTGTTATTCACTAAGGTAATGTTGTCGATCTTGATCTCATCAAGGTAGCGTAGCCCACGACGACGCTGTTGCTTGCGCTCAATATAAGCTTGGAATACGGATGCTCCGCCCAACGAAGCAAGCCCACCTTCCATGTTTAAGGTATGGACATAACCACTTTCTAATGCCAAAGGCATACGGGAAAAATCGGTCGTTTTGATCCCGCGAATATTTGGGCGAATCAAAAAGTCTTGTTCCGTCAGCTCGGTAATTTGACGTTCGGCGTTATCCCTTACCATGAAGTCGGTAAGCTGATCCATTACCGAAAAATAATTATTCAGCTCATCCCGTGTTTTGAAATCATTGCTGATATCCACCGCGATAACAATATCAGCCCCCATCGCCTTAACGACATCAATGGGCAGGTTATTGGTGATCCCACCATCAACCAGTAATTTGCCATCTAGCTCCATCGGCGGCAGCAACCCTGGAATTGACATACTGGCTTGCATCGCTTCAGCCAAGTCTCCTTGGTCAATAATGACCGGGGTTAACGTCTCAATATCGGTCGCCACAGCGCGGAAAGGAATGGCTAATTGATCAAAGCTGTTAAATACAGACAAATTACCAGACGTTGATCTTAAAATTGCCCCCATGGTCTGCCCCTGCACAAACCCGCGAGGCACTTTTAATTGCAATAAATCAAAGCCAATTTCACCCGTAAACTGAAATCGGTCTTCCTGTTGCTTATCACGAACTCGCCGCTCGCCCCGCTTAACCCGATCTTTGTAGCCCTCTTCCCAGTTAACCGTGGTGAGTAAGGCTTCAATTTCGCTGGCACTCATACCGGTGGCATAAAGGCCACCAACATAAGCCCCCATACTGGTACCCACAATATAATCGACAGGGATCTGAAGCTCTTCAAGTGCTTTTAATACCCCAACATGAGCAGCACCTTTGGCCCCGCCGCCACTGAGTACCACACCAATTTTGGGGGCTTCGGATGCAAATACAGGCGCTGAAACAGAGCTGATAACCACCACTAAATGCAAAAAAGTGATCTTTCTCACTAAAGTTATGCAATAGCTTGGCAGATAACATAGCCACCTAATGGTTCGAGCTGGGGACAATCGTCGAGTCATTCTGAATATATCCAAGAACGGGTAACACGTTCATTTATTAATTTTTAGCAGAAAAGAATTATGAAGCTCAATCAATTCACTATAAAGCAAAAGCTTATCCTAGCGATAGTTATCGCAGTACTTGCTTCAACCTTACTCGTTGGCGTGATCAGTCAAAAACAAGCAAGAGAAGTCGTTGAGAACCGCTTACTGGAGTCGGAACTCCCTGCCACTTTAATGCAAATCCGCAATAACATTGATAAAGAAGTCTCGCTGATGCAGGAAGCTGCCAAGCAACTTGCGACTAATCGCTTTATTACTCAAATGTATACTCCAGAGCGTACTGCAGCAGAAGAAGCACAAATCACGCAACAGCTGAACGGCATTAAAAATCAATATCGCCTTTTTGATGCCTCTGTCGCTGACCGCTCTACCGGGGATTACTGGAACCAAAATGGTTTTCTTCGTCGCCTTAACCAACAGCAAGATGGCTGGTTCTATGGCTTTACCCAAAGTGGCCAAGCACAATCATTGAGTATCTTCCGTGAAGCCAATGGCGATGTAAAACTTTTTATAAATTATCAACAACTCAATGGTAAAGGCATGGCTGGCTTATCAAAATCCATGGATGAAATGGTCCGTTTTGTAAACCAATTCCAGCTTGAAGATACCGGTTTTGTCTACCTTGCTGATAGTGATGGGCTGATCCGCCTCCACAAAGACAATAGCATTATGGGTAAGCGTGACTTAGCGGCCATATATGGCTATGAATATGCCCAAAAGCTACTATATAAAGGCGATTTTAACGTTGCTCAAGCTAACTTAAACGGCCAAGAAATACTGATCGCCACCACTTACATCCCCTCAATGGATTGGTACGTGGTAGCTGAGTTGCCGCTTGAAGAGGCCTTTGCTGAACTTAACGCTGCCCGTCAACAAATCATGCTATGGACTGCAGCGATTGCGGTGTTGTTCGTTTTACTAGCAATCTGGCTCGGCAGCAATATTACCCGTCCAATCGAGCGTCTAGCGCATATTTTCAAAGATTTGGGTGAAGGCGATGGCGATCTGCGCCATCGTATCGACATTAAAGGCAATGATGAAATTGCGCAGCTATCAGCAGGCTTTAACAGCTTTATTGGTAAAATCCATTACTCAGTCAAAGAAGTCGCGGAAACCGGCAACTCGCTACGCGAAGCCGCTGAATCCGTCGCTTCTCAAGCACAAGCGACGCTTGATAACAGCCATAGTCAACGAGACCGTACCCTTCAGGTTGTTACCGCCATCAATGAAATGGGCGCAACGGTCAATGAAATAGCCAGTAATGCCGCCTATGCCGCAGAAGCAGCACATAATGCCGAATCAGAAACCCAGAGTGGCCAGCATGTTGTCGGCCAAGCTCGTGACACGATTAACCAACTATCCAGTGATGTAGAAAAGGTGAGTGAAGTCATTGGCTCCCTCGCCAACAACACCCAAGCCATCGGCAGTATTCTCGATGTTATTCGCGGCATCTCGGAACAAACCAATCTACTCGCATTAAACGCCGCCATTGAAGCCGCTCGCGCCGGAGAGCAAGGTCGAGGGTTTGCAGTGGTTGCAGATGAAGTACGGAACTTAGCAAGCCGTACCGCCGACTCAACTGACGAAATCCAGTCAATGATCAATCGTTTACAAGAGGAAGCCAGTGATGCTGTCAACGCAATGGATCACAGTCGCCAATTGAGTAATGAAGGGGTGTCTGCAGCCGATGAAGCATCTGGGGCACTAATTTCAATTTCAGATCGTATCACTCTGATTTCCGATATGAATACGCAAGTGGCAACCGCAACTGAAGAGCAATCGACAGTGGTGACCGATATCAACTGCAATATTGAAGAGATCAACGAAACCACCCAGCGTACGGCTGACACTGCAACCGAATTGGCAAGCGCCAGCCAAGCACTGCGTGAGCTATCTAAACGCCTTGATGGCATGGTTGGAACATTTAAGCTATAGCGTATACCCCGACTTTTGATAACTATTGATCTGATAATCATAGAAAAGGGAGCTTCGGCTCTCTTATTCCAATCTGGATAAGTAATCGATCTAAGTATTACGCTGGAAAAATTGCTGTTATCAAGGCAGAGCAAGTACTTATGTAGGACGGGTCACCAGATACAAAAAAAGCGCCCTTAGGCGCTTTTTTTATTAGGTCGAAAAACGTAATTACTTACGCTTAACAGCCTTTGCATTTGGAAGGTCAGTGATTGAACCTTCAAATACTTCAGCAGCAAGACCAACAGACTCATGTAGCGTTGGGTGTGCGTGGATAGTTAGCGCGATATCTTCGGCATCACAACCCATCTCGATCGCTAGACCGATTTCACCCAGTAGCTCACCACCGTTAGTACCAACGATAGCACCACCGATCACACGGTGAGTATCTTTGTCGAAGATCATCTTCGTCATACCGTCAGCACAGTCAGAGGCGATTGCACGACCAGAAGCAGCCCAAGGGAAAGTCGCAACTTCGTAGTTGATACCTTCAGCTTTTGCTTCTTTCTCAGTCTTACCAACCCACGCAACTTCTGGCTCAGTGTACGCAATTGAAGGAATTACTTTAGGGTCGAAGTAGTGCTTCTTACCAGAAATAACTTCAGCCGCAACGTGGCCTTCATGCACACCTTTGTGAGCAAGCATTGGTTGGCCAACGATGTCACCGATAGCGTGGATGTGAGCAACGTTAGTACGCATCTGCTTATCAACGTTGATGAAGCCACGCTCGTCAACTTCGATACCCGCTTTTTCAGCGTCAAGAAGCTTACCGTTTGGTACACGACCGATAGCAACAAGTACTGCATCATAACGAGTAGGCTCAGCTGGTGCTTTTTTGCCTTCCATTGAAACGTAGATACCATCTTCTTTCGCTTCAACAGCTGTTACTTTAGTCTCTAGCATCAGGTTGAATTTCTTCTTGATGCGTTTAGTGAAGACTTTGATGATGTCTTTATCTGCAGCAGGGATCACTTGGTCGAACATTTCAACAACGTCAACCTGAGAACCTAGCGCGTGGTATACCGTACCCATTTCTAGGCCGATAATACCGCCACCCATTACAAGTAGCTTTTCTGGTACGTCTTTCAGCTCAAGCGCGTCAGTTGAGTCCCAGATACGTGAATCTTCATGCGGGATAAATGGTAGCTCGATAGGACGAGAACCTGCCGCAACGATCGCGTTGTCAAAGCTAACAGTCGTTGGACCGTCTTCGCCTTCAACCACGATAGTGTTAGGACCAGTAAACTTACCGTAGCCGTTAACAACGTTAACTTTACGCATCTTAGCCATACCGCCAAGACCGCCAGTTAGCTGGGTAATTACTTTGTCTTTCCAAAGACGGATTTTGTTGATATCTGTCTGTGGTTCGCCGAAAACAACACCGTGCTCAGCCATTGCTTTTGCTTCTTCAATAACTTTCGCTACGTGAAGCAGAGCTTTTGATGGGATACAACCCACGTTTAGACAAACACCACCAAGTGTGCTGTATTTTTCAATTAGGACTGTATCTAGACCTAAATCTGCGCAACGGAACGCCGCAGAGTAACCTGCAGGGCCTGAACCCAACACCACTACCTGGGCTTTAATTTCTTTACTCATCATGACCTCGTTGTAAGTCTTATATCCCTAACAGGCTATCAGGCAAGTTCTACTTTCTTGTTTCAGTTAGCCAACAAGTTTACAGACCTGTTAACAAACTGAAAAGTAAATTGCCATAGCCTGTGAGCTACGCAACAATTCCATGCCTGCTTTTGCAGGCATGATCGCTACGAAAGGAAAATCTAAAGCACCAAACGGCGGATATCAGATAGACAGCCGTTTAAGTAAGTAATGAAGCGTGCACCTTCAGCACCATCGATCACGCGGTGATCGTATGATAGAGAAAGTGGAAGCTGTAGACGCGGTTCAAACTCTTTACCGTTCCACACTGGCTTCATTTCAGACTTAGATACACCTAGGATACCAACTTCTGGCGCATTCACGATAGGTGTGAACGCAGTACCACCGATGCCACCAAGGCTAGAAATTGTGAAACAACCGCCCTGCATGTCAGAAGCTGTAAGCTTACCTGAACGTGCTTTCTTCGAAATTGCTTTCAATTCTTCAGACAGCTCGTAGATACCTTTCTTGTTAACGTCCTTGAATACAGGAACAACAAGACCGTTTGGCGTATCTACTGCGATACCTACGTTCACGTACTTCTTAAGGATCAGGCTTTCACCGTCTTCAGATAGAGAAGAGTTGAATGCAGGGAACGCTTCAAGAGCTTTCGCTACTGCTTTCATGATGAACACAAGTGGTGTGATCTTCATGCCAGTATCTTTCTTCGCTTCAATCGCGTTCTGCTCTTTACGGAATGCTTCCAAAGCAGTGATATCTGCGTTGTCCCACTGTGTAACATGCGGGATCATTACCCAGTTACGGTGCAGGTTAGCGCCAGAAATCTTCTTGATGCGAGATAGTTTTTGAACTTCTGTCTCACCAAACTTGCTGAAGTCAACTTTCGGCCAAGGTAGTAGGCCAAGTGCTGCGCCATCGCCTTTACCAGATGCTGCTGCACCAGACTCAAGACGCTTAAGTGCATCTTTAACGAAGTTTTGAACGTCTTCTTTTTGAATACGGTTCTTACGGCCAGTACCTTTAACTTTCGCAAGGTTTACACCGAACTCACGAGCAAGACGACGAACAACCGGCGACGCATGAGCGTACTCGTTGTTAGCTTCGAATTCACCCGTTGCTGCTGGAGCTGCCGCTTGTGCAGGTGCTGCCGCCGCTGGAGCTGGAGCAGCCACTGCCGGAGCAGGTGCCGCTGCAACTGGAGCAGGAGCTGCGCCAGCTACTTCGAATACCATGATTAGAGAGCCAGTAGACACTTTGTCGCCAGCTGCAATCTTGATTTCTTTAACCGTGCCCGCGAATGGTGCAGGAACTTCCATAGAAGCCTTGTCACCTTCAACAGTGATTAGAGATTGCTCTTCTTCCACTGTATCGCCAACCGCAACCATGATTTCAGTAACTTCTACTTCATCACCGCCGATGTCTGGAACGTTAACTTCTTTTGCTGCAGATACAGCAGGAGCCGCTGCTACAGGTGCCGCAGCTTGAGCTACAGGCGCTGCAGGTGCAGAACCAGCTACTTCAAAGATCATTACTAGAGAACCAGTAGATACTTTGTCGCCAGCTGCAATTTTAATTTCTTTTAGAACACCAGCGAAAGGAGCTGGTACTTCCATTGATGCTTTGTCGCCTTCAACAGTAAGAAGAGACTGCTCTTCTTCAATGCTGTCGCCAACTGCAACCATAATTTCAGTTACTTCTACTTCGTCGCCACCGATATCCGGTACGTGAACTTCTTTAAGCTCAGCCGCTGCTGCCGCTGCTGGAGCTGCTACTGGAGCTGCTTCAGCCGCTGGAGCAGGCGCAGCTTGTGCTGCACCCTCGGCTTCGAAAATCATGATTAGAGAACCAGTAGAAACCGTATCGCCTTCAGCGACTTTGATTTCTTTAACGATACCCGCCTGAGAAGCTGGTACTTCCATAGAAGCCTTGTCGCCTTCTACAGTGATCAGAGATTGCTCTTCTTCAACCTTGTCGCCAACGCTAACAAGAATCTCAGTTACTTCAACCTCATCTGCACCAATGTCAGGTACATTAATTTCGATTGCCATGTTTAGTTGCCTCTTACGCGTATAGCGGGTTGATCTTGTCAGCGTCGATGTCGAATTTAGCAATTGCTTCTGCAACTACTGTCTTCTCAACATCACCACGGTTAGCCAGTTCAGTTAGTGCTGCAACTACTACGTAGCCCGCATTAACTTCGAAGTGACGGCGTAGGTTTGCACGGCTGTCAGAACGGCCGAAACCATCAGTACCAAGTACTTTGAAAGACTCAGAAGGCATGAACGCACGAACTTGCTCGGCGTAGTTCTTCATGTAGTCAGTTGCAGCGATTGCTGGCTCAGAACCCATTACCGTAGTGATGTAAGGTACTTTCTGCTCAGCTTCTGGGTGTAGCATGTTGAAACGCTCAACATCTTGACCATCACGTGTTAGCTCGTTGAAAGAGGTAACAGAGTAAACGTCAGATGCAACACCGTAGTCGTCGCTCAGGATCTGTGCAGCTTTGCGTACTTCATTCATGATAGTACCAGAGCTCATCAGCTGAACTTTCTTATCGCCCGCGTAAGATTCTAGCTTGTAGATACCCTTACGGATGCCTTCTTCAGCGCCTTCTGGCATTGCTGGCATTGCGTAGTTTTCGTTCATTACCGTTAGGTAGTAGTACACGTTCTCTTGGTTCTCACCGTACATGCGACGGATACCGTCTTGCATGATCACCGCTAGCTCGTAAGCAAACGTTGGGTCGTAAGAGATACAGTTCGGGATAGTGTTCGCTTGAATGTGCGAGTGACCATCTTCGTGCTGTAGACCTTCACCGTTAAGCGTTGTACGACCAGCAGTAGCACCTAATAGGAAACCACGTGCTTGTTGGTCACCTGCTAGCCATGCCATGTCACCAATACGTTGGAAACCGAACATTGAGTAGTAGATGTAGAACGGGATCATTGGCAGATCGTTGGTGCTGTAAGACGTTGCAGCAGAAACCCAAGATGCCATTGAACCTAGTTCGTTGATACCTTCTTGAAGAACCTGACCAGACGTCGCTTCTTTGTAGTAAGACACTACACCGCGGTCTTCAGGTGTGTATTCTTGGCCGTGTGGGTTGTAGATACCAACCTGACGGAACAAACCTTCCATACCGAACGTACGCGCTTCATCACAGATGATAGGAACAATATTCTTACCAATGTTCTTATCTTTAAGCAGGATGTTTAGCGTACGTACGTAAGCCATTGTGGTCGAGATATCACGCTTTTGCTCACCAAGTAGTGGGGCAAATGCATCTAGCTCAGGCACTTTGAATTCTTGAGTGAACTTAGGCAGACGCTGAGGCGTGTAACCGTGTAGTGCGTTACGACGTGCGTGCAGGTAGTTATACTCAGCAGAACCTTCTTCCAACTTCAAGTATGGAAGAGACTTCATATCTTCATCAGATAGGATGTCTTGTAGGCCTAGACGATCGCGCAGGTGTTGAACATGTGTCATGTCCATTTTCTTCACACCGTGTGCAATGTTCTTACCTTCTGCCGCTTCGCCCATGCCGTAACCTTTAACAGTTTTAGCAAGGATTACGGTTGGCTTACCGTCTGTTTCTTGTGCATTGTTGAATGCAGCAAATAGTTTCGAAGAATCGTGGCCACCACGCTTAAGTTCGAAGATTTGCTCATCTGTCATGTCAGAAACAAGCGCAGCTGTTTCAGGGTATTTACCAAAGAAGTGCTCACGTACGTAGGCGCCATCTTTAGATTTGAATGTCTGGTAGTCACCATCGATAGTTTCATTCATTAGCTGAAGAAGCTTACCAGTAGTGTCTTTTGCTAGTAGTGCATCCCAGTTATTACCCCAGATCACTTTAACAACATTCCAGCCAGCACCTTTGAATAGGCCTTCTAGCTCTTGAATGATGCTACCGTTACCCATAACAGGGCCATCTAGGCGCTGTAGGTTACAGTTGATTAGGAAACACAGGTTATCTAGCTTTTCACGTGCAGCGAAAGAAATCGCACCGCGTGATTCTGGCTCATCCATCTCACCATCGCCCAAGAACGCGTAAACACGTTGAGCAGAAGTATCTTTAAGGCCACGACCGTTAAGGTACTTCAGGAAGCGAGCTTGATAGATAGCAGAGATTGGGCCTAGACCCATAGAGACAGTTGGGAACTGCCAGAACTCAGGCATTAGTTTAGGGTGCGGGTATGAAGGAATACCTTTGCCATCAACTTCTTGACGGAAGTTATCTAACTGCTCTTCAGTTAGGCGA
This sequence comes from Photobacterium makurazakiensis, assembly GCF_050336715.1. Classification (NCBI taxonomy): domain Bacteria; kingdom Pseudomonadati; phylum Pseudomonadota; class Gammaproteobacteria; order Vibrionales; family Vibrionaceae; genus Photobacterium; species Photobacterium makurazakiensis. Next base: position 41,688 of record NZ_JAKJSJ010000014.1, read on the forward strand.
CCTTCAACAAATGCGCGAGAATAGATACCTGGAGAGATGTGACCTTGGTAGTAAACCAAATCGCCGCCATCAACTTCGTTTGGTGCACGGAAGAAGTGGTTGAAACACACTTCGTAGAAAGCCGATGCAGACTGGTAAGAAGCCATGTGGCCACCTAGGTCTAAATCTTTCTTAGAAGCACGCAATACGATCATGATTGCGTTCCAACGGATAATGGAACGAATACGGCGCTCAAGCGTTGTATCACCAGGGTAAGCTGGTTCTTGTGCTGCTGGAATCGTATTAACGTAGTTCGTAGTAATGCCCGTAGCCATATCTACGCCATCTAAACGCGCTTTATCTAGTACTTGCTCAAGCAGGTACTGTGCACGTTCTACACCTTCTTCACGAACGACTGATTCAAGAGCTTCTAGCCACTCTTGAGTTTCAAGTGCGTCAACGTCATTTTTCATGACTTCAGACATGCGATCTATCCTTTCGTTGATAATCTACAAAACTAACAATGTCGCGACTGTTTACTACCACCCACGGCTTATTTTAGGGGCACTAATCCAGCCCGTCCTTGCGTTGTTGAATCCGACGAAGAGAGCGTTCACGTCTGCTATCTTCACGCGATAAATCCAACAGGGTTTCCTCTATATAAGCCAAATGTGCATGCGATGCTTCACGGGCCTTCTCAGGCTCACCAGAAACGATTGCTTGCACAATATTGGCTCGATGCTTTCGCACCTTCCCCGCCACTTCTGGGCGACGGTTCAGGAGCTCAAAGTTTTGTAATACGTTTTGCTCTAGCAATGGGGCAAGGCTACGAATGATATGAAGCAATACGACATTATGCGCAGATTCTGTGACGGCAATTAGGTATTGCATCACGGCGGTTGCTTCGGCTTCTAAATCACCTTGTTGCTGAGCGTCCTGTATCCGCGCATGGCAGTCGCGAATACGGTTAAAATCGTCTTCATTGCCTCGCAGAGCTGCATAGTAAGCAGCTAGCCCCTCTAGGGCGTGGCGAGACTCCAGCAAGTCTAGCTGGGTTTCTGGATGGGCGGCTAAGAGATCTAACAGTGGTTCAGAAAAACTCTGCCATAGTTTTTCAGTCACGAAAGTACCACCACCCTGGCGGCGTGTTAGTAGCTGTTTGGCTTCTAATCGCTGGATAGCTTCACGAACAGAAGGGCGAGAAACATCGAATTGCTTAGCCAGCTCACGTTCTGGCGGCAACTGCTGACCAGGGGATAAAATTCCCTCAAGGATCAGGCGCTCCAGTTCTTGCTCTATCGCATCAGAGAGCTTAGGTTGGCGAATTCGTTTATAAGTCATTTTTATTATGCTTCTTACACTTATAGCGTTCTAGAAAATTCCGGAGTGCGGATAATTGGTATTACCAATTTAACTATACGAAGAAAGTTTACAGAAATAATTGAAGATGTCCACTGACAACTTGACAGAAATCATAGAATGAGAGTGGTTTTAACAAAAATTTCATCTTGTGAAAACTTGTTAAAACATGTTCACTACCAGTATCCAACAGGGTTCAAGCGGATTTGAGACGAAAAAGCACACAATGGTCTGACCAATTTGCTTACATTTTATAACCGCGTATACCGAAAGGGTATGTATCGAAGTTATGCATCAAAGCCATGTACTATTTTACTAGTAGCGACTTATAAGCAAGCCAGTCAAACGCTAACCCAGGATCGGTTTTCCGCCCTGGAGCGATAAACTCATGACCTGTGATACGGCTTTGAATAATTTGAGGGTAACGCGTAACAATAACCCGTGTGAGCGCAGCCAGTGTTAAGTACTGAGCTTGGGTATATGGGAGGGTATCCGTTCCTTCCAACTCTATACCGATAGAGTAATCATTACATTTATCTCGATCGGCGAATTGCGACACACCAGCATGCCAAGCACGGCAATTAAGTGGGACAAACTGAATGATATCGCCATTTCGTCTAATTAAACAGTGCGCAGACACACGAAACTCGGAAATTAACTCGAAATAGGGATGTTCGTCAGGGTTTAGCTGCCCAGTAAATAGCTGTTCAATGTAAGGCCCACCAAATTCACCCGGCGGTAGACTAATGTTGTGGACCACCAGCAACGAAATATCGTCGCTATCAGGCCGTTGATCATAAAAGGGAGAAGGAACATGCTTGACGTTTTCCAGCCAATGCTCTGAATTAATGGTTAAGGTCATCACTAAATCCTGTGCGTCATCATATCAACAGACTTCATTAAGCTTACAATTGTATCAAACATTCATTTTACTTTATGTATAACGCCGCGCTCTCGCTAGGATCTCACCTCATCTCATTGTATGATCCCTGTTATCCCATTGCGGGGCTTTCCACGATGTAAGCTCGCAATAATAAGCAGCTCAACCCATGCTACGGAATTGTCATGACTCAGATGGAAAAGAAGCACGACAGCGAATCGCGCTTAAACTACCTTAAACAGCAGTTACCCCTTGAAATTACCCGAGCCGTCGCCGACACCCTACGGGAAGACTTAGGTGGCGAGATCGATGCCAACCGTGATATCACGGCAAGTTTGATCCCAGCCGACAGTCAAGGTGTTGCAACCATCATCACCCGTGAGCACGGTATTTTCTGTGGCCAAATGTGGGCAGATGAAGTCTTCAAGCAGCTCGGTGGTGACGTGACTATTGAGTGGCATGTTCAAGACGGTGACAAGGTAGAGCCAAACCAAACATTGTGTACCTTATCTGGCCCATCGAGAATGCTGTTAACCGGCGAGCGTAACGCCATGAACTTTATCCAGACGCTATCGGGCTGTGCGACTACCGTTGCCCAATACGCCAAGCAACTGGAAGGAACTGGCTGCCGTCTACTTGATACCCGTAAAACCATTCCGGGCCTGCGCAGTGCGTTGAAATATGCCGTGACTTGCGGTGGCGGTTTCAACCACCGTATCGGCGTATTTGACGCTTACTTAATCAAAGAAAACCACATCATTGCCTGTGGCGGCATCGAACAGGCAATTTCAACGGCGAAACAGCTAAACCCAGGCAAACCGGTTGAGGTTGAAACTGAAAGCCTTGCTGAACTGCAGCAAGCGATTGATGCCGGTGCTGATATCGTCATGCTCGATAACTTTACCACCGAGATGATGCGTGAAGCGGTAGCACTTAACCAAGGCCGTGCGGCATTGGAAAATTCTGGCAATGTAACACTCGAGACAATCCGCGAGTTCGCTGAAACAGGCGTTGATTACATCTCGGTCGGGGCGTTGACCAAACACTTGAAAGCCATGGACTTATCGATGCGCTTTAAGTAAGGCGTACCTTCGCACTACCGATATAACACTACGCGATGGCCTCGGCTATCGCGTTTTTGTATCCAACTTTATTATTAACCTTCTCCCAGCGCTAATCCCCTATTTACCGGTTTCCAGCCTTATTAACCATTCCCTTAGTAAAAAAGCGGATAATCAGTCGCAGCCTTCATTGTAACCTCTGCAACAACAGCATTATTAATCACGACTGCGCCGAGCAATCATTTCCAGCCAATTCAGACAGTTGCAGCAAAACCTTATTCTGAGCTTACCAAAAACATTTTCAGTGGTTAGTGATTGACCGATATAAAGAAATAAGGATTAAAAGATGAAAAAGCAAAATGGCTTTACGTTAATTGAGTTGATGATCGTGGTGGCAATTATTGGGATCATCTCTGCATTTGCTGTTCCAGCCTATCAAGACTATACAAAGAAAGCGACTTTAGCAGAATTTCCAAAAGCAGCATCTGCCGTAAAACTTGCTGTTGAACTTTGCGCTCATGAGAACGCTTCTGATGGAACTGCATTTAAGGCTAACTGTATTTCAGCTAAAGATTATGTTCCAGCAGAATTCATATTGAATGATATGAAAATAACAGCCGCAGGTGGTACAGGTGACAATGATGTAGCAATCACAATTAAAGCAAATGCTGCAAAAGGCCCTATAGCCAAAGATGAAGCATATGTTATGAATGCAACATATAGTAATGACGGCATCACTTGGGTAACATCATGCAAAGATGCTAGTGATAAAGCACAAACAACTTATTGCCCATAATGCACTCCAATCTCGCCTCTATTCTGCACCAAGCTAATTTACTCAGCGTGGTGCAGCAGCAGCAAGTGGTGGATTTCGCCCAAGCAGAAGGCACGTCAGTGCCTTCTGCTTTGGTGCAACTAGGCATTATGGGCAGCACCGAACTGGCTCGCCAGCTGGAAATCATCTTTGCTATCGCCTTGGTAGATATACACCAGTACGACTACAGTGAATGCTGCAAGTCGTTAAGCCAGCGAGACTTAGTGCTGCAACACAAAGTGCTGCCACTACAAGCCAATGACCATACCATCTTCATTGGCTTGAGCGATCCCACCCAGATGAACGCGTTGGATGAATTGCGTTTTGCTACTGGTAAAAACATTGAGCCGATGTTGCTGGATCATAAACAGCTAGAAGCAGCCATTCGCCGGGTATATGGCAGTGATATTAAAGGCGCAGAGCAAAATCAGCGTAGTGTTAGTGATGCCGATTTGGTTGAGCTAGTTGATTTAAGCGATGGCGAATTACTCGATGATGCTACCGATATCACCCAAGACAGCGCCCCCGTTACGCGCTATATCAACCAAGTCTTAATGGATGCTGTAAGAAAGAAAGCCTCTGATATTCACTTTGAACCGTACGAGGAAACATTTCGGATCCGCTTTCGCTGTGACGGTATCTTACATCAGCATGCCACCCCAGCTGCTCACCTTTCGCGTCGACTATCAACGCGGCTTAAGGTGATGTCGAAACTCAATATTGCCGAGCGCCGCCAGCCACAAGATGGGCGGATCAAGCTCAGGCTATCGACAACACTGGCGATTGATTTACGGGTTTCCACCCTTCCGACATTATGGGGGGAAAAGGTAGTATTACGGATTTTAGACAGCTCCAGTGCCAACCTCGACATTGACCTCTTGGGCTACAACGACAAACAAAAGCAGGACTACTTAGCTGCGCTGCAGCAACCACAAGGCATGATACTAATGACCGGACCTACGGGTAGCGGCAAAACCGTGTCACTCTATACCGGCCTGAATATCATCAATACAGATGAGCGCAATATTTCGACGGCAGAAGATCCGGTAGAAATTAATTTACCGGGGATCAACCAAGTTCAGATCAACACCACCGTGGGGCTGGGCTTTGCCGAAGCATTGCGATCGTTTCTTCGTCAAGATCCCGATATTGTGATGGTTGGCGAAATCCGCGATCTCGAAACTGGCGGCATTGCGGTTAAAGCTGCACAAACGGGCCATCTGGTGCTTTCAACCCTGCACACCAATTCTGCCGCCGAAACCATTACCCGTTTGACCAATATGGGAATTGAAGACTTCAACCTCGCCTCATCCCTTAGCTTGATCATCGCCCAACGATTGGCACGTCGCTTATGCCCATCCTGCAAACAAGAACATGATCTCGATAATTTCATGCGCGATAGATTGATGATCCCAGCAACAGCCACATTGTACCAAGCTCACGCTCAAGGCTGCGATGAGTGTAATAAGGGCTATATGGGACGTGTTGGCATTTATGAAGTCATGCCGTTCTCTCGTCAATTGTCTGAGGCACTAATGCGTGGGGCAAGCACGCTTGAATTAGAAGACATTGCTTGCCAGCAAGGCATGCAAAAGCTGCAACACTCAGGTATCGAGAAGTTATGTAACGGGGTCACCAGCCTTAACGAATTACAGCGTGTATTGCACTTTAGCTAAATATCTTCCCCCCGAACAAACCACCGAGAAGGATAATGTTATGGCACAAGCCAGTAAAATTCGCTATTACCACTGGCGCGGTGTCAATCAAGCCGGTAAAAAGCTGTCTGGAGTGATCCTCGGTTTTCAAGAGCAAGAAGTTAGGGCTAAGCTCAGCGAACAAATGATCCAAGTAAAAAAGATCAAACATCGCCCCCCCTCTTCATTTAGCAAAATGAAGAACCAACTGACACCAGCTGACATCACCGCTTTAACCCGACAATTGTCGACCATGATCGCCTCTGGTGTCCCAGTTGTTCAATCGTTAAAACTGATCGCAGAAAGCCACCACAAAGCAGAAGGTCGGGCTACTTTGTCACAAATTACCATTCAAGTAGAATCAGGTGCCTCCCTTTCCCGTGCCATGCGTAATAGCTCGCCGTTGTTCGATAATTTTTATTGTGACTTGGTCAATACTGGTGAGCAGACCGGCCACCTTGCCGAAGTGTTTGATCGCATCGCGACCTATCGTGAGAAAAATGAAGCAATGCGTAAAAAGGTGATCAAAGCCATGATCTACCCCACCATGGTGACCTTAACAGCCATTGGGGTGACAATAATGATGCTGGTCTTTGTGATCCCGCAATTTGCCAGTATTTTTAGTAGCTTTGGCGCAGAGCTTCCTTGGTTTACCCGCCAAGTGATCATCATTTCTGACGGGCTGATCAATTACGGGGTTTATCTCAGTATCGCCCTTGGCTTGACGTTATTTTTATTCAGTTACAGCTATCGACGTTCTGCTAAAACCAAACTCACGATCCACCGGCTCAACCTGAGCATCCCAATCATTGGGACTGTATTGCTAAAAGCAACCATTGCCCGATTTGCCCGCACCCTTGCCACAACCTTTAGCGCGGGTATTCCACTGCTAGACGGCCTCCATGCGGCAGGCAAAACCGCAGGAAACCGATATATCGAACAAGCCATGTTGGAAGCCCATGCCAGTACAGCAGCGGGCATGCCGTTACACATTGCACTCCGACAAAGTAACGTGTTTCCAGAGCTCATGTTACAGATGACAATGATTGGTGAAGAGTCGGGATCGCTGGATGACATGCTCAACAAGATGGCAACCCTATACGAAAATGATGTGGATAATACCGTCGATAATCTGGGTAAGATCCTTGAGCCGCTGATTATTATCTTTTTAGGAGGGTTAATTGGTGGACTACTTATTGCGATGTATATGCCGATCTTCAAGCTAATGAGTGTCATCGGCTAAACAGCAACGTATATAGCAAGTCCATTGCACAATAATGGCAAGACAAAGTAAAAGCTAAAATATACGCCAAACACATACTCTTTATCGGAACTAGGGCTTAGGTTCTAGGATCTGATCGAGGATTCCCCTACAATAACCTCAATGATTTATATGAGATACCGTTCATGGAACTACTGACCTTCTACCCTTGGCTATATCCTGTTTTGGCTGCTGTTTTTGGCCTTCTCGTCGGTAGTTTTCTTAATGTTGTCATTTACCGCCTTCCCATCATGATGGAGCGGGAATGGAAGTCTGATTGTGCTGAATGCTTTCCTGAATTTGGCGCAGTAGAAACCACATCGCCCTTTAATTTAAGCGTACCACGCTCACGCTGCCCGCATTGCCAACATCCAATAAGCATGTGGGAAAATATTCCAGTGATCAGCTGGTTAATCCTGAAAGGTCGCTGTAAACATTGCCAAGCTAAAATCGGTGCCCGCTACCCTGCCGTCGAGCTATTGACCGCCGTCATTGCAACCACGGTTGCTGTAATGCTGCCAATGTCAGAATGGTCAATCGCGGTTATTTTCTTTAGTTTTGCATTGATAGCCTTAACCTTTATCGATATCGATAAAATGCTGCTTCCAGATCAAATTACCCTGCCGTTGCTGTGGGCTGGTTTACTTGTTGCGCTGCTCGGTTGGTCTCCGGTTTCTTTACACGATGCCGTTATCGGTGCAATGGCCGGCTACCTCGCTCTTTGGAGTGTTTACTGGCTGTTTAAGTTATTGACGGGTAAAGAAGGCATGGGCTATGGCGATTTTAAATTACTTGCCACATTAGGTGCTTGGTTAGGCTGGCAATTACTACCTTTTGTTGTATTACTGTCATCATTGGTTGGCGCTATTTGTGGCATCATATTAATGCGAGTACAACAATCTGATAGCCAAACCCCTTTCTCTTTTGGTCCTTACCTAGCAATTGCAGGCTGGATAGCAATTTTATGGGGCGAACCTTTGCTCAACTGGTATCTAACTGCGTATGTGGGACTTTAATTTATGACAATCGTCATCGGATTAACAGGCGGGATTGGCAGCGGTAAGACCACTGTAGCCAACTTATTCGCCGATTACAGCATTGATATTATTGATGCTGATGTGGTCGCGAGAGAGATCGTGGCACCCGGTTCAGCCGGATTACAAGCGATCGAAGAAAAATTAGGCTCTGACATACTACTGACAGATGGTAATCTAGACCGCAGTAAGCTAAGAGCAGCAATATTCAGCGATGATAATTTGAAGCATTGGCTTAATGAGTTACTGCACCCGATGATCAGACAAAAAATGCAGGCTGATATTCAGCAAACAACATCACCTTATTGCTTACTCGTTATTCCTTTAATGGTTGAGAATAACCTTCAAACAATGACTAATCGCTTGCTGGTTGTGGATGTCGATGAAGACACCCAGATAGCACGAACGACTCAGCGCGACGGTGTTGATATTGAGCAAGTCAAAAGCATCTTAGCTTCTCAGGCATCGCGACAAGAACGCTTAGCCGTTGCTGATGATGTCATTAGTAATAATGGTGACAGTGCCAGCCTTGATGAACAAGTGTTAGCATTACACCAGCAATACCTAGCGATGTCTCAATCGTCGCCATCATAACAAACCCATATCTACGCAAATCGATTGCGTAGCAACGTCAACTGTCATTTAGGTAATTGCTATGCAAGTTAACCGTTTTGAGCATCCACTTAATGAAAAGGTTCGCATTTACCTTCGTCTGGAATATTTAATTCGTCAGATGACGCATGCCAGCCAACTCAATGATCAGTGGCAGCACCAAATTTTCTTCCGAGCATTATTCGATTTACTCGAAATCCTCGATCAGATCCAGCTCAAAGCAGAGCTCGCCAAAGATCTTGATAAACAGCGAAGTAAATTGAAAAACTGGTTAAATATTGAAGGCGTCGATCAAAGTGCATTACTTCAGCTGCTTGATAAGCTCGAAGCCGCTCAGCACCAATTACTCACGGCCAACCGCTTGGGACAAGCATTACGGGAAGATCGCTTTTTAGGCGGTATTAAGCAACGGTTTTCAATCCCTGGCGGCAGCTGTTGTTTCGACTTACCCACGCTTCACCATTGGTTACACCTGCCTTTAGCCCACAAGCAAAGCAATATGAAAGGTTGGCTCCTGCATATTGATGAACTGACTGTCGCGCTAAATTTATGGCTAAGGCTGGTACGGGAATCAAGTCATTACCAACCGCAAATCGCCAGAGGTGGTTTTTTTCAGCATGATGCCGAAGATGCCTGCTTACTGCGATTAGATATTTGCCCAAGCCATGGCGTTTATCCTATGATATCAGGTCACCGCAGTCGCTTTGCTGTTCGCTTCTTACCGTTTGAGGAAGGGGCAGCCATCGCTGAAACAATTGAATTTAAATTAGCTATTTGCTGAGGTTCCCTGTGACGCAATCATCTACCCCTTCAACGAAAGTCACTATTGTGAAGTGCCCAACCTGTAAAACCGAGGTTGAGTGGGGAGAGCAAAGCCCTTTCCGTCCATTCTGCTGCAAGCGCTGCCAGCTTATTGATCTTGGTGAATGGGCAGAAGAAGAAAAAGCCATTCCAGGCGCGCCTGATCTGTCCGACTCTGATGGCTGGTCTGAAGATATGGGCTACTAACAACTCCCTGACGCCAAGATCCGCTGATTCGTTCACAAGGATCTTGGCTTTAGATTATCGTCAATGGCCGACGATTAGCCTACTCTCTTAATCAACGCGACATCAATTTCTGCAACACTACATTGTTTGCTTCAGGGAAAGCATACTCAGAAAGTGCCGATAAGGCGACCCACTCACCCGGCTGCCCCTCTTTACCAAAGGCTTCGCCTTCGAAAGCTTTGATCAAGAAGAAATCAAACTTCAGTGCTTTTTCAGGATAGTCATGCTCTAGTGCGATGAAATGCTCTAACGTCGTGGCATGAATACCTACTTCTTCCTGAAGTTCACGGATCACCGCCTGCTCGGCTGTCTCACCAGCTTCCACTTTACCGCCCGCAAACTCCCAAAAACCACCTTTATGGGCTTTTGCCGCACGTTGAGTAATAAAGACTTGATCTTGTTCAGCATTCAGAATGATTCCTGCTGATATCCATATTTGTTTCTTTTCCAATGTATAACGCCTATTTTTCTACTATCAACCAGGATAAGTAAATGATCATTCATTGTGCAGGATAAGTCAGCACCAACAAGAAAGAGCACATACTTATTTCAATTATAAATAAACAGATTTAAAAAAGGCCGCTAAGCGGCCTTTTTACAGTAACAAACAATGCTGTTGATCAATTAGTTGATCTTACCGTGACACTGCTTGTACTTCTTACCAGAACCACATGGACAAGGTTCATTTCGACCCACCTTGCGATCTTCTCGCTGGTAAGGAGCTGACTCATCGTCTTGCTCTGTGCTTTCATCTGCAATCTGATTATCAGCATTTTGGTGTTGGAATTGCTGACGGCGTGCAAGCTCTTCTGCTTGACGACGACGCTCTTCTTCCACACGTTCAACTTCTTCTTGCTGCTGAACACGTACTTTACTCAGGATAGCAATCACATCAGATTTTAAGCTTTCCAGCATTTCTTCAAACAGTTCAAACGATTCGCGCTTGTATTCCTGTTTCGGGTTCTTCTGTGCATAGCCACGTAAGTGAATACCTTGGCGCAAATGGTCCATTGCAGCAAGGTGCTCTTTCCAAAGCGTATCAAGGTTCTGTAGCATTACCGTCTTCTCGAAGTTACGCAGTACTTCCGCACCAACGACTTCTTCTTTCTGACGATAAACGCTGACTGCCGTTTCTACGATACGCTCACGTAATGCTTCTTCGTAAAGCTTATCTTCAGTGTCTAGCCACTCTTGGATTGGTAATTCCAAGTCGTAATCCGCTTTTAGTCGCTCTTCAAGACCTGCGATATCCCACATTTCTTCCAAAGACTGCTGAGGAATATAGCCATCAATAACCGACTGAATCACATCTTCGCGATTTTGCTCAATCATATCGCTGATATTATCAGCATTCATCAGCTCATCACGTAGCTCATAAACCACCTTACGCTGGTCATTGGCAACATCATCAAACTCAAGTAACTGTTTACGAATATCGAAGTTACGGCCTTCAACTTTACGTTGTGCATTCTCGATAGCTTTCGTTACCCATGGGTGTTCAATGGCTTCACCTTCTTCCATACCCAGCTTCTTCATCATGTTTGATACACGATCCGAGGCAAAGATACGCATCAGGCCATCTTCCATCGACAGATAAAAACGCGATGAACCAGCATCACCCTGACGACCAGAACGACCACGTAGCTGGTTATCGATACGGCGAGATTCATGACGCTCAGTACCAATGATATGCAGGCCACCAGCAGCTAATACCGCTTCGTGAGCATCTTGCCATTTAGCTTTGATCTGAGCAATTTGCTCATCTGTCGGGTTTTCAATCTTCGCAATTTCACTTTGCCAAGCACCACCAAGTACGATATCCGTACCACGGCCGGCCATGTTAGTCGCGATTGTTACAGCGCCTGAAGAACCCGCTTGAGCAACAATGTCTGCTTCACGTTCGTGGAACTTAGCATTGAGTACTTCGTGCTTAATGCCTTGTTTCTTCAGTGCATTAGATAAAAGTTCTGATTTTTCAATCGAAACGGTACCAACCAATACAGGCTGGCCTTTCTCAACACGCTCTTTAATGTCTTCGCTAATCGCAGCAAACTTCTCAAGCTCTGTCATGTAAACCAAATCACCCATGTCATCACGGATCATCGGTTTATTGGTTGGTAGAACAACCGTTTCCAAACCATAAATTGATTGGAATTCAAAAGCTTCTGTATCAGCAGTACCTGTCATACCTGACAGTTTGTTATACAGACGGAAGTAGTTCTGGAAGGTAATAGACGCTAACGTTTGGTTTTCGTTCTGGATTTTCACGCCTTCTTTGGCTTCAACCGCTTGATGAAGACCTTCAGACCAACGACGCCCAGGCATAGTACGGCCAGTGTGTTCATCAACAATAACCACTTCATCGTCTTTAACGATGTAGTCAACGTCACGCTCAAACAATACATGGGCACGTAGGGCAGCGTTTACATGGTGCAGTAGACTGATATTAGCAGGTGAGTACAGGGTATCACCTTCTTCCATCATGCTGTTTTGCTTAAGCAGATCTTCAACAAACTCTTGACCATTTTCTGTCAGGTGAGTTTGCTTCGATTTTTCATCAACCGTGTAGTGGCCTTCGCCACGGTACTCTTCGCTGTCTTCCTGATCCTGCCTTACCAGCTGTGGGATCAGGGTATTGATCTTGGTGTAAAGCTCTGAGCTATCTTCTGCAGGACCCGAGATAATGAGTGGTGTACGTGCTTCATCGATTAGGATGGAATCGACTTCATCGACAACAGCAAAGAAACGCTCACGCTGTACGCGATCTTCAGCACGGAAAGCCATGTTGTCACGCAAGTAGTCAAAGCCAAACTCATTGTTTGTGCCGTACAAGATATCAGCTTGGTACGCTTCTTTTTTCGCCTGAGGGGCCATGTTTGGCACGTTGACGCCAACCGACATTCCTAGGAATTCAAACAATGCACGGTTAGTTTCGGCATCACGTGCAGCCAAATAGTCATTAACGGTAACAATGTGGACACCTTTACCGGTCAAGGCATTCAAATAAGCCGGTAAGGTTGCTGTTAGGGTTTTACCTTCACCTGTACGCATTTCTGCGATCTGGCAGTTGTTCAATACCATACCGCCGATCAACTGTACGTCAAAGTGACGCATACCGAACACACGCTTGGAGGCTTCACGAACCGTTGCAAAGGCTTCTGGTAAAAGTAGGTCAAGGTTCTCACCTTGTTCTATGCGCTCACGGAATTCAACCGTTTTGGCTTTTAACTCTTCGTCTTGGAGGCTCTCGAATTGAGGCTCGAGCTTGTTGATTTGGTCAACAATTTTGCGCATACGACGCAGTGTGCGGTCGTTACGGCTACCGATAACTTTGGTCAGTAGTTTTGATAACATGGCTATGCCGTTTTCTCTTTGTTATTTCAGCTACAGTAATGGCTGAATCGCTTAATCTGAATTTTTCAACCGGGATTGTACCAAACCAAGCTATACACTTAGTTCAGACTTCTATCATCCCTGTCCCGTCTAAATCCGTCACGTAAGTGACAACGGAAGCCGATCCGAAAAACTGTGGTTAAAAATGATATTGTGGTTTTACCCGACAATTTCAAGGGGGAGTATGAAAACAATCCTAGAGTTTGCAATATATATCACTATCCATATTTGAACATTCTAGCCTTGCTAACAGGAGGCACTCCCCGCCAGACTTGATATAATAAGCCATATTGACAGTGTCGCCTATGGCAAATCCCTTAGGTAGACTTACCATATGTGAAAAATTAGAACTTAGCCCCTACTTTTTGCTCAGGAACGATTAGCTATGCGCGATCATCGCCCTCAAACGACAGCAGACTTACTTGATGACAGCCAACTTGGCAACATCCAACAGCGTGCTATTGCTTTAAGTAAGCTCAATAAAGCCGTTAAACTGCACCTCGATTGTGCTGAGTTTTGCCGCGTTAGCAATTACCGCCAAGGGATACTGATCATTGAAACGGCATCAGCCGCTTGGTCAATGCGCCTGAACTACGAACGCAATACCTTGATCAATAAACTGCGTGAAAAGTTACTGCCTAATTTGGCTCGCATCGATATCAAAGTGAATCCCGAGCTGGCAGCAGTGACAGTCATTAAAGAAGATAAAACGCCCGATATTGTCCGCAAACCTATCTCACCATTAGCCGCTCAATATTTATTACATACCGCCCAAGATGCACCAGATAAAATCAAAAAGCGACTTGAGCGTATTGCGGCGCTGTCAGCTAAGAAAAGCTAAGTCAAAAAACTCTAGCCCTGATATACAAAAACGCCGAACAAAGTTCGGCGTTTTTTAATTCTGTTGGCAACACTACCTATTCGATTTAGGCAAGTACCATTCCTGGCTGAGCAAATGTCACCGGCACTTCATGTTCTTCGTTAAAGGTCGACCATTCATAAGCTTCTTGATCAGCTAGCACTGCTCGCAGTAGCTTATTGTTCAGGGCATGACCTGATTTAAACGCGACCATTTCACCAATGATATTGTGGCCACACATGTACAAGTCACCGATAGCATCAAGTACTTTATGTGTCACAAGTTCATTGTCGAAGCGTAAACCGTCATCATTCAAAATACGGTAATCATCTAATACAATGGCATTATCAAAACTGCCGCCCAGCGCTAAGTTCTGAGACTGAAGGTATTCGATATCACGCATAAAGCCAAATGTGCGGGCACGACTAATATCTTTAACGAAAGACTGGCTAGAAAAATCTAACACTAAACGCTGTTGCTCTGATTCAATCGCCGGATGATTAAAGTCGATAGCGAAATCAAGACGGAAACCGTTATGAGGGCGAAGTTCAGCCCACTTATCGCCATCTTCGACGCGAACAGTTTTCTTGATACGTAAGAAACGCTTAGGAGCATTCAACGTATCAATACCAGCAGACTGAAGCAGATAAATAAACGGGCTGGCGCTACCATCCATAATTGGAATTTCAGGCGCATCCACTTCGATAATAACATTATCGATACCCATACCAGCTAATGCCGCATTTAGGTGCTCAACAGTTGAGATACGTACACCATCCTCGTTAACCAAGGCAGTGCATAACATGGTGTCGCGCACAGAATCTGCATTTGCTGGAAAATCAACAGGCGGATTCATATCTGTACGACGGTAAATAACACCCGTGTTGGCAGCAGCCGGACGTAGAATAAGCGTGACTTTACGCCCTGAGTGAAGTCCCACTCCGGTCGTTTGCACAATGCTTTTCAAAGTACGTTGTCTGATCATCTGCTTATCTCAACTATTATTTTGCCAATATGCCACCTTTTACCCTGCCAAAGCACGGTAAAAGGTCGGACATGATATCACTTTTTAACCAATATCCCAACTTATTTACGCAGGCTAGTCAGCTTGCTTGCGTAAAAATGCAGGGATATCAAGGTAGTCGTGATCTGCTTGAGGCTTCGCTTTCGCTGCCGTAGACGCTGCCGCTGGCTGAGAAGCTGACTCTGTCACTGGCGCAGATTGCGTCAATGGAGCAGGCTTTGCTTCTTCCATTGCAGGCGTTGGCGTCGCTGTTTTCTCTTGAGCAACAGCTTGAACCGGCTTCGACGTTGTTACCAACGTAATATCAGGCTTAGACTCTTTGCCAATACCTGTCGCAACAACCGTTACACGCAGTTCATCAGACATTTCAGGGTCAAGCGATGTACCGATAACCACGGTCGCATTGTCTGAAGCAAATGCCTTCACTGTGTTACCCACAGTTTCAAACTCGTCTAGACGCATGTCCATGCCCGCTGTAATGTTAACAAGCACACCACGCGCACCAGCAAGATCGATATCTTCAAGCAACGGGCTAGAAATTGCCATTTCAGCCGCTTCTTCAGCACGATCATCACCAGTAGCCATACCGCTACCCATCATCGCATGACCCATTTCAGACATTACAGTTCGAACATCCGCAAAGTCGACGTTGATCATACCAGGGCGAGTAATTAGCTCTGCAATACCTTGAACAGCATTACGCAGTACGTCATTTGCTTTCGCAAATGCGTCTAGCAATGTAATGCCACGGCCAAGTACTTTCAGCAACTTCTCGTTAGGTATGGTGATTAGAGAATCAACATGCTTCGACAGCTCTTCAATACCTTGTTCAGCAAACGCCATGCGTTTCTTGCCTTCAAAGCTGAATGGCTTCGTCACAACCGCAACGGTTAGAATACCTAACTCTTTTGCTACTTCAGCAATGATTGGCGCTGCACCAGTACCGGTACCGCCCCCCATGCCAGCAGCAATGAAAATCATATCAGAACCTTGAAGCTCTGCTTTGATTGCTTCACGATCTTCCAGTGCAGAATCACGGCCCACTTGTGGGTTCGCGCCAGCGCCCAAACCTTTAGTGATATCACCACCGATCTGGATTACTGTACTAACACTACTTTTACGAAGTGCTTGAGCATCAGTATTTACACTGATGAACTCAACGCCTTCAATCGACTCACGTACCATGTGATCGACAGCATTACCGCCGCCGCCGCCAACGCCAATGACCTTAATTACCGCTTCATCAGACATTTCCATCATCGGTTCAAACATTTGTTCTCTCCGTTCATCCTGTTCGCATCAGGTTTTAAAATTCTTTTCTTAGCCAACCACTAATCTTAGTGAAAATACCTGTCACCGATCGTTTCGGCTCCAAATCACTATCATCAAATGTTTGACTGTCCTTTCCATAATGCAGTAATCCTACTGCAGTCGCATAACGCGGAGACTGAACATGCTCAGTCAGGCCAGACACTTCCAAGGGAAGCCCTACCCTTACTTGGTTACGGAAGACACGCTCTGCGCATTCAACCAAACCTTCCATCTGAGCAGCACCACCCGTCAGGACAATGCCTGCAGCCAACTGGTGCTTGACGCCCGCATTACGCAGTTGTTCTTGTTTTTCTATCAGCTTCTGATTAACCAGCCCAAGCAATTCGCTATAACGAGGCTCTATCACTTCCGCCAATGTTTGGCTTTGTAAGCTTCGCGAAGGTCGACCACCAACACTCGGTACATCAACTTTTGCGTCCTTACTCACCAGCTCGCTCAGTGCGCAGCCATATTTCACTTTAATCTCTTCAGCATCACTTGGAGGTGTACCGAAAGCATAAGCAATATCACTGGTTACTACGTTGCCGGCATAAGGGATAACTTCAGCATGGCGCAATGCACCACCGGTCCATATTGCGAGATCCATGGTGCCACCACCGATATCAACAACACAAACCCCAAGCTCTCTCTCATCAGCCGTTAGTACTGCATGACTGGCAGCTAACCCTGAGAAAATCAGGTGATCAACTTTCAAATCACACCGCTCTACCGCTTTAACGATATTACGTGCCATGTCGTTATGGCAAGTAATCAAATGAACACTCGCTTCCATCCGTACACCTGATAAACCAACAGGGTTTTTTATTCCCTCCTGATAATCAATAGCAAATTCCTGAGGAATTACATGTAAAGTTTTATGTTCATCGCTAATTTTTACTGACTTCGCTGTATGAATAACATTGTCAACGTCGTCTTGCGTTACCTCTTTGTCAGAGATTGGCACCATGCCTTTCTCGTTCTGGCAACGTATATGCTTACCGGATAATGACAAAAATACCGAGGAGATCTGGCAGTCGGCCATCAATTCAGCTTTATAAACCGCACTCTGAACTGACTTAACAACGGACTCAAGGTCATTAACCCCACCTTTGTCCATACCACCAGATGAGCTGCTGCCTTCACCAATGACGTTCACACCGCCATCAGGCAACACTTCCCCGACCAAAGCACAGACTTTGGAAGTGCCAATATCTAGGCCTACTATCAGTTTTTTATCTGTCGCCTTCGTCATTAGCGCACGCTCTTATTGTTCGACTCGGCCAAACAGTCCGTCAATAAAGCCGAGACTATTTAGTTTCGTTTTGCTCTGGATCGTCTGTCCAGCCAACAGCAGCCCCTGTATCGTAACGTAAGTCTACGTACTCAATGGCTTTTCCTTGCTGCTCCAATTCTGGGTATAAGCTAATAAAGCGGTTAAGCCGCTCCATTCTTGCTTCACGTCCCAGTTCAAGCCTGATGCCGTTTGTTAACCAAACTCGCCAGGCTCGACGTTCGTTTAATGCCAGCGTAGCAATTTCAAAGCCCGCAAGCTGTAATCTTGGTTGCATTTCGTGCATCGCGCTCAATACTTGCTGACTTGAGCCTTCTGGTCCTGCCAAGCCGATAAGCGACTTACCCGCTTGTTCTAAAGGCGCATAAAATACATCGCCACTGGTATTGACCAAATACTGCTCATTCCAGAACGCTACTGGCTCGTGTTCAACCAAAAAAACTTTCAGCGTTTCTGGCCACTGCTTACGAACTGCAGCTCGAGCAATCCACGGCATCGACTCTAGCGCATGTTGGATGTCATCGACATCTTGGGTCATAAAACTGCCCAGTTGCTCTAGCTGTAAGATCCCATCTCGCACATCGTTTGGCGTGAGGTAGCTTAATTCACCCTGTATCACAAGTTGTGATAAGGGGAGTCGATTTGCATCTGTCATCCAGTTTATTGCAGCACTAAAAATCCAAGCAACAAAAATGATAACAAAGACAAAAAAAGCCAATCCCCCCCAGCGCCCAATCGCAACTGTAGGTGATCGTGGTATTTTATTTAAGACACTATCAGCCATAAATAGTTTTTACCTTTACCAAAATAGCCGATATTTCCCGAAAAAGTGGGTTCTATACTACCTTTTCGTATCGAGAAGCGAGCAACTTATTGAGCAAAGTTGGACGATTATACCGACCAACCAGCAGCACTCCAACACCTGTTACTCGATTCCTTGCACATCCTGAGAGCAAGACCTAAGAATTTGGCCAAAAACAACCAAGCTTACAATATCGCTAAGTGTTCGTATAACTTAGTTTTTCTGATTTTTTTAGAGTTATCAACCAAGCATTAATAAACCATTATTGACTCTGACGCATTTCAGCAATATTTAACTTCATGTCAGCCAATTGACGCGCAATTTTGCCTACATCTCCAGCACCTTGTGTCAATAACAGGTCGTCATTCTGCAAAATATTGGCAAGTGCTGATGGTAATGCGTCGTTATTTGGTACAAAAATCGGGTCTATTTTGCCACGCCCACGAATCGTACGACATAGTGCACGGCCATCCGCACCTGCGATTGGTGCTTCACCTGCCGAATAAACATCGAGCATCACCAAAACATCAACCTGCTCTAACACGTTAGCAAAATCATCATATAAGTCACGCGTTCGGCTAAAGCGGTGTGGCTGGAAAATCATCACCAAACGCTTTTCATCCCAACCAGCACGAGCTGCCTGAATAGTCACGTCAACTTCACTTGGATGATGACCGTAGTCATCAACTAACATGACTTTACCATTTCCGGTCTCAAATTCACCCAGTTGATCAAAGCGACGTCCCGTACCTTCAAATTCGACCAAGGCGCGAATAAGCGCGTCGTCAGCAACGCCTTCTTCAGTTGCAGCAGCAACGGCAGCCGTGGCGTTAAGTGCATTGTGCTTACCAGGAATGTTCAATTTCACTTTCAGCGCAGGCTTACCTTTACGCAGAATGGAGAAATGTCCCTGTTGGCCGTACTGACAATAATCAACCAATCGAACATCGGCATCCTCAGAAAAACCATAAGTGATCACCTGACGGCCAATCTTCGGTAGTAGCTCACGTACAACCGGATCATCGATACACATAATCGCCAGCCCGTAGAATGGTAAATTATGTAAAAAATCAATGAAGGTCTGCTTCAGTACTTCAAAGTCACCGCCATAAGTATCCATATGATCAGCTTCAATGTTAGTTACGACACAAACCATTGGCTGTAAATGCAAGAATGAGGCATCACTTTCGTCGGCTTCTGCAATTAAGTAACGGCTTGAACCTAAGCGCGCATTCGTGCCTGCACTTTTCACTAAACCGCCATTCACAAACGTTGGATCAAGACCCGCTTCTGAATAAATTTGGGTCATTAGTGCTGTGGTCGTTGTTTTACCATGCGTTCCTGCGATTGCGATACCATGGCGGTAGCGCATCAGTTCCGCCAACATTTCGGCACGGCGAACAACAGGAATACGTAGCTCGCGAGCTGCGACAAGCTCAGGGTTATCTTGTGAGATTGCCGTCGATACCACAACCACACTGGCCTGCTCAACATTCTCGCTACGATGACCAAAGAACACCTCGGCCCCTTTGCTTTCAAGACGGTTAGTTACGGCGTTCGGTGCAATGTCAGAGCCGCTGATCCGATAGCCTTCATTGACCAAGACCTCAGCAATGCCACTCATTCCGGCACCACCGATACCAACAAAGTGAATACGCTCAACACGGCGCATCTCTGGCACCATAGTTCTAATTTTTGCTAATTGCTGGTTATCCAGTTTACTCATCACTTTGTCTCATCTTATTGTTTCGCTAACGATTTAATCACTTCAGCAACTCTACTGTCAGCGTCAAGGATCGCCGCTTCCCGTGCAGCAAGTGCCATTTCGGTAAGCTTGTCACGGTTTAATTGGTCTATTTCTTGAGCCAAACCTTGTGGTGTCAGCTCTGGTTGTTCAATCATTTTTGCCGCGCCGCATTGTACTAAGTGATCGGCATTCAAAGCTTGCTGGCGATCTTTATGCATAAATGGGACAAAAATAGCCCCAATGCCAGCCGCAGATAGTTCAGAGACCGTCAATGCCCCTGAACGGCAAACGACAATATCCGCCCAAGCATAAGCTGCGGCAATATCGTCAATAAACTCAGTTACGTTATGCTGTGTTTCTGTATTTTCCTGGTAAGCCTGCTCAGTGTCTTGCTGTGCGCCTTTACCAGCCTGATGCCAAATCGTCACTTTATCACATAAGATAGCGGCCACTTTAGGCATCGTCTGATTTAAAATGCGGGCACCTTGACTACCACCCATAACCAAGACACGGATTGGCCCTTCACGCTGTGCAAAGCGCGCCGTCGGCTCTGGTAGCTCAACGACATCCTGACGCACTGGGTTACCCACGACTTCACGGTCTTTGAAAGCGCCAGGAAACGCCTGTAACACACGAGCGGCTATTTTAGATAACCACTGGTTTGTTAGGCCTGCAACCGCATTTTGTTCATGCAAGATAACAGGAACGCCAGAAAGCCAAGCTGCGACGCCACCCGGCCCACTCACATAGCCACCCATACCCAATACGGCATCGGGTTGCCAAGCTTTGATATATTTTCGAGCTTGGAAAATAGCGTTAACAATCTTAAAAGGTGCCGCGAGTAAACGTGCTGCCCCTTGGCCTCGTAGGCCTTTTACCTTGATAAAATCAATCTCGATCCCATGCTTTGGTACCAGCTCTGCTTCCATTCGGTCGGCCGTGCCCAACCAGCGGATTTCCCAGCCTTCCTGCTGCAATTTCTTCGCGACGGCCAAGCCAGGGAAAACATGCCCCCCAGTACCACCAGCCATCACCAGTAGGCGCTTACTCTTGTTCATTGTCATCATCTTCTGTGTTATTAATCAGACCATACTTAACCGCAATGCGCTGCTCGTAATCAATCCGAATTAATATCGCAACCGCCGTTGCCATAATAAATAAACTTGAACCACCGTAACTTATCAGTGGCAATGTCAGTCCTTTTGTCGGCACAATACCCGCAGCAGCACCGACGTTCACCAGCGTCTGGAAGGCAAACCAAAACGCAAAACCAAAGGCTAAAAAACCGCCAAAAAGTTGTTGTGTCTGCAAGCATTTACGGCCAATAAACATGGCCTTAAACACCAACGCAAAAAGCAATAGTAGTACAACCGTTACCCCTATTAGCCCAACTTCTTCGGCTAATACTGCAAACACAAAGTCAGTATGGGCTTCAGGAAGATACTCAAGTTTCTGAATCGAATTTCCTAACCCTTGTCCAAACCATTCACCGCGTCCAAACGCCATTAGCGACTGCGTAAGCTGATAACCACTACCAAAAGGATCTTCCCATGGATCCATAAAGGAAGTTACTCGGCGTAATCGGTATGGTTCAAAGACAATCAGTAAGATGATCCCACCAATTGCAGTAACCAACATGACCATGAACTGCCATAGTTTGGCGCCAGCAATAAATAGCATGCCAACCGTAGTAACAAACATCACTACAAATGACCCCAAATCAGGCTGAGCCAACAGCAACAAAGCTAATAAACCAAGCACTAGCAATGGCTTAAAGAAACCAAGGAAGCTTTCTCGTACCTGTTCATACTGACGAACAAGGTAACCGGATAAGAAGATAAATAGAGACAGTTTTGCAACTTCCGCAGGCTGTAAATTAAAGATCCCAAGCGGGATCCAACGAGCAGCACCATTCACCGAACGGCCAGCCACCAATACAACAACTAATAAAGCGAAAGAAATCAATAACATTGGCACGCTGAATTGGCGCCATTTTTCGAGTGGGATCATCACCACAAAGCTTGCGATCACAATTGAGCAAACCAGAAAAAAGCCATGACGAAATGCAAAGTAGAATGGCATATCCGTTAAACGCGTCGCAACGGGCACCGACGCGGAGGTAACCATAACGAGCCCTGTCACCATCAACGCCAAGGCAATCCAGACCAGTTGTCGATCATACATGCTCGGTGCTGCAGGGCGAGTCAACCAAGCAGATAACGAGGCAATCCCTTCACGCAGAGCACCCAGCATTAGCTCCCCTTACCGACATGGTGCTGCAACGTTTGAGCTAAAGCGACAAAGGCGTCACCTCTCGCCATAAAGTTTGGGTATTGGTCAAAGCTCGCACAGGCAGGAGACAGTAAAACCATATCACCCTCGTTTGCGGTACCAGCCACCATTTCCATCGCTTCAGCCATGGTTTCAACGGCTACTGACTGCTCAGCCAAATCTAAGAATAAATGACCATCACGCCCATAGCAGTACAACTGAACATCCAGAGGAAGCAGTACCGATTTCAATGACGAGAAATCCGCCCCTTTACCGTCACCACCAACCAGTAAATGCAATTTACCAGAGATATTCAAACCATCGAGTGCCGCCAGTGTACTGGCTACATTCGTGGCTTTTGAGTCATTAACCCACTTCACACCGTGCTGATCCGCTACCAACTGGCAACGGTGAGCAAGCCCGTTATAACGGCGCAATGCACGATATGCTGATTCACGGTTGATCCCTGCAGCATCTGCCAGTGCGAGTGCAGCAAGGCTGTTGGCGACATTGTGTCGACCCACTAACGCAATGTCAGCACTTGGCATCAGAGGTTCACCCGCATAAGCTAACCATTCCACATTATCTACGATGGTTAGCCCATACAGCTCGCTGTCAAAGCCAAAACTGGTCATCTCACCAGTAAAGTCAGGACGGGTTGCCAGATCATCACGGTTGTACACTGCCAATTCGGCATGATGGAAGATCCGCATTTTTGCTTGGCTATACTGCTCTAGACCTTCTGGGTAGCGATCCATATGATCTTCTGACAAATTCAGGTAAACCGCAGC
The DNA here is from genome assembly GCF_050336715.1 of Photobacterium makurazakiensis. Lineage (NCBI taxonomy): Bacteria > Pseudomonadati > Pseudomonadota > Gammaproteobacteria > Vibrionales > Vibrionaceae > Photobacterium > Photobacterium makurazakiensis. The sequence goes on from NZ_JAKJSJ010000014.1 coordinate 64,918, forward strand.
ATTAAGGCGTAATGTCGAGGTAGTTTCAAGCTGAAAGCTTGATAATTCAAGCACATATAAGTCATGCTTTTGAGCCAGCAGATCAAGAGCTGCAAAGCCAATATTACCGCCAACGCCAACGTTAATACCTGCTTCTTTGGCCATTTCGCCAACCAAGCTAGTCACCGTACTTTTACCATTTGAACCGGTGATAGCGACAACGGGTTTATTCACCGCGCGGGCAAACAGCTCAATATCACCAACAATTTCAATACCGGCATTGGCGGCTTCTAGCAATGCGGGAGTGGCGAGTGCAATACCTGGGCTAGCAACGATAAGATCAGCCGATAGCAGCCATGCCATCTGCCATTCACCGCTGCACAACTCAACGCTTGCTGGTAATTGTTCTTGGCCAGGAGGCGTATCACGGGTGTCAATCACCTTGATATCCAGTGATTGCGGCAACCGCAATAAATGGTTGATAACCGATAGGCCTGTCATTCCTAGTCCAATAACAACAACCTTTTTCACGCCATCCAAGCCTTTCATTTATCGAACCTTAAGTGTTGCCAGAGCAATCAATACTAGCATTAAAGTGATGATCCAGAAGCGAACGATCACACGTGGTTCTGGCCAACCTTTTAATTCATAGTGGTGGTGAATAGGCGCCATACGGAAAATACGTTGGCCTCGCAGCTTGTACGAACCTACCTGCAAGATCACCGACACAGTTTCCATCACGAAAACACCACCCATAATAACCAGTAGCAATTCTTGACGAACTAATACTGCAATCGTACCTAGGGCGCCACCTAATGCTAATGAGCCCACATCGCCCATAAAGACCTGTGCTGGGTAGGTGTTAAACCATAGGAAACCAAGGCCCGCCCCTACAATTGCAGTACAAACAATGACCAGCTCACTGGCATCTTTCAAATAAGGAATATGCAGGTAGTTAGCAAAATTAACGTTGCCTGTTGCCCAAGCGATGAAGGCCATACCGCCAGCAACCATAACTGTCGGCATGATCGCGAGGCCGTCGAGACCATCAGTCAGGTTTACTGCATTACTGGTGCCAACAATCACAAAATAAGTAAAAATAATATAAAACAAGCCAAGTTGTGGCATGACATCTTTAAAGAATGGAACAACTAACTGGGTTGCGACGGTATCTTGGCCGTGCACATACAGAGCAAAAGCAACACCAAGTGCAATGACCGACTGCCAAAAGTACTTCCAACGCGCAATCAGTCCATCTGTATTTTTACGAACCACTTTACGGTAGTCGTCAACGAAACCCACCGCGCCATAGCCAAGCATGACGACCAATACAGCCCATACGTACGGGTTACTAAGATCGGCCCACAGCAACACCGTAATGGTTATTGCAGCAAGTATCATAATGCCACCCATGGTTGGTGTACCACGCTTGCTAAAGTGTGACTCAGGGCCGTCATGACGAACAACCTGACCGATCTGCAGCATTTGCAAACGAGCAATGAGGCGTGGTCCCATCCATAACGACAGTACCAGTGCCGTTAAGATGCTAATAATGGCGCGGAACGTCAGGTATTCAAACAGACGGAAAAAAGGAAATGTGGATTCTAGTAAATCGGCAAGCCAGTAAATCATTAGTTGTTTTCCTGCAGTGCGGCAATGACATCTTCCATGCGGGAGCTACGCGCCCCTTTTGCTAGCACTGTCACTTGGGTGTTATTTTCATTGTATTGCGGTTGGTCTAACTGCTGTTTTAGCAGCTCAATCAATGCGGTTTTATCGTCAAAATGCTGACCATTATTCAGCTCACTCACCACTTGGCTTGCTTTACCGAAGGTCAACACTTTATCTAGTGTTTTATTTTGTGCATATTCTGCAATCTCGCGGTGCAAAGCTGCACTATCTTCGCCCAATTCGGCCATGTCACCGAGCACAAACCAGCGCTGGCCAGCAAAACTTGCCAATAGATCAATGGCAGCTTTTACAGAGGCAACACTCGCATTATAGGTATCATCAATTAAGCGCAAGTTAGCCCTCGGCTCAGTGATATCAACTCGCCCTTTGACGTTTTCGACACAGCCCAAACCAGCGATAACCTGCTCAGAGGTTGCACCAATAGCCATCGCTAACGCGGCGGCAGCAAGTGCATTTGCAACATTATGCGCGCCAGCCATCGTCAGACTAACCGGAAAAGCCCCGCTTGGGGTGCGCATTGTAAAACAAGCTAGCCCTTGAGCGTTAATAATTATGTCGTCTGCGGCATAATCTGCTTCTTTCTGTGTTGCAGAGAAGGTCACCAACTGGTGTTCCGCCAATAACGGCTGCCAAGTCTCCAACGAGTTCGAGTCAAGGTTAACAATCGCCACGCTTGGTTGATCCAGTGAAGTCAGCCCTTCAAAGATCTCACCTTTTGCTTTCGCAACCCCTGCTAAAGAGCCAAACCCTTCAAGGTGAGCCGCGGCCAAATTATTAATGAGAGCAACTTGAGGCTTTACAAGGCTCGTAGTGTAAGCAATTTCTTGCTGATGGTTCGCCCCTAGCTCGATAACAGCAAACTCATGCTCAGGCTGAAGCCGAAGCAGCGTTAAAGGCACTCCGATTTCATTATTGAAATTACCTGCCGTCGCCAAAACATTGCCTTTCTGGCTCAAGATAGCAGCAACCATTTCTTTCACGGTGGTTTTGCCACAACTACCAGTTAAAGCTAAGGTTTTCAAACCATGCCGACTTTCCATTTCAGCCTTTAGCCAAGCACCTAATAACCCCAATGCTTTAAGAGTATCTGCAACAACAAGCTGCGGCAAAGCAATAGGTAAGTGTTTACTTACAAGTAATGCCTTAGCACCGTTATCCATTGCGTTTTGACAGAAATCATGAGCATCAAAGCGCTCACCAATCAGTGCAACAAACAGGGTGTCAGCACCAATGGTACGGGTATCCGTCGATACATCAGCAATGCGAGTATCGTCGCCTATAAATTCCGCGCCAAGGATAGTCGCTAATTGTGATAGCTGAACGTGTATCATCCATTCGTCTCCAATAATGTCCGCACGGTTTCACGATCAGAATAATGGATCGTTCGGCCGGCCAACACTTGATAATCTTCATGTCCTTTACCTGCTACCAGCACAATATCATCTGGTGCGGCATGCGTGGCTGCCCACAAACACGCTTGATAGCGGTCATGATGTACAACAGCTTGCTCTGGTTGATTCAGACCCGCGAGCATATCGCTCATTATTACGGTAGGGTCTTCCGTCCGAGGATTATCATCGGTCAGGATAATGTGATCCGCTAATTGCTCGGCAATACGTGCCATCATTGGCCGCTTGCCTGTATCGCGATCACCACCGCAGCCAAAAATACACCACAGCTTACCAGTGCAATGCACCTGTAAGGCTTGTAGCGCTTTTTCGAGAGCATCTGGTGTATGAGCATAATCAACAACCATCATAGGTTTGTCAGGCCGCTGAAAAACTTCCATTCTGCCCGTCACGGCTTGCAGCTGCGGGGCCGTCGCCAATAACGCCTGCAATGAATGCCCTGTCGCAAGCAGTGTTGCCAACGCCAGCATCAAGTTCACCACATTAAATGCCCCAACCAATGGTGCAGTAAACTGTCCTTTCCCCCAGCTGGAGTCAAAACCAATCGTGACACCTTGAGTACTGTACTCAACGTGCTCTAACCACAGTTTTTGACCTTGATGCAGTACGAGGTTGTCATGTACTGTCGCAACAGCAACCGCGTTGGGGAGACAATTAAGCCACTCTCGTCCAACAGGATCATCAGCATTTATAACGGCAACACCAGATTTATGATCCGTAAACAGCGTTTTCTTGGCACCTGCGTAACTGGCCATATCACCATGGTAGTCCAAGTGATCTCGACTTAGATTTGTAAAAATACTGGCGACAAACTGCAATGACTTAACTCGGCCTTGCACCAAGCCATGAGAAGAGACTTCCATAGCGGCATAATTTGCGCCAGTATCCACCATTGAGGCTAATACCTGTGGAATCTCGAGTGCACTGCCCGTGGTATTGACGGCAGGTTGAACGTCATCAAGCAAGCCGTTTCCAGTTGTCCCCATTACGCCGGCCCGGTAGCCTATAAGCTGTGCCCATTGTGCCAAAATCTGGCTGATCGTGGTCTTGCCATTGGTGCCCGTGACCGCAACCAAGTTCAATGCTTGGTCGGGAGAACCATAGAATCGCTTTGCTATTTCAGAAAGATTGGCCCCCAAATCAACGAGCGATATCACCGGAACACCATCTTGCAACCTAATTGAAGCCTGAGTCTGTTCCGCTTCAGCCAAGATGGCGGTCGCACCAGCTGCAATCGCAGCAGGAATAAACCGACGACCATCAACCGCATGTCCATTTACAGCGACAAACAGCTCGCCGCTTGTTATGTTACGGCTATCTAACGACATGCCTTGGATCGTTTGCTCTGCCACTGACGCAGGCAATTCAATATCATCTAGCCATGGTGAGAGAAGCTCACCCAGCTTATTCATTTGTTTAAGTACCGGCATTTGCCTTGTCTCTACGGTTCACAATATTTAATTCTTCGCGGGTGCCAGCATCTGGCGGAATGTTCAATATTTGCAGCGCACTTTTCATGACTTCAGAAAAAATAGGTGCCGCAATTAATCCCCCGTAGTATTTGTCACCTTGAGGTTCATTCACTACCACCACCATCGCCAAGCGAGGATCACTAATCGGTGCTAAGCCCGCTGTCATCGCGATGTATTCATCACTATAACCACCCGCAGCGGCTTTTACAGCAGTACCTGTTTTGGCGCCAACACGATACCCAGGTACTGCAGCACGAACCGCACTACCGCCTTTATGGGTAACCGTTTCCAGCATATTAAGCAGTTTTCGGGTGTTTTCTGTCGACACGACCTGACGTCCAGGCACCACATCTTCCGTTTTCAAAATTGAAAGCGGACGGTTTACCCCCATAGCCCCTAAGGTGGCGTAAGCACGCACTAACTGGATTGGGGTAACAGATATGCCATAACCAAATGATAGGGTTGCACGCTCAAAATCAGACCATCGACGCCTGTCAGGGAAGAACCCTTGTGCTTCACCAATCAGGTTTATACCTGATGCATCACCAAGCCCAACGCTGCTATACATGCCCAGTACAGCATCGATTGGCATGGCGAGCGAAAGTTTACTCACCCCGATATTACTCGATTTCTGGAGGATTTTGCTCAGGTTGGCTTTGCCTACACGTGAAACGTCACGGACTCGGCTGCCGCCGACTTGCATCAGACCATTACCAGTATCAATAATGGTATCTTCGTCTGCCACGCCGTTTTCCATTGCAGCCAAGACAATAAACGGCTTGATTGTCGAACCCGGCTCCATCGCATCGGTAATGGAGCGGTTACGCATCCGGTAACTCTGCAATTGTGCGCGATTATTCGGGTTATAAGATGGCGCATTAACCATGGCAAGAATTTCACCGGTCTGCACATCAGCCATAATAATGGTCGCGGATGTTGCTTGATAGTCAGTGATGGCTTGTTTTACAGCCCGGTAGGCCACAGCCTGCAAACGCTGATCAATACTTAAATTCAATGGCTTGCCTGGTTCACGCTTTTGGAGAGAGATATTTTCAACAACCCGTCCATAACGGTCTTTACGTACCGTGCGTCGGCCTGGCTCGCCAGTAAGCCAGCCGTCATAAGTGCGCTCAACGCCTTCTAAGCCATGACTATCAATACCCGTCACCCCAATCAAATGGGCACTAACCTCACCTGATGGATAAAAACGCCGGGATTCATCTTTTAAGCCAACACCGGGTAACTTGAGCCGACCAACATAGGCAGCCATAGCAGGGCTAACTTGCCGCTGTAAATATATAAAGCGACGCTTTTTGTTCTGCTCTAAACGTTCGAGTAATCTTTTACGGTCAAGCCCCAAAACATCGGCAAGTGCATGCCAGCGTTCGGTTTGTGTAATACCGCCATTTTTATAGATCTGAACCGGATCGGCCCACACCGCCTGAACAGGCACACTAACGGCAAGTTGCTCATCATTACGATCAGAAATAATCCCGCGGGCAGAGGGCATCGCTTTAACCCGTAAAGAACGCAAATCGCCTTCTTGGATCAATTTGCCCGGTTCTAATACTTGGATATATGCCGAGCGGCCAATCAGCGCGGCCAAAGCCAAGATAATACAGGCGCATATAATACCAAAGCGCCACGGAATAAATGCCGGTGGCGCTTTCTGGCGACGTTGGTTCTGTTTGGCTGAACGTTTAAATATATTCATCAAAACTCATTACTGCACTATGACTTCACTGTCTCTCGATGGTCGTCTCATTTCCAATTCTTGCTCTGCCAATCGCTCGATACGACTATGTTCAGCAAGAGAGTTCTCTTCCAGAATTTGATTACGCCATTCAATATCGAGTTGATCGCGCTCGATCAACAACAGCTCCTGCTGAGCAATTAATTGGCGGGAGTGGTGGGTAATTAACACCACCCCCATAGCCGACGTTAACACCAGAACCAGTAATACCAAAGGCACGCGCCCAACAGACAATAAATCCTGTCCAATCAGGTGAGCAAGATTTTTGGTCGGTTCCGGTGTTTGGCTCATACGCGTTCAGCCAAGCGTAGAACTGAACTACGAGAACGCGCATTGCCGCTCACTTCACCCTGAGAAGGTTTAATGGCTTTGCTTATTGTTTTCATCGAAGCGGTGCCCAATGCCTTAATTTGATCCTCAGTCAAAGGAAGGCCAGCTGGTACTTCAGGCCCTTTACTTTGCTTACGGATAAAACGCTTAACCATGCGATCTTCCAGAGAATGGAAGCTAATCACTGATAAACGCCCTTCAGGTGCAAGTACGTTCATCGCACCATGAAGTGCAGTATCAATCTCTTCCAGTTCACTATTGATATAAATGCGGATCGCTTGGAAGCTACGCGTAGCAGGGTGCTTATGGCGATCTTTAAACGGTGATACTTCCGCAATCAGTTTTGCCAATTGGGTTGTACGGGTCAGTGGTTCATTCTCTGGATTTTCACGATGAGCAACAATGCCACGGGCAATACGTTTCGCAAAGCGCTCTTCACCAAACTCTTTCAGTACCCACGCAATGTCATCAGCTTCTGCTTCTGCCAGCCATTCCGAAGCAGGAATACCAGATGTTGGATCCATACGCATATCTAGCGGGCCGTCACGCATAAAGCTGAAGCCACGTTCTGCGTCATCTAACTGCGGTGATGATACGCCAAGATCAAGCAGTACACCGTCAACACGCCCAATAAGATCGCGTTCTTCCATGTACTTTTCCATGCCCGAAAAAGGGCCATGAATGATACTAAAGCGAGGATCATCGATGGTTTGCGCTTCTGCTATTGCCTGTGGATCACGGTCAATACCATAAAGGCGTCCATTTTCTCCGAGCTGAGACAGGATCAGACGGCTATGACCACCACGGCCAAAAGTACCATCAATGTAAATTCCATCAGGTTTAATGGCTAGGCCATCCACTGATTCATGAAGTAAAACCGAGACGTGCTCAAACTGTTCAGACATAACTATTAATTCAGCTCTAGTGAAGCTAGCTAAAACCCTCTACAAATAGCGAGAGCATTCCAGCGTAAAAAAGTATTAGGAAGGAAATTCATCAACTTATGCTATTAAAACCGCGTTCTCACAGCATTACCCACAAAATTCCACCGCAAAGTGTACGTATTTGACAAAAAAGATGTCAAGCAGGAGCCCGCATTTCTAACAATCAATTGATATTGATACTGTCCAATATCGGTCTTTGAGGCCAGTACTGCGGTAAATCCCCAAACTTCAACTTACCTGATTGATCTTAGAATAGAAGCCTGTTGAATATAACACCAAACTTACTGAAGCCTGATGTGATAGGCATCTCTTCATCTTTTGTATCGGTACGTGGTGCAAAAATGATTGCCCAGAAACGACAAAAGGTGATGCGATACAGCAAAATATGCAGTACCACATCACCTTTCATACTCAAAAGAGGGGAGTTGGCCGATGAGCCGGGTTCTGTCCCGCTTACGCGGTGGTAACCATTCATCTAGGCCTGCAATCGCTCACAGGCTCAAGCAACCTACCCGTCCCCAACGCGGGCCACGCCATTAGGGACCTATTTGGTCTTGCTCCGGGTGGAGTTTACCGTGCCACGAACTATTACTAGTCGCGCGGTGCGCTCTTACCGCACCCTTTCACCCTTACCTGTTCTCGCAAGCGAGCCATCGGCGGTTTACTCTCTGCTGCACTGGTCGTGGGCTCGCGCCCCCCAGACGTTATCTGGCACCCTGCCCTTTGGAGCCCGGACTTTCCTCCCCTTCATCAATACCTCAAGAGATATCAACAAAGCAGCGGTTACCTTGGCCAACTCCGGAGCAGAGTTTATCTGACTCAAGTCACAGTTACCAGTGAAAAGTCTAACAACATTCAAGAGCGGTTAAAAAGGCAACAATTCTACTCAAACAGCAACGGCCGAACAGTTCAATAGGCATACAAACATCCCTCGCTTGGTCGTCGCACCGCTTTAGTCGAGGTTATCTAGGCCCCACTTGTATAGCGCATTTTTCTTTACACCATGGATTTCAGCCGCTAATGCCGCCGCTTTTTTAAGCGGTAACTCTTTGACTAACAATGTCACGGTACGTAATGCATCGGCGGGCAAGTCTTCTTTCTCTGCTCGGTGGCCAGCAACCAATAAAACCATCTCACCACGGGTACGGTTACTGTCTTCCCCCAACCAGTCAATTAACTCGCCAAGCGGCGCGCCGTGAATCGTCTCGAACGTTTTGGTTAGCTCTCGCGCCAATACAACTTGACGTTCAGGTCCCAGTACCGCCAGCATATCTGCCAGCGAATCTGTGATCCGGTGCGGAGATTCATAAAAAATCATTGTTCGCTCATCATCGGCCAACGCTTGGAAACGGTCACGGCGACCTTTGCTCTTAGGCGGTAAAAACCCTTCAAAGCTAAAACGATCTGATGGCAGACCCGCACCACTCAATGCTGTAATCACAGCACATGGTCCAGGAAGAGGAACAACTTTAACACCCGCCTGACGACAACGGTTTACAAGGTGGTATCCTGGATCACTGATCAGCGGTGTACCGGCATCCGATACTAAGGCTATGCTTGTACCAGCTTGAAGTTTTTCGATCAGATAATCAGCTTTTTGCTGCTCATTATGATCGTGAAGCGCAAAGGTGCGGGTCGAGATCGAAAAATGGGTCAACAAGCGTGATGTATGGCGAGTATCTTCTGCGGCAATTAGGTCCACATTTGCTAATACATCCAATGCACGCTGTGTAATGTCGCCCAAATTACCGATTGGTGTAGGTACGATGTACAAAGTTGCGACATCTACCGTGCATGAATTGGTCTCACTCATTTGTCTAAGATCTCATCTGCAATTAATATAGAGAGTAATTTGTCACAGTTGAATGAATTCAATGCTCAATTTTACCCATAAGCGTAAAAGTGTATCACGACTGTTAGCACCTGTAGCCCTTGCTGTGATTTTGGCTGGCTGTAGTACGCCTAACCAACAGCAGGTCGTGGCCACTGATATTACAGCAGCTGCCTCTGAAAGTGCGGCTGATTATTTAATTAAAGCTGAAGCAAGTGAAGGAGCTGAAAGTGTTAACTGGCATATCTTTGCCTTAAAAGCGTTTATCAAAGAAGGTCGATGGGCTCAGGCAGAGCAGCAAGCTAACCGCCTTAGTCGTATGTCGATGGATTCCCTTCAAATGGCTGAATGGCAACTCGCACGTGCAACGTTGCGTTACCAACAAGGCCAACCGAAGGAAGCCTTGGCAACACTTAACTTCCAACCATGGTGGACACTCGCTGACAGCCAGTACTTGCGCTATCACATGCTTCGAGCAGAACTGTATGCACAATCAGCTCAGTCGCTCAAAGCCGCTCGAGAGCGAACAGCACTCGATCAGTATTTAAAGAGTGAACAAAAAGCGGCTAACTGGCAAAACGTGTGGCGTGATCTGGCTAATTATAACAATAATCAGCTACAAACGGTCACACTTAATGAAAGTGAAACGGTTCTGCGAGGCTGGATTCAGCTAAGTGTACTCAAAAACACCTATTCCCAACGTCCCGCCAAGCTTAAAACCATGGTTGAAGACTGGTTAGCGAACAACCCTTACCATCCTGCTAACCAATATTTACCCGCGGAGCTTGAGGCAATTATGGCGCTAGAAATAGCCCAATTGAACAATGTTGCCCTACTTCTACCGCTATCAGGTCGCCATGAGAAATCAGGCAAGGCCGTTCGCGATGGTTTTATCAACGCGATGCTCGACGACAGTGGCCGTGACGCAAATACTGAACTTGCGGTCTACGATACAGAAGCAGAGCCAATTACCAGCATTATGGGTAAGCTTGAGCAAGATGGCGTTGAATTAGTGATAGGCCCACTTCGTAAAGATAAAATTATGGAGTTCCAGCAAGTTAACCAAGGTAATATCACTTTGCTTGCGCTAAATGAGCCTGAGCAGACCAATATGATTCAGGGCAATGCATGTTACTTCGCGCTTTCACCAGAGCAAGAAGCCGAGCAGGCGGCCCGCCACTTATTCGCTAAAGGTCATCAATCACCGATGGTATTGGCACCGAGTAATAACTTTGGTCAACGGGTCAGTGATGCGTTTACAGAGCAGTGGCAGCAATTAACCGCTAAAACGCCAACCAGCCGACAGTTCAGTTCTCGTAAGCAAATCCAACAAGAAATTGCTGCGGTCTTTGGCCTGACAGAGAGTCAAGCACGGATCAATCAAATGCAACAGTTGCTTGGTATCGAACTTGAAGCTCAGCCTCGTAGCCGACGGGATACTGATGCGGTTTACCTCATTGCGAATATGAATGAGCTAACCTTGCTTAAGCCATTTATCGAGGTTGCAATAAACCCTGGTGTTCAGCCACCAGCACTTTATGCAAGTTCGCGTAGCTACCCTGACCGCTCAGGCGATACCAGTGAACTGCGTGGTATTGAGTTTAGTGATATTCCACTGCTAATAAATGCCGACCATAACTTTATGTCGCATTATGATGAACTGTGGCCAAACTCTAGAAATACCGATTTGCGCCTTCATGCCTTTGGGATGGACGCGTATAAGATGATTGCGGAATTACCACAAATGCGTGTTGTGGATAACTACACAACGCAAGGTAAAACCGGTCAGCTAAGCCTTGATGATGAATGCGTTATCCAGCGTCAACTTAGCTGGGCCGTTTTCTCTGGGGACGGGATTGAGCCAACTCAATAAACGGCAGCAAGGGCAAGCTTACGAAGCCATGGCAGAGCAGTTCCTCTGCCGCCATGGTTTAATTTCTTGTGCCAAAAACTTTCAATGCCGCAGTGGTGAAATTGACCTGATCATGCGAGATAAATCCTGTTGGGTATTTATCGAAGTAAAATTCCGTAAAAACAACCATTACGGTTCAGCCGCAGAAGCGGTAAACTGGCGGAAACAACAGCGACTAAAACGTGCTGCATTGTTTTGGCTGAAAAAAAATGGCCATGCCATTGAACACACTGAATTTCGATTTGATGTTGTCTCTATCGAAGGAGCACAGCACCCAAAAATCGATTGGTTTACCAATACCCTAGTTGAAGGTTAATCCATGCTAGAGAGCATCAAAGAAAGTTTCACCGAAAGCATCCAAACCCAAATTGCCGCAGCGGAGGCGCTACCCGACGCCATATCGCAGGCAGCCCAGGTCATGGTGCAAAGCCTGCTCAATGGCAATAAGATCCTCACCTGCGGTAATGGCGGCTCAGCGGCCAACGCTCAGCATTTTGCATCATGCCTGATCAATCGCTTTGAGACCGAACGCCCTAGCCTACCCGCATTGTCTTTAACGGCTGATACCACAACACTAACAGCCGTTGCCAATGACTATCACCATGATGAGGTCTTCTCCAAGCAGGTACGCGCTCTAGGGCAGGCTGGTGATATCCTATTTGTGCTTTCAACCAGTGGTAACAGCAAGAACATCATTAAAGCCATGGAAGCTGCATTAACGCGTGATATGACCATCATTGCCCTTACGGGTAAAGACGGCGGTGAAATGGCTGGCCTACTGGGTATCCAAGACGTTGAAATTCGGATCCCATCCCAGCGTACTGCTCGTATTCAGGAAGGACACCTACTCACCGTACATTGCTTGTGCGACTTAATAGATAAAGTACTATTCCCCCAGCATGAAGGCTAATTAAACAAGGATAGTGGCATGATAATGGTAAGCAGCATAAGTTGGCGTTCTTTTTTTATCGCATTTTTAGCCCTGACGCTTCAAGCATGCTCAATGATTAATCCCGCCGACACGCGGACAACCACTCAGCAATGGCATGACCAGCAAATTGAAATGGAGATCGCCGGACTGGCCAATAAACCTCCCTTTCAACAAAAAGCTCGGGTGAATACCGTTTCTGTCGAAGGTAAGGTGCTACTTGTCGGTCAGAGTATTGATAAGGGCACAAGTCAGCAGCTCGAACAGCAGGTAAGAGAGCTCAAGAACGTTAATACGGTTTATAACCAGCTGCAAATTCGGCCATTGCCACAGCTTGGTGAAGTTAGTAGCGATGGCTGGCTAACCACAAAAGTGAAGACACAGCTTATCGGTAGTAAGCAACTACGGGATGCAACCATTAAGGTGATCACGGAAGGAAAGGAAGTGTACCTTCTGGGCTATATTACTCGGGAGCAAGCCGACATTGCCACAGAGATAGCTCGTAATGTGTCTGGGGTAAAAAAAGTGGTTAGGGTATTTGAGTATCCACAGTAAAGAATAAAATGTAGTAACAGATAAGAAAAAACGCAGCCTAGGCTGCGTTTTTTTATGCAAGAAAGCGATGAATGCTACTTCACAACTCTTAGGCTTGGTCGCCCGCGAGGTCGAGGTGGTTCATCGTCTGGCGTAGATTCTGAGATCACTTCCGTTACTTCCGCCACAGGCGAAAGAGTTTCTACCGGTTGTTCTTCAAAACCATCATCTTCACCGTCAAGCTCGACAATATCAGACATCTCTGCCGTATAAGCCGCTTCAGGTTCAAACATAGTACCTGCACCGTTTTCACGGGCATAAACTGCCAGAGCAGCATATAGAGGGACGATCACCGTATGCGGACGGCCACTAAAACGAGCACTGAAGCTAACAGCTTCATTACCAAGTTCTAGGTTACCGACTGCACGAGGAGCAATGTTCAGCACGATCTGGCCGTCACTAACAAACTCCATAGGTACTTTTACGCCTGGCAAAGTGGCATCAACCACTAAATGTGGCGTCAAATCATTGTCCACCAGCCAATCGTAAAACGCGCGCAGCAAATACGGGCGACGCGGCGTCATGTTTTCCATATCCATTACTTTCCAGCCAAACGCATTTCGCGCTCTGCTTCAGTCAGTGATGCTAAGAATGAATCGCGTTCGAATACACGAGTCATATAAGCTTTCACTTCTTTTGAACCTGCACCTGTCAGCTCAATGCCCATTTCAGGCAAACGCCATAATAACGGAGCAAGGTAGCAATCGACTAAACTGAATTCATCACTCATAAAGTATGGGAATTCAGCAAATACAGGTGCTAGAGCCAATAGTTCTTCACGAAGTTGCTTACGCGCCTTCTCAGCTTCGTCTGCTGTACCCTTGTTCACTTTCTCAGCAAGGGTGTACCAGTTACGTTCAACACGGTACATCATCAGACGGCTGTTACCACGAGCAACAGGGTAAACAGGCATCAGTGGTGGATGAGGGAAACGCTCATCCAAGTACTCCATAATGATACTTGCTTGGTAAAGTGCAAGCTCACGGTCAACCAGGGTTGGCACTGAGTTGTACGGGTTCAGGTCAAGCAAATCTTCTGGCAAGTTGTTTGGATCAACCAGCTCAATTTCAACGCTAACACCTTTCTCTGCTAGTACGATACGCACCTGATGGCTGTAGATGTCCGAAGCATCAGAATACAGAGTCATCACAGAGCGTTTATTGGCAGCAACAGCCATTAACCCCTCCAGTATACTTAAATACATAAAAAGCAATGGGGGCGCCTGCCCCCATTGCGAGATCCTAACCCACTAGATTACCTGATCAGTGGACATCACGCCAATATTCTTTCTTCAACAGTAATGTTAGTACAAAGAACACAGCAATAAAGCCCAGTACCCAATAACCCATGCGCTGGCGTTCAAGTTTCATTGGTTCTGCTGAGTAATCGAGGAAATTGACAAGATCACGAACAACCTCATCATATTCTTCTTGGTTTAGCTCACCAGTACCGTCTGACTCAATACCCACATACACTTGTGTTTCAACACCATCAATCAGACGCGTTTCATACACCTTCGTAGGTACACCTTGAAGCTCTTCCAATACGTGAGGCATACCAACACTTGGGAAAACAACATTATTCACCCCAAATGGTCGGCTTGGATCCGCATAAAAAGAACGAAGATAGGTATATAGCCAGTCAGTACCTCGAACACGCGCGACCATGGTGAGATCCGGTGCTGGCGCACCAAATGAAGCCGCCGCATATTCAGTAGGAATCGCATTCAGCATTAGCTCACCGATTTTAGCCTCCGGGTTAAAGATCATATGTTCTTTCATAAGATCTGCCGGAATATCTAAATCTGTAGCAACACGCTCATAACGCTGATATTGCGTCGCATGACATGCAAAGCAATAATTCATGAACGTTTGCGCACCACGCTGCAACGATGCCTTATCAGACAAATCATTGTTTGCCGCATCCAAAGGTACTGCTGGACCTGCCGCCATAGACAGAGATGGCAACAGGGCAAATAGCATTACAATCAATGTTTTCATTTGAATGTCACCCTCTCTGGTAATGGTTTGGTTGCTTCATTTTTACTGTAGAAATACAGTAAAACGAAGAACATGAAATAGCCCAAGCTGAAAATCTGCGCCATTAAGGTATACGTTGGTGTCGCTGGTAGCGCACCTAACACACCTAAAGCAATGAAGCTGATAGTAAACTGAACAATGTTGATCAGGTGCAGCTTGCTACGGTAACGGTAAGAACGCACTTTACAGCGATCGAGCCACGGCAGCAGGAATAGCACAACAATCGATGCACCCATAGCAACAACACCAAGTAACTTATCAGGAACAGCACGCAATATGGCGTAGAATGGTGTGAAGTACCATACTGGGGCGATATGCTCAGGTGTCTTTAATGGGTTAGCCGCTTCAAAGTTTGGTGGCTCAAGGAAATAACCGCCCATCTCTGGATTAAAGAACAGCACGTAACAGAAGAAGAATAAGAATACTGCTACCCCCACCATATCTTTCACCGTGCCATAAGGGTGGAACGGGATAGAATCGATGATGTCATATTTGCCGCTGTACTGCTTATGGAATGGGAACTGTGTCTTGTACCCTTCCCCTTTACTGCCTTTAGGTAGCTTCGTATCGATACCATCAGGGTTATTAGATCCAACCTCGTGCAGTGCCAATACATGTAGAACAATAAGCAAAAGCAATACAATAGGCAGAGCAATAACATGCAATGCGAAGAAACGGTTCAGCGTTGCTCCGGAAATAACATAATCACCACGAATCCATAGTGTTAAGTCATCACCGATAACAGGAATAGCACCAAATAGCGAAATAATTACCTGCGCACCCCAGTAAGACATCTGTCCCCAAGGTAGTAGGTAGCCCATAAAGGCTTCAGCCATTAGTACTAAGAAAATCAACATACCAAACAGCCACAGCAACTCGCGCGGCTTTTGATATGACCCATAAATCAGGCCACGGAACATATGCAGATACACAACAATAAAGAACGCAGAAGCGCCCGTTGAGTGCATATAACGCAACAACCAACCGTATTCAACATCACGCATGATGTATTCTACAGAGGCAAAAGCACCATCGCCAGATGGTACATAATTCATAGTTAGCCAAACACCTGTTACTAACTGGTTTACCAGCACCAACATGGCGAGGGAACCAAAGATATACCAAAAGTTAAAGTTTTTTGGCATCGGGTATTCAGATAGATGCTTTTTGTAGGCATCCATCACTGGCAAACGTTTTTCAATCCAACCGAGTAACCCTTCCATTAAGCTATCTCCTCATCGACACCAACCAGAATGGTATTATCATCCAGGAATGTGTGAGGCGGCACGACCAAGTTAAGTGGTGCCGGAACCCCTGCAAATACACGACCTGCCAAATCAAACTTAGAGCCATGACATGGGCAGAAAAATCCTGCCGTTACACCGCTGACTTGCTCATTAAAGGTGTCGGGTAAATAGGTAGGGGAACAGCCTAGGTGGGTACAAATACCTACGGCTAAAAAGATTTCAGGTTTAACTGAACGAAATTTATTTTGGGCATATTCAGGTTGCTGTGGTTCCGCCGATGACGGGTCACGAAGCTGGCTATCATGGCCACCCAACTCTTCTAAAATTGCATCGCTACGGCGGACAACCCAAACAGGCTTCCCTCGCCACTCGACGCGAACCATCTGGCCATCTTCCAACTTACTGATATCAACTTCTACTGGTGCACCGGCGGCTTTTGCTCTCGCGCTCGGGTTCCAAGATTTGATAAAAGGCACGGCTACAGCGGCTGCACCTAAGCCTCCAACAACCGAAGTCGTCGCAGTTAGGAAGCGGCGTCGGCCGTTACTTACTGGCGCATTGCTCATCCAACATTCTCCCATGTGCTCCCGCTCTGGATTTTTATTATGTCCTTGTGCGTCCCTGGAGCTTACGGCTAACTTTCAACAGAAAAAAAAATAACAGATCAGGTCATTCTAAAGCTGTTATTTATCGCACCAAATGATAAAGAAAAGCCCACTTTTTGACAAGATAAAGCTACCTTTTCGCAACAAATGTGAGAGGTATGTTCTTTTTGTTATTAATAACAACAAAACACGCGGTTAATTGATGTGTTTACAGGGGAATACAGTGAAGAGACAAGCAAAATAATAACGACTGGTGAAGACAAAATTGTTATTTACTTGTGATAGAAATAACATTAAAAATAGCGCGCATAAAAAAAGCCCAACCCGAAGGTTGAGCTTTTTGCACACAGTTTTCCAGAACATACATTCTGGAGCGTAATATTAACGCTTAGAGAACTGTGGACGACGACGTGCTTTACGTAGACCGACTTTCTTACGCTCAACTTTACGTGCATCACGAGTTACATAACCCGCAGCGCGTAGTGCTGGACGTAGAGTTTCATCGTATTCCATAAGAGCACGAGTGATACCGTGACGGATAGCACCAGATTGACCAGTAATACCACCACCTTTAACAGTGATGTATAGATCTAGTTTTTCAATCATTTCAACTAGCTCTAGTGGCTGACGAACAACCATGCGAGCAGTTTCGCGACCGAAGTATTCTTCGATGCTGCGCTTATTGATTACGATGTTGCCAGTACCCGGTTTAATGAAAACGCGAGCAGCTGAGCTTTTGCGGCGACCAGTGCCGTAGTATTGATTCTCTGCCATTGTCATCTTCCCCAATTAGATGTCTAGAACTTTAGGCTGCTGTGCAGCATGATTGTGCTCAGTACCTGCGTAAACCTTAAGCTTACGGTACATAGCACGGCCTAGAGGACCTTTAGGAAGCATGCCTTTAACAGCAGTTTCGATAACCATTTCTGGCTTCTTATCGATAAGCTTCTCGAAGCTGATTGACTTAATGCCACCGATGTAACCAGTGTGGTGGTAGTACATTTTGTCAGTCTTCTTAGCGCCAGTTACAGCTACTTTTTCAGCGTTGATAACTACAATGTAGTCACCAGTGTCAACGTGCGGAGTGTACTCCGGCTTATGCTTACCACGTAGACGAGATGCGATTTCAGTTGCAAGACGACCAAGAGTTTTACCTTCAGCGTCAACAACATACCAGTCACGTTTTACAGTTTCTGGTTTAGCAACGAAAGTTTTCATGCTAATTATTACCCAAAATTAAATAGTTTCACTTCACAGGAGCGCCGAAGCACTCCCTCTGTTCAGAGCCCAGTCATCACCCCTTCGAGCGGTTGGTGCTCCCGGCTTTCGCCGACACAGGTACGGTGGGTCGCAAGATTATAGGGAAGGGTGGAGAAAAAATCACCTTTTTTTCAAAAAAAAATGCGTTTTTTTCTCTTCTTCTCGTTTTAACCTTCAATGGCGTTTCTTTACTCCCCGCTTTTACTCTCTATTTAAGAGAAATAAAGGGGGTTAAGCTAAATGTGGCAAGGCTAGATAGTCATGGCTTTGCATTTCCACCAACCTTGAGCAACAACGCTTAAATTCAAACGCTAACCGCTGCCCTTGGTATAAATGCTCCCACCCGCTTTCCGCTGAAATAATAAGTTTGACGTTTCGCTCATAAAATTCATCAACTAATGCAATGAAACGACGAGCAGCATCACTCTCTTGCTCCCCCATCTGCCGAACATCTGACAGCAGCACCGTATGGTAAAGCTGAGCGATCTCCATGTAGTCTGATTGACTACGTGCTGTTTGGCATAACGTGGCGAAATCAAAATGCACCACCCCATCCGCCTCATGCCGGGTTGGCAGCATACGGTGGTTGATTTCAATCGCCTTTCCTTCGGTTCTTGGCTCTACCGTGAGTTGCTCAAAGTAATGCAGCAGATTTTGTTCGGCCTGGCTATCTAACGGAGCGTGGTAGATCTCAGCCTGCTCTAATGTCCGCAATCTATAATCAACACCTGAATCAACATTTACCACCTCGCAATGCGTGTTAATCAATGCAATTGCAGGAAGAAAGCGCGCACGCTGCAACCCATTACGGTATAGCTCGTCCGGCGGAATATTTGATGTTGCCACCAAGGTAATACCGCGACGGAACAGCGCATCAAACAGCGTACCCAAAATCATGGCGTCGGTAATATCCGAGACAAAGAACTCATCAAAGCAGATAATATCAGTTTCAAGCTTAAACCGATCTGCAACGACTTCCAGGGGATCAGCTTGCTGTCCCAATTGCTGCATTTCATGATGGACTCGATGCATAAAACGGTGAAAGTGCACTCGCATTTTTCGTTCAGTTGGGAGGCAATCGAAAAACGTATCAACCAAATATGTTTTACCTCTGCCTACACCGCCCCAGAAATACAGCCCTTTTTCAGGGGTGGCAGCCTCGCTGCTCTCTCGCTTAAACCAGCGGGAGAAAAGTGACTTTTGGGGAACCTCGGGAGGTAATAATAGGCGTTGGTATAGATCTTCAAGATGGCGAACCGCCATGGCTTGAGCATTATCGGCATAAAAATCCGGGCGTTTGAGATCTTGTTGGTATTTTTGTTGCGGCGTCATCCTCACGTGCCTCATTATTCTCCTTTCCTTTGTTTCGATAGTACCACGCTAGCGATTGAGCATGTATAGTAACTATACAAATACGATTTATTTGGCGATTATTCAGCGCCAATTAATTCTCAATGGTGTACAACAAGGGTGTCATATATTGGCTATACTTCCCCCTCAGACATATCTGAGGAAATTAGCCACCCCCTGTTTTTATTGAGTCAAAAGGAGTTATTCATGACTTGGTTTTATGCGCTTCTTATCTTTATTGTGGGTGCGGCTATCGGTGCCTTCGCTACTCGACTTGGCAATAAAGGTCTAAAACAGCAAAAAGAACTGAAAAAAGACTTAGAAAAGTCAAAATACGAACTAGAGCAATTCCGTCAGGATTTGGTTGATCACTTCGCACAAAGCTCTGAGCTTTTAGAAAATATCGCCAAAGACTACAGCAAGCTCTACGATCACATGTCAAAGACCTCTACCGAGCTAATGCCAAACTTACCTGAGCAAGATAATCCTTTCTCACCTCGCGTAAGTAAACTTTCAGCAGTCAAAGAGCTTGCTGAAGAAGCTCAGGATCAGCCTCGTGACTACGCTAACGGTGCAACAGGCCTACTTAAAGGTGAGCCAGAGCCAGTTGTTGAAACCCCGAAAGCAAGCTAGCACATCGTTAATGTCTTATTTCTTATGAACTAAACACCGGTTTTCAAGTCTCACTTATAGCAGGCAATTCAGCTATCTAGCGTTACCTGCTTTATGACTTGAAAATCGGAGTTTAGTAATAATGAAAAAACCTTTGCTTATATTCAGTGCCCTAGCACTCGGCATCAGTTCTGTTATTACCCCATTAACAGCTACCGCCGCCCTTCCTCAAATAGCGAATAATCAACAGCTACCTAGCCTTGCCCCAATGCTAGAACAAGTAACCCCTGCCGTTGTGACAATAGCCGTTGAAGGTAAGCAAGTCTCAAAGCAGCGCCTACCCGATTCCTTCCGATTCTTTTTCGGCCCAGACTTCCCTGAAGAACAAGTGAGAGAGCGCCCTTTCCGAGGCCTAGGCTCTGGGGTGATCGTCGATGCTGATAAAGGCTATATCGTCACTAACCACCATGTAATTGGCGGCGCCGATAAAATAATGGTGCAACTTCATGATGGCCGAGAACTTACGGCAGAATTGATTGGTAGCGACCAGATGTCTGACATTGCGTTACTAAAATTAAAAGAAACCAGCGACCTCACTGAAATTAAGCTCGCTGATTCCGACCAATTACGTGTGGGGGATTTTGCTCTCGCCATTGGCAACCCGTTTGGCCTCGGCCAAACAGTCACATCCGGGATCATTTCAGCGCTTGGTCGCAGTGGGCTGAATCTCGAAAATTTCGAAAACTTTATTCAAACAGATGCGGCGATTAATAGCGGTAACTCTGGTGGTGCGCTAGTTAACCTCAATGGTGAGCTCGTCGGGATCAATACCGCTATCCTTGGGCCAAATGGCGGTAACGTCGGGATCGGTTTTGCCATCCCAGTGAATATGGTTCGTAACCTCACTGAGCAAATTTTAGAGTTTGGTGAAGTAAAACGCGGCGTACTGGGTGTACAAGGTGGTGAGTTAACCTCTGAACTCGCAGAAGCCTTTGGGTATGAAACTAACCTCGGTGCATTTGTTAATCAAGTTATGCCAGAATCGGCAGCAGAAAAAGCCGGGTTAAAGGCTGGCGATATTATTGTCTCGGTTAACGGGAAGCAAATTAGAACCTTTGGTGAACTGCGCGCAAAAATTGCGACACTTGGGGCTGGCAAGCAAACCACACTTGGTTTAATCCGTGATGGTAAAGAGAAAACCGTTAAGGTAACACTCCAAGAAGCTACCCAAAATAAAGTTAAAGCCGATAACCTTCATCCAGGACTTGCAGGGGCGGAGTTCAGCAATACTACTGACGCAGATGGCGTGAAGGGAGTCAAAGTCACCGAGCTACAAAAGGACTCGATGGCAGCCCGCTATGGCCTACTAAAAGACGACATCATTCTCGGCGTCAATCGCCAGACCGTCAGCAATTTAGGTGAGTTAAGGAAAGAGCTTGAAGCGCAACCGAATGTACTTGCCCTTGAAGTGCAACGCAATAACAACGTACTTTACTTGATAATTCGCTAACGTTTGATCATTTGCTGGGCCAACGTGCCCAGCTATTTCCCTCACAGACCAGCCCCTCTTTCCACTGCATTCAACAAGACACAACGAAATTTGGTATCTGGTGATGGTAATGATACCCTCACAATGATACTAGGTGGTTTATTTCAGGGGTGCGTTCATGCTGGCTTTTTTTCGTCGATCCATCATTATTGGTGTCGTCACGGCCGTAGCCTTACTTGCCCTTTTCCCCAACCTTCGTACCCAAGTATTCGAAGCCCCAGCAGCTCTAACGCCGATAGAGCCTAGCCAAGCTCAAATCTCGTTCAACTATGCCGTACGAAGAGCATCACCAGCCGTCGTTAATATATACAACCGTCGCTACAATGCAGAAGACCGCTTGAAACTTAGCACCCAAGGGTTGGGATCTGGCGTGATCATGAGCGATAAAGGCTACATCATGACAAATTATCATGTTGTTGCTGAAGCCGATCAGGTCATTGTTGCCTTGCAAGATGGTCGAATTTTAACGGCTCAACTTATCGGTAAAGATCAACGTACTGACTTAGCAGTACTTAAAATTCAAGCAGATAATTTACCCGTCATTCCTTTGAGCCCACAATACAAACCAGCTGTCGGTGATGTAGTCTTAGCTATCGGCAACCCGTACAACCTTGGTCAAACAACAACTTACGGCATCATTTCGGCAACAGGCCGCTCTGGCATGAGCTTTTATGGCCGACAAGATTTCCTGCAAACCGATGCGGCAATCAATGAAGGTAACTCCGGTGGTGCACTGGTTAACACCCGTGGTGAACTCGTTGGGATCAATACCGCTTCTTTTCAGCAAACAACAGATATTGAAACCTATGGCATCTCGTTCGCGATTCCTTATGAGTTAACCCAGAAGATCATGAATAAGTTAATTGCCGACGGGCGAGTCATTCGAGGTTATATCGGTATTGAAGCACGTGATATCAATCCAGTAATGGCACGCCTTTATGATGCAGAGCAGGTTAGCGGCATCATTGTCATGGGTATGGATCCAAGTGGCCCCGCGGCAGGTGCCGGCTTCAAAGTACAAGATATTCTTATCGAAGTTGACGGTAAACGAGTCACTGACCGTCGCAATGTGCTCGATATTGTCACTGAACTGCGCCCTGGCACCAATGTTGAAATGAAGGTGTTACGTAACGGCCAACCGGTGTCATTAACCGTGTTAATTGGCGATGAACCTAATGATTATTAATTAACTGACGGGTTAGAAAACATAAAAAAAGCCTCGCAATGCGAGGCTTTTTTATTGGCAAATTAGCAAGAGCGGTAATTAATCGCTAAAGCGCTCAATCTTCATGCCAAGGGCACTGAACTTATCTTCAATATGTTCATAACCGCGGTCGATATGATAGATACGATCAACAATCGTCTCACCTTCTGCGATGCTTCCTGCAATCACAAGACTGGCTGACGCTCGTAAGTCAGTTGCCATCACTTGTGCGCCACTTAAACCGTCAGTATCACCACAAATTACAGTATTACCTTCGATTTCAGCATGAGCGCCCATACGGATCAACTCAGGGATATGCATAAAACGATTTTCAAAAATCGTTTCAGTAATGATCCCAGTGCCTTTTGCCATCAAGTTTAGCAATGAGAACTGTGCCTGCATATCTGTCGGAAAGCCAGGATGCGGTGCAGTACGGATATTAACCGCTTTAAGCTCTCGATCTGTCATATCAAGGCTGATCCAATCGTCACCGGTCTCAACTTTTGCACCCGCCTCTTCTAGCTTAGCCAGAGCAGCTTCAAGCAATGAAGGACGCGTGTTACGGCAGATAATGTTACCGCCAGAAACAGCAGCAGCAACAAGGAATGTTCCTGTTTCAATGCGATCAGCAACTACTTCATGGTAACCACCACCTAAGCGCTCAACACCTTCAATCGTGATGGTGTCGGTACCCGCACCTGTGATTTTCGCACCTAGCGTATTCAGGAAGTCTGCGGTATCGATAATTTCAGGCTCACGCGCTGCATTTTCAATCACCGTAGTGCCTTCAGCCAAGGTTGCTGCAGACATAATGGTAACTGTCGCGCCAACGCTGACCTTATCCATAACGATATGCGCACCTTTTAGGCGTCCATCGACCGAAGCTTTAACGTAGCCTTCTTCTAAGGTGATTTCGGCACCTAGCTGCTCTAAACCGTGAATATGTAAATCAACGGGACGAGCGCCAATCGCACAACCACCAGGTAAAGAAACCTGTCCTTGGCCAAAGCGTGCGACTAATGGACCAAGCGCCCAAATTGATGCGCGCATGGTTTTAACCAAATCATACGGCGCACAGAACTCATTAACCGGTCCTGCATCAACATGTACTGAACCATTACGAGATACTTTCGCACCTAAACGGCTCAGCAATTCCATCGTTGTATCGATATCACGCAACTGAGGAACATTCGCTACCTCAACCGGCTCTTCAGCCAGTAGAGAAGCAAACAGAATTGGCAATGCTGCATTCTTAGCACCAGAAATAGAGACTTCGCCACATAATGGGCCACTGCCCTGGATTCGAAACTTCTGCATCATTAACCTCTTAGGACAGTGACATCAACTTTTTATCGCGCGCCCACTCATCAGGCGTGAATGTCTTGATGCTTAACGCATGAATATCGTTAGCAGCAATGTGTCCCATCAGTGGACCATAAATGGTCTGCTGTTTTTTAACACGGCTCATACCGTCGAACATGGTGCCAACCGCGATGACTTCGTAGTGGCTGCCATCGCTTTTTACGATGACTTCATCAAGTTCTAAAGCATTTTCCAGAATTTGTTTAATTTCTGAGATTTCCACAAGCTATCCTCTTTGCTGCTCAATCAACACAAGCAGCTAACATTGTTTCGATATGGCTCAGGCGTAGCAAAGTTATTAGCTGTTCTGGCACATTCAATAATGTCAGCTCGGCGCCATTTTGGCGGAGCTGTTGGTATACATGCAGCAGCATCACCATACCGGCAGAATCAACCCGGGTTAAAGCCGATAGATCGAGCTTAACCTGAGAATCCTGGGGCATCCATTCATGATTTTGCCGCCAAAAAGCTGGAACTGTGTCACGTTCCAATATTCCTGACAAGCAATAATAGCCATTTTCCTGAACTCGCCACTCAATCTTTGGCTTACTCATTGATTTTCTGTCTCACGGCGAATGGGTTTGGCTGCTAGCACTTTTAAATCTTCGGTTACAGCATCGACACCGTGATTACGGAGTTGTCCACTCCATTCACTTTGTTTGGTAGAAATCATACTGACTCCTTCGGCAACCATGTCAAATCCCTGCCATTCATTGGATTTTTTATTTTTGCGCAGTTTAAAATCCAAGCGAATAGGCGGCCGCTTCGTATCAAGAATGTCGACACGCACCGAAACAATGCTTCGATCGGCTGGTACAGACTTTGCTGATTCCACTCTGATATCTTGATCCGTGTACTGAGTCAGTACCTGAGCATAAGAAGCGACCAAATAATCAGAAAACGCAGCAACAAAATCATTGCGCTGCGATTTACTGGTTTTCTTTAAATTCGGCCCCAGCACTTTATAAGCGGCATAGCGTGTATTGATATAAGGGAGCAACTCCTCTTTCACAACACGTCGTAAAACCTCAGGGTTTTGCTGAATTTGTGGCTGCTCAGCTTTAATACGCGAAAATGTTTTTTCAGAAACAGCCTTGATCATTAAATATGGATCACTTTGATCTACTGCCGCGACTGAGAACAACGGCAAGCAAGCCAACAACATCACTACGTAACGCACAAACTTCATCTTAAGTCTCCTTACTCGCCATCACCACCAATGCTATAAAGCACTTGGCCAATCATATCTTCTAAGACTAATGCGGATTTCGTATCTTCAATAAGATCACCGTCCCCCAGCATTTCAATATCATCATCAATAAAGCCAGGATCAAGACCTAGGTATTGCTCGCCCAAGAGCCCAGATGTCAAAATCGCGGCGGAGCTTGTTTCCGGGAAATAGCCATACTTTGTCTCGATTGACAGGGTGACTACCGGGATATAATTTTCAGTATCAAGCGTAATATCCGTTATTTTACCAACGGTCACGCCACCGACTTTTATTGGAGAACGCACTTTCAAGCCGCCAATATTATGAAATTGCGCTTTCAATTGATAAGAGTCATTACCACCTAGATTTTGAACATCCGCGACCTTAAATACTAAGACGAGCAATGCGGCGATACCGGCTAAGATAAAGCTGCCTACCCATAATTCTAGTTTCTTTATTTGCTGCATCTGAATATTCCTAACTTCCATAGCCTTAAGGCCTATTTAGTTACCAAACATCAAGGCTGTCAGGACAAAGTCCAACCCCAAAACCGCCAATGACGAGTTCACGACCGTTCGCGTTGTCGCTCGGCTGATCCCCTCTGATGTCGGTACGGCATCATAACCGTTAAAGACCGCTATCCATGTCACTGTAATGGCAAATACCACTGATTTTATAATGCTATTGCCGATATCGTAGCCAAGCTCAACAGATGACTGCATTACTGACCAAAAGCTACCGTAATCAATTCCTTTCCAGTCAACCCCTACCAGCTGCCCGCCCCAAATACCTACCGCGCAAAACAACAGCGTTAATAGTGGCATCGAAATCACGCCAGCCCAAAAGCGGGGGGCAATGACTCGACGGAGTGGATCGACCGCCATCATTTCCATGCTAGAAAGCTGCTCGGTTGCTTTCATCAACCCGATTTCAGCGGTTAAGGCAGAGCCAGCTCGCCCCGCAAAGAGCAAGGCCGTTACTACAGGCCCAAGCTCTCGTAATAATGACAGAGCAACCATTTGACCGAGGCTGGTCTCTGCTCCAAAATCGACAAGTACGATATAGCCTTGCAGGCTTAAAACCATACCTATAAATAACCCTGATACTAAGATAATCGCAACCGACAGTACTCCAACGGAATATAGCTGCTTAAGTAAAAGGGGAAACATTTTTTTAGGCTGCGGACGACTAACCAGTGCCCCATACAATAAAAGGGTTGCCCGCCCCGTTGCTTGACACTTTTCAATGCCCCAACGCCCTTGCTTGGCAATAAAATCCAATATCATTAATCCGCTACCTTATTTCTTCCGCTTTGCTCATCCCCATAAGAGCCAGGTAAGCCAAACAGGTCGGACTCAATCGGCTGGGCTGGAAATTGGAACGGTACTGGGCCATCTGCGTCGCCATCAAGAAACTGGCGAATTTGCGGAGCGGGGTTTCGCTGTAAAGTTTCAGGCGAACCTTGACCGATGATCTTCCCTCCTGACAGCAAATACACATGATCGGCAATGCTCATTACCTCTGGCACATCATGGGATACAATCACTGATGTAATACCCAACGCTTGGTTCATGTCCTTTATCAACTTAACCAAGACCCCCATCGTAATAGGGTCCTGCCCAACAAAAGGTTCGTCGTACATGATCAATTCCGGATCAAGTACAATCGCACGCGCAAGTGCTGCACGCCGAGCCATTCCGCCAGAAAGCTCATTTGGCATCAGTAACGCAGCGCCACGTAGGCCCACCGATTCTAATTTCAGCAAGACTAAAGTGCGCAGCAAGTCTTCCGGTAAATCGGTATGTTCACGCAATGGGAATGCCACATTGTCGAAGACATTCATGTCTGTAAACAAAGCGCCAGACTGGAATAGCATGCTCATTTTCTTGCGGGCCTGATAAAGCTCAGCCCGCTTTAAGGCTGGAATATTGCCGCCTTCAAACCAAATTTCACCACTATCGGGTTGAATTTGCCCACCGATTAAACGCAATAACGTTGTTTTGCCGATGCCTGAAGGGCCCATAATCGCGGTAATTTTACCTTTGGGCACATCCAGAGAAACATCATCAAATATTTTTCGCTCCCCTCGGGAGAAGGTTACGTGCCGGATCGACACCAGCGCATCCGTATGCTTCATAGTCCCCCTACATAGCCCTTAGACTCAAGCTTAGCTTTCAGCAATAAAAAGGAATAATTAGTATAATTAATAATTTAACAGCTTTTTATTGATCATAGGTAGATTATGCAACCAACTCAAGACATTGACGGTAAGAAGTCTGTTATTTCTTACAGCGATGTGAAATCGTTCCCTACGGCACCGCTTCGCCCATTCCCCCCAACCATCGGCTTATCGCCCATTTTCGAGTCATTACTGACGGGTTTGGTGGCAACGAAAAACTAGAAGAGAAAAACATCTCGCTCTGGTGAATTAATCACGCCTTTTGCTTTCTTTTTTATGGCTGAACCGTCAAAATTAGTCTCTTAACCAAAGATTAACCCCATTGAATCCCCAGCAGGTTTACGGCTATACCGTGATTGCTCGGCTCAATCAATATAACAGAGATAAGGGATAACCATGCTCGAAGCCATCGTGTTGCTTTGTATCGGATTAGCATTACTAGTATGGAGTGCAGACCGACTTGTATATGGTGCTGCAGCACTTGCAAAGAACCTAGGGGTCGCCCCTTTGGTTATCGGTATGACCATCCTGGCGATGGGATCATCAGCACCTGAAATGATGGTGTCAGCCACCGCAGCCCTTGAAGGTAAAACCGATACCGCCATTGGTAATGTTTTAGGGTCGAACATCGCCAATATCGCCCTTATCTTAGGCTTAACCGCCATGCTAAAACCGCTTTCTATCAGCTCAGGGATCATCCGCCGTGAATTGCCACTAATGATGGCCGTCACCTTAATCGCGGGTGCCCTATTGTGGGATAGTTACCTCGGCTTCTATGAAGGGGTGCTACTGGTTATTTTGTTTATCATCTTCTTGCTAGCCATGCTCAAAATTAGCCGCCAAGCTAAAGCCGAAGGTGACCCTCTGGTTGAAGAACAAGAATCAGAAATTCCGGAAGGAGTCAGCAACCGAGCCGCACTCATTTGGGTCGCTATTGGTATAGTTTTACTGCCTTATGCCGCAAGTATGCTAGTTGATTCAGCTGTCACGATTGCCAAATACTTTGGTATGAGCGATCTGGTTATCGGTCTAACAATCATTGCGATTGGCACCAGCCTGCCAGAGCTTGCAGCCTCTATCGCCAGTATCTATAAAGGCGAAGATGATATGGCTGTCGGCAATATCATCGGTTCGAATGTCTTCAATGTATTGGCGGTTATGGGTATCCCAGGCCTATTAAACCCTTCAACGTTGAGCCCGTATGCCATGGGCCGAGATTACTATGTCATGTTAGGGGTTTCTATTCTGCTCGTAATAATGGCTTTAGGAAAGAGTCGAGTAATCAATCGCCTAGAAGGTAGCATTCTCGTTACCTGCTTTATCGCCTATCAAGGTTATCTGTTTTATAATGTAGCGGCTTAACGGAGAGCCCTATTATGTCTAATACGTTTGATTTTTGCGCTTTTGGCCGCAAAGTTATTGAAATTGAAGCAGAAGCCCTAAAAAACTTAACCCAATATATTAACGGTAGTTTCACTCAGGCCTGTGAATTAATTGCAGGCTGCTCAGGCAAAGTGATTATCATGGGTATGGGCAAGTCAGGGCATATTGGCAACAAAATTGCTGCGACGCTGGCAAGCACTGGCACACCTGCATTCTTTGTCCACCCAGGAGAAGCGAGCCATGGTGACTTAGGCATGGTCAAAAAAGGCGATGTCGTTTTGGCTATTTCTAATTCCGGCGAAGCATCCGAAGTTCTGGCACTGCTACCGGTGATCAAACGCTTAGGTATTCCCTTGATCAGCATGACGGGTAAGCCAGAATCAAGTATGGCTAAGCTGTCACAAATCCATCTACAGATCACTGTAGATAAAGAAGCCTGCCCATTAAACTTAGCACCAACATCGAGCACAACGGCAACATTAGCGATGGGGGATGCGCTCGCTATCGCCTTGATGGAATCACGCGGATTCACCGCTGATGACTTTGCTCTCTCTCACCCCGGTGGCGCGTTAGGCAGAAAGTTGCTGATGCGTATTAGCGATGTTATGCATAGCGGCAAGTTCCTACCTGTCGTAACGGAAGAAGCCTCAATAAAAGATGCACTTCTTGAAGTCTCTCGTAAAGGCTTGGGAATGACGGCTATCATTGATAGTAACCAGCAGCTTCTTGGCATCTTCACTGATGGCGATCTTCGCCGCCTATTGGATAGCCGTATTGATATTCACAACACCACAATTGGTGAAGTGATGACCAGAAACCCTGCTACCATTTCTCCACAGTTACTGGCAGCTGAAGGTTTAAAACAAATGGAAGATCGCAAAATCAATGGCCTACTGGTCACTGAACATGGCAAACTGGTCGGGGCGCTGAACATGCACGATCTACTCAAAGCGGGAGTCATGTAATGCAAGTTGATACATTGTATGGCCCTGTATGCCAATCGAACATGGCCAAAGCGAAAGAGATTAAGCTATTAATTTGCGATGTCGACGGTGTTTTTTCAGATGGCCGCATCTACATGGGGAACGATGGCGAAGAGCTTAAAACGTTCCACACTCGTGACGGCTATGGCATAAAGTCTCTGATGGGGGCTGGCATTGAAATCGCCATCATTACAGGGCGAAAGTCAGCCATTGTTGAAAACCGTATGTCGGCGCTGGGCATCCAACATATCTATCAAGGGCAAGACAATAAACTGGCTGCCTATGACGATATCGTCAACACCCTAGCCATCGCCCCTGAGCACACCGCCTACATTGGCGATGATTTAATTGACTGGCCGGTTATGGAAAAAGTTGGCCTGTCTATTTGTGTGGCTGATGGCCACCCTCTCTTGGCTCGCCGTGCTGATTTCACCACCCGTATTCAGGGCGGTTATGGTGCCGTGCGTGAAGTGTGCGACTTAATCCTTGAGGCCAGAGGGGAGCTCGATAAACATAAAGGCTTAAGTATATGACCTTACAAAGGCTACTCTATGTACTACTCATTGTGATCTGTGCATGGACTGGCTACTACCTGCTTGATAAGCACTGGCAGGCAGATATTCAAGTCGCGCCTGATACAGAAAAGCCTATATTTACAGGCAAAAGCGTAGTGAATACGGCTTTCAATCAATCAGGGTTACGCAGTTACCAAATCGATGCCAATTACCTTGAGCACTTTAGTAGTAGTGGTAATACTGATTTTGTTGAACCCGTATTGTGGCTCTACCGTGATGGGACAGAAACAGAATGGCGGATCAGCTCAAACACAGCGCGACTCGATAAGAACCACGTGTTACAAATGACGGGTAATGTTCGTATTTTCAACTTATTACCAGAGTCTGCTGTTAAAGTAATTAAAACCGAAAACTTACGCATTGATCTTGTTAGCAAAGATTTTGACACCCCAGATCATGTCACTATTACTGGTGATGCTTTTCAAAATGAAGGGCTGGGGATGAAAGGAAATATGGATCGTAGCGTCGCCACCTTATTAAAAAATGTGAAAGGTAGATATGAAGCTTTATAAAATTACGACCCTGCTCTGCCTTTGTATCAGCACCTCTAGCTGGGCTTTAAAAAGCGATACAGAGCAACCAATTTATATCGACTCAGACAACCAAGAACTTGATATTCAAAAAAATATCGTGACTTTCACTGGCAATGTTATCTTACGTCAGGGCAGTATTGATATTCGAGCTGATAAAGTGGTTGTTACCCGACCTAATGGTAATGAAGGCAGTGAAACCATTGATGCTTATGGTAACCCGGCAACCTTCCACCAGCTGATGGATGACGGTAAGCCTATTGATGGCGCAGCTAAAAAAATGCGCTATGAAACCAATATCGAGTTTCTGAAAATGACCGACGACGCCATTCTTATTCAGGATGGTAGTGAAATTCAAGGCAAGGTTATTAGCTACAAAATTGACGAGCAAAAACTCGTTGCTGAGAGTGGCAAGAAAAAACGGGTAACCACGATCTTGCAGCCTAACCAAATGAATCAAAACAAGAAGTAATCACGACATGGCAACGCTAAAAGCCCAAAATCTTGCAAAAAGCTATAACGGCCGCAAAGTAGTGTCCGACGTTAGCCTTGAGGTTCAGTCTGGTAAAATCGTTGGCCTATTAGGGCCAAACGGTGCTGGAAAAACGACCTCGTTCTATATGATTGTCGGCCTTGTGGCGCGTGACGAAGGTTCAATAACCATTGATGATGAAGACATCAGTCTTCAACCAATGCATAACCGCTCTCGCATGGGGATCGGCTACCTGCCACAAGAAGCATCGATTTTCCGCAAACTGTCGGTACACGATAATCTTATGGCTGTATTGCAAACACGCAAAGAGCTAACAAAGGCTGAGCGTCAGGATAAGCTGGAAGAATTATTAGATGAATTCAACATTCAGCACATTCGCAACAGTTTAGGTATGGCACTATCTGGGGGTGAGCGTCGCCGTGTTGAAATCGCTCGTGCACTCGCCGCTAACCCAAAATTCATTCTCTTAGATGAACCATTTGCAGGGGTTGATCCAATATCTGTGATCGATATTAAAAAGATCATTGAGCACCTACGGGATCGCGGTCTTGGTGTATTGATCACCGATCATAACGTTCGAGAGACGCTGGATGTCTGTGAGCAAGCTTACATTGTCAGCCAGGGACATTTGATTGCGCATGGCACCCCAAGCGAAGTGTTAAATGATGAACATGTAAAACGAGTCTATCTGGGTGACCAGTTCCGTCTATAGTTATACATAAGGACGTACCAGGAGCTAGCACCGAGAATCGAATAATGGATTCCGTATCACTTACCGGTGCTATGCAGCCAACACCAAAGATAATAACAAGGTACATACATATATATGAAAACCTCGCTCCAGCTCAAACTTGGCCAACAATTGGCAATGACGCCTCAACTGCAACAAGCAATTCGGCTTTTGCAATTGTCTACCTTGGATCTTCAGCAAGAAATTCAAGAAGCCCTAGACGCCAACCCACTGCTGGAGCTTGAAGAAAGTGCACATGAAACCTTAACCGGTGAAGAGCACAAACCTGAGAGCGCCGAGCACACAGAGGCATCTGCACAAGAATCCGATAGCAGCGAACCTGAACCCTATGACACTTCAGATGTCATTGAACAACGAGAGATGCCAGAAGAGCTCCCTGTCGATACGACTTGGGATGATGTCTACAGCGCTGGGACAGGTAGCACAGGTATTGCTATTGATGACGAAATGCCCGTTTATCAAGGTGAAACCACCGAAAGCCTGCAAGATTACCTCATGTGGCAAGTTGAACTCACCCCATTCAGTGATACCGACCATACCATTGCCACAGCAATTATTGATGGTATCGATGATAAAGGTTATCTAACCTGTTCAACCGATGAAATCCTTGAAAGTTTAGGCGCTGAAGATGTCGAGCTTGATGAAGTTGAAGCCGTTCTTAAACGCATTCAGCAGTTTGACCCATTAGGGGTCGCATCACGTAACCTGCAAGAATGCCTTTTGCTTCAATTGGCTACGTTTCCTAAAGACACACCTTGGCTACCTGAAGCCCGCATGCTGCTTACCGACTGTATCAACTTACTGGCAAACCGCGATTACCGTCAGTTAATGCGTGATACCAAACTGAAAGAGTCCGAACTAAAAGCCGTAATGCAACTGATTCATGGCCTAGACCCTCGACCTGGTAACCGTGTCGTTGCGTCAGAAACTGAATACGTTGTGCCTGATGTATCTGTCTTTAAAGATCACGGCAAATGGGTCGTCACTATCAATCCAGATAGCGTACCGCGCATTCGCGTCAATCAACAGTATGCAGCATTAAGCAAAAGTACCCGTAACACCGCTGATAGCCAGTTTATCCGCACGCACCTACAAGATGCAAAATGGCTGATCAAAAGCCTAGAAAGCCGTAATGAAACATTATTAAAAGTCGCCCGCTGTATTGTCGAATACCAACAAGACTTCTTCGAATATGGCGAAGAAGCCATGAAGCCAATGGTACTCAACGATATTGCGCTGGCGGTTGATATGCATGAGTCCACGATATCCAGGGTAACGACGCAAAAATATATGCATACCCCTCGTGGCATTTTTGAACTGAAATACTTCTTCTCAAGTCACGTAAGTACTGATAACGGCGGCGAATGCTCGTCAACCGCTATCCGCGCCTTGGTTAAAAAGCTGGTAGCAGCAGAAAACCAAGTCAAGCCACTGAGTGACAGTAAAATAGCGACATTACTGGCGGACCAAGGGATCGTGGTGGCAAGAAGAACCATTGCCAAATACCGTGAATCTCTGGGCATTCCGCCGTCTAATCAGCGAAAACGTCTGCTCTAACAGGCGCCAACAGAAGGAAGATGTCTATGCAAATTAACCTAACCGGGCACCATGTCGAAATTACACCGTCAATGCGCGAATATGTCCTGACGAAATTCGATAAGTTGGAGCGCTTTTTCGATAAAATTAATAATGTTAATGTTGTGCTCAACGTCGAAAAATTACAGCAAGTTGCAGAGGCTACACTGCATATTAACTCGGGAGAAATCCACGCAAAGGCGGATTCTGAAAATATGTATGCTGCTATTGACGCATTAACTGATAAACTGGTTCGTCAACTAAACAAACACAAAGATAAACTCAATAGTCACTAATCATGCAACTGAGTAATGTATTGAGCCTGGACTGCACTAAAAGTGCAGTCCCTTGCTCCAGTAAAAAGCGTGCTTTGGAAATTATCAGTGAAATTGCTGCTGAGCACCTTGACCAGAACCCCCAGCCTCTCTTTGAGTGTATGCTGAGCCGAGAAAAGATGGGCAGTACCGGTATCGGTAATGGCATCGCGATCCCTCATGGCCGCATCAATAATAGTGAGCAAGCCGTTGCTGTATTGATCCAATGTCAGGATCCGATTCAGTTTGATGCTATCGACAACCAACCAGTTGATTTGCTATTTGCATTGCTCGTGCCCGATGCACAATGTAAAGAGCATCTGCAAACCCTTTCCTGTATGGCTGAAAAGCTCAGCAGTAAACAAGTTTGTAAGCAACTTCGCACCGCAAAAAGTGATGAAGAGCTTTATCAAATCCTAACCTGTGATTCATAATGATCATCACACACTCCCCGATTGTTGAGGTATCTCAGCCATGATGTTAATGGTCGTAAGTGGGCGCTCTGGCTCAGGTAAGTCTATCGCCTTGCGTGTACTTGAAGATCTTGGTTATTACTGCGTTGATAACTTACCGGTGACTTTACTGCCGCAATTTATCAAGACGCTAGAAGGTAACCAGCAAAATGTCGCCGTCAGCATTGATGTCCGTAATATGCCAGCAGAGCCAGATGTGATCCGTGAAACATTGGATTCGCTTGGTGATGATGTCGATGTGAATGTACTGTTCCTCGATGCAGATGACAAAGAGCTAATCAAACGCTATAGCGAAACTCGGCGCTTACACCCGCTATCTCGCAACAACATGAGCCTTGAACAAGCAATTTTGTCTGAAAGCGATCACCTTGCGGAATTAAAAGAACACGCCGATCTTGTCATCGATACCACCAGTAAATCGATCCATGATCTTAGTGAAACGGTACGTTCTCGTGTGCTTGGTCGGGATGCCCGCGAACTCATCATGGTCTTTGAATCTTTCGGTTTTAAACATGGCCTGCCTACGGACGCTGATTATGTGTTTGACGTGCGGTTTTTACCTAACCCACATTGGGTTCCTGAACTAAAACCACAAACCGGCCTTGATCAAGACGTCAAAGAGTATCTTTCTGCACAGCCTGAAGTTAACCAGTTGATCTATCAAATTCGCAACTTTATCGAAACCTGGTTGCCTATGCTTGAAAAGAACAATCGCAGCTACCTTACTGTCGCGATAGGTTGTACTGGCGGCCAACATCGCTCCGTTTATGTCGCTCAGAAACTGGCTGAACATTTCAAATACGAAGGGCACCAAATTCAAATTCGCCACCGTACGTTGGAAGCTAAAAAATGACCCAGTGCTCCCGGGAATTGTTTATTAAAAACCGCCTAGGACTACATGCAAGAGCAGCCATCAAATTGGTCGAACTTGCGCAGAGTTTCGAGTCGTGTATTACTATCTGCAATGGTGAAAAAACGGCCACAGCAGATAGTGTTATGGGACTATTAATGCTGGAATCAGCCCAAGGGCAACAGATCAGTGTCAGTGCAGACGGGACTGACGCCCTCGTCGCGTTAGACGCCGTTAGTCAGCTCATCGAAGCGGGTTTTGACGAAGAAAGCTAACTCAATAGCGAAGAATAAAACAACGTAAAAGCATTAAATCTTTATTTCCTCTCAGTTCTGATGAGACACTGTATCACTATTGCGTTAAAATTCAGCTTATTGCATTGTTATACCTCTCAGCATTACTGAGTGGCTTTTGAGCCATCAAGTATCTTCAGGTATATCGCATCACGGTTATTTGGGGTATCGCAAGCAATGGCGGATGTAATAGAGCAAGACCAAACCCACCAAACACTACAAGAAGTCAACCAAGCGCTTGAAAACGGCATGTTTGTCCACGTTCGCCGAATGCTCCAAGAGATGGAGCCGGAGGACATTGCACACCTTCTCGAAGCCTCTCCGCCTAAAGAGCGTCAAGTACTTTGGCAACTTACCGATCCTGAAGAACAAGGTGAAATCCTCGACGAGCTTTCAGAAGACGTAAAAGATGGCATTGTCGCTCAAATGGCACCAGATAAACTGGCCGCTGTTACCGAAGGCATGGAAACCGATGACGTTGCCTACGTCCTACGTAGCTTACCTGATAGCAAATATCAGGAAGTACTGGCACAGATGGACGCAACCGATCGCCACCGGGTTGAGAAAGCGCTAGCCTACCCAGAAGAATCCGCCGGCGGTATCATGAGTACCGATTTCATCACTATTCGAGGGGATGTAACCGCAGATGTGGTTCTGCGTTACCTACGAATGAAGAGCGAATTGCCGGAAGCTACTGATGCCCTGTACGTTGTCGATCAAAACGAAAAACTGATTGGCCACTTATCATTGGCCACTCTTATCACCACTCAACCCGACATCCAAATCCAAGATGTTATGGATGATGCCGATGAGGCCATTGCGGTTGATATGGATGATAGCGAAGTCGCCACCCTGTTTGAACGCCGCAACTGGCTGTCAGCCCCCGTTGTTGATACCGACAATCAACTTGTTGGTCGTATTACCATTGATGATGTTGTCGATATCATTCGTGAAGATGCAGAGCATACCATGATGAGTATGGCGGGTATGGATGACGACGAAGATACTTTCGCCCCTGTGGTTAAATCCGCTAAGCGTCGAAGTATCTGGCTCGGCGTCAACGTTCTCGCAGCATTGGCTGCCGCATCAGTTTCCAACCTGTTTGAAGATACGCTTGAGCAAATGGCTGCAATCGCCATCTTGATGACGATTGTACCGTCTATGGGTGGCGTCGCCGGTAACCAAACCGTCGCGCTGGTCATTCGAGGCCTTGCTGTCGGCCACATCGGTGATACCAATACTCGCTGGTTATTAAGTAAAGAAGCCCGCGTCGGCTTAATTAACGGTATTTTATGGGCGGCAATTATTGGTGGTGTCGTAGTCTTCTGGAAAGGGAGTTTACTGCTTGGCGCTATCATTGCCGGAGCAATGCTAACCAACTTATTGGTCGCTGGTATTGCGGGGGTTTGTATTCCGATATTCCTCAAAAAGATGAACATCGATCCCGCGTTAGCTGGCGGTATGGCACTAACGACCATTACCGATATTGTCGGTTTATCCGTCTTCCTTGGGCTCGCGACCGTCTTTTTGGTATAGCCTACCCGTTCGCACCGTGAGCAAGCATCAATAAAAAAGCGAGCCTATCAAGCTCGCTTTTTTGATCAATCCACTGTCATGCCCTGAGATAAGTACAACGGCTTATTACTCACCGGCAATCTTCATGGTATCCATTAGCATGGAGCCCGTTAGGATCTGGCTGCGCGTTTCAGTATCACTACCGATAGCGACAATGTTCTTCATCATGTCTTTCAGGTTACCCGCAATAGTAACCTCACTGACAGGGTACTGGATTTCACCATTTTCGACCCAAAATCCAGCCGCGCCACGTGAATAGTCACCCGTTACGATATTCACGCCTTGGCCCATGAGCTCAGTGACCAACAAGCCGCGATCCATCTTTTTCAGCATCTGATCGAAGCTTTCACCGGTCGATTTCACTATCCAGTTATGGATACCACCGGCATGGCCTGTTGGCTGACGGTTTAGCTTACGTGCCGCATAGCTTGTCATCAGGTACGTCTGAAGCACACCATCTTGGATGATTTCACAATCGCGTGTCGCCAACCCTTCACTATCAAATGGTGTACTCGCCATACCACGTAAGATATGTGGACGCTCACTAATATTGAGCCACTCCGGGAAAATTTGCTCACCCAGTTGGTCAAGTAAAAATGTAGATTTACGATAAAGGTTAGAGCCACTGATCCCCATCACTAAATGACCAAACAACCCTGTCGCAATATCCGCCGCAAACATGATTGGTGCTTCTCGAGTAGACAGCTTCTGTGGATCAATTCGACCAACAGTACGCTCTGCCGCATGGCGCCCTACTTTCTCTGGAGTCCAGAGTTCAGAAGCACGGCGCGCTGTGGTATAGCTATAGTCTCGCTCCATCTCACCATTTTTGCCTTCCGCTATCACGCAGCAACTCGTGCTGTGACGGCTTGAAGCATAACTTGCGAGCATGCCATGACTGTTGCCATAAACACGAATGCCGTAATGGCTATCATAGCTTGCGCCGTCACTCATTTTGATTCGAGGATCAGACTCCAAGGCGGCCTGCTCAGCCTGAATCGCAATAGAGGCAGCATGATCGGGCTCTGGCTCATCAGGATGGAACAAATCAAGTTCTGGAATATCCTTCGCCATTAATTCTTTCGGGCCAGGACCAGCAAAAGGATCTTCAGAGGTATAACGCGCAATATCCAGAGCTGCTGCAACAGTTTGTGCAATCGCGTCTTCACTCAGATCAGACGTTGATGCACTACCTTTGCGCTGACCACGGTAAACGGTAATACCGAGTGCGCCATCACTATTAAACTCAACGTTCTCAACTTCGCACATACGCGTCGAGATACTGATCCCGGTCGTTTTATTTATCGCAACTTCAGCCGCATCAGCCTGTTGGCCAGCCAGCTCCAGCGCTTTAGCGACCGCTGCTTCCAGTTCAACACGCTGTTGAGCAACCTGTTCTTTCACGTCCATACTTTATTTTCTCAGTAATCGCTTACCTTTAAGATACCTTATCGGGTAACCAAATAAGCCAATGAAATTGGTATTACTCTTAGGATAACACCCCCTGTGCGTATTTTGCGCCCCAAATCCCGATTAAACTGGTAAAATAAAAACAAATGCAATTCCGAAGAGCCTGATATGAGCCGCAAAAACCAAAAAGCCCCTTGGGAAGAGGAAGAAGAAATCATCTGGGTCAGTAAATCCGAGATGAAGCGTGACATGGATGCCCTACAGAAACTGGGTGAAGAACTGGTCGAACTCAAACCTAACGCACTCGCTAAGATACCATTAGACGAAGAGCTGTTTGAGGCGATCAAAGACGCGCAGCGCTTTAAAAACGAAGCACGACGCCGTCAGCTACAGCGCATCGGTAAACTTATGCGTTATGTGGAAATTGAACCTATTCAAGCTGCTTTAGATAAGCTGAACAACAAGCACTCTCAAGCAACGTTTGAGTTAAAGAAACTTGAGCAGAAACGTGATCGTTTAATTGAGAATGGCGACAGTATGATCAACGCAATTCTAGTTGACCATCCAAATGCCGATCGTACTCGCTTGCGCCAGCTAGTTCGCCAAGCAAGCAAAGAAAAGGCTCAAAATAAGCCAGCCAAAGCTTATCGTGAAATTTTTCAGGTGCTAAAAGAACTGTACATTAAAGACTAAACGCTTTGTGAGTACAGATCCGGTCTTGCCTTGAGCATCACGGCCTCGCGATAATAAAAAAATGCCAGCATCACTGCTGGCATTTTTTATAACCTTTGGCATGACGCCCACACTAAGCCTTCGCTTACTGTGTACCACCAACGGTCATTGAGTCAACTTTCAGGGTTGGTTGCCCAACGCCAACAGGCACACTTTGGCCAGCTTTACCACACACGCCAACACCACGGTCAATATCCAGATCATTACCGACCATCGATACCTGCTGCATCGCTTCGATACCACTACCAATCAAGGTCGTACCTTTGATTGGACGCGTTATTTTACCATTCTCGATCAAGTAAGCTTCCGACGCAGAAAATACAAACTTGCCCGATGTAATATCAACCTGACCACCACCAAAGTTCGGCGCATACACACCTTTCTTCACACTCGCGATAATCTCTTCCGGTGAGTGCTCACCCGGCAGCATATACGTATTCGTCATACGCGGCATCGGCAAATGCGCATACGATTCACGTCGACCATTACCTGTCGGGTCAACGCCCATCAGGCGGGCATTCAGCTTATCTTGCATGTAGCCTTTTAGCTTACCGCCCTCAACCAATACATTGTATTGGCCTGGTGTACCTTCATCATCAATATTAATTGAACCACGACGGTCTTTGAGCGTGCCATCATCGACAATGGTACAAAGCGGTGATGTAACTTGCTGGCCCATTTGACCAGAGAACATGGAAGAGCCTTTACGGTTAAAGTCTCCCTCAAGGCCATGGCCGACCGCTTCATGCAATAAGACACCAGGCCAGCCAGCACCAAGTACAACCGGCATAGTACCTGCAGGAGCTTCATCAGCATCAATGTTGATAATCGCCTGACGCAATGCTTCATCGGCATAACTTAAAGCAATCGACTTACCGTTTTCTTCAGTTAGAAAATATTCATAACCATAGCGACCACCACCGCCCGCACTACCATGCTCGCGTTTATCGCCTTTCTCGATTAAAACACTGATTGATAAGCGTACCAATGGGCGAATATCTGCCGCATAGGTACCATCAAGTGCGGCAACCATTACCTGCTCGTAAACGCCATTAATACTAACCGAGACTTCTTTGACCATCGGCTCTTTGGTACGAATATAGCGGTCAATCTCTTCCAGTAATGCGATTTTCTGGTATTTATCAAAACTATTAAGCGGATTAACTGGCGCATAGATGTTGGTTGGGTTGCTTGGTGTGAATGCGCTTACTTTACCGCTACCACCGATGCGAGTGATCCCTCGTGCTGCTTTTGCACTTTGGGTTAATGCCAGCTGGTTGATTTGATCGGAGTAGGCAAAACCGGTTTTTTCGCCAGAAACTGCTCGAACACCAACACCCCGATCGATATTAAATGAGCCATCTTTAATAATGCTATCTTCAAGCACTAATGACTCATGCCAGCAAGACTGAAAATAAATATCAGCATAGTCCACATCCCTTGCAGCAATCATGCTCAAGGTCTGGCTTAACTCTTCACGTCCTAGCCCTGATTGGGCTAACATTGTCTCTTCTACAGTTTCCAGCGTCATCTACTTTGCTCTTGTTATATCCGACCGCCCACACATAGCGAAGGCGTATCAGTATTAGCGTTGGTGAACACTAAATCTTGCGTGATTCACCAATGGCATATTTGTTCTTATTGCTTGGCTGAGCTCTAAATCAACATCAGCCAGCAGCACTCCAGTTCCTTGTTGCTGGCAAGCGACAACCTGCCCCCAAGGGTCAACAATCATTGAGTGCCCCCAGGTTTCTCGGGACTCATTGTGTTCGCCCCATTGTGCTGCAGCAATCACCCAGCACTGAGTCTCTACCGCTCTAGCCCTCAACAGGAGCTCCCAGTGTGCTTTACCTGTTACTTTGGTAAAGGCAGCTGGCACAACAATGATGTCCGCTCCTTGCTCTCGCAAGGCCGAATATAATTGCGGGAACCTGACATCATAACAGATTGATAAGCCAATGTTGCCATAAGGCGTAGCGATCACTTTGACGTCATTGCCCGGTAAAAAGGTATCGGACTCACGGTAACTATGATGCTTATCTTCAATTTCAACATCAAACATATGGAGCTTATTATAATGACCCTGACACTCGCCTTTATCATCAAACAGCAGTGCCGTTGTAGTGATTGCACCACTCGAATGACGAATAGGCATAGAGCCAATCAGAATCCAAATGCCTAACTGATTCGCCAATTGAGCGATAGCCTGCTGAAGAGGGCCATCCCCCAATGGTTCAGCATGTTGCTGATAATCATGTCGAGAACCAAAAACCAAACAGTTTTCAGGGGTTAGAACCAGCTTAGCCCCTTGTAACTGCAGCCCTTTCAGCTTTAGTTTAAGGTGCTTAAGGTTCACTTCAGGATCGGCGCCTGAATTCATTTGTACGATGCCAACTTTAGCCATAACTTTCTCCCTAATGGCATTTCATCCAAGATATGCCCTTGGATAAAATGCAGCTCACTGCCTTGTCGTTATTTTGATTTTTCTTGCTGTTTTAAGTCTTCAGGCACGGTATATTCACCCGTGAATCGTGATTGTTCAGTCACTATTGGCGAATCTATTGGCCCTTTAACTCTATAGTTAACCTGAGTAAACACATCCAAGACTGGCGATAATGCCGTTGATATAGCAAACACATAGATAGCCGTTTGAGGTGCTACCGCAAATGCGGTTAATACCGGAATACCAGAGGTAAAGTCCGGGGTAAATCTGACCCTTGCATCCACGGTCTCATTTACAAGATTAGCACTTCCCTGAATAAACATATCACCAGCCAGTGCCTGCATTTTGATATTCGAGGTTTCAAAGCGCCCATTCTCAATTTGACCACTACCACGGATATAGTTAAATGCTAAGCCATCATCAAAGATCCCTGAGAAATCAAGCTGCATCTTGCGCACAATCGAGTCAATACTAAATAGGCCAAGCAAGCGCCCTGCACCACCAATATCACTGATCACACCTTGTCCGGTCTCTGATTTCATCTCGCCAGATAACGTCTCGCGGTGCATTGACCACGGTGAGCCTTGCCATTGAATAGAGGCATAAGTACTAAACTTAGCTCCTTGGATCCCGCCGGAGATACCAAAGCGTCCCATAAGATCAGAGCTGTTCTCACCATCGATATCAAAAGCAATCTGGGTTTCATTGCGATCATCGGTCAGTGTCCAGTGTCCATCAAGGTTGAGTGATGTCTCGCCAGAGTCGATCGTAAAGTTGACCAATTCAAGCATGCTGCCATCACGGCGGACCTTTCCAGAAACACTCCCCAGACGATAGCCTTGTAACCATGCATCATTCATCGTGATATCCATTTCTGGAATATTCACCATCATGCTGCGGTCAAAATCAGTCGCTGGCGGTATGTCTCGCTGTGGTTGGTACTTTTTCCGAGGACCATCACTTATCTCAGAATCATCCATATTAGGAATATTGAGATGCAAATTATCGAGCATAATATTGATAGGAGCGTTATCAGGCCAAACAGCTTCGCCTGTGACCTCTCGGCTGGCTAACTTCATATGCCATTGCTTGGTCTGTCTACGAAGGGTTAAATCAACACGACTCCAGTCAAGGGTGGCCAGTTTCAATTGCCGCACTTTCGCATCAACTTGGGTAGGTAATGGAATGATTGGCATCACACTTGGCTTACCAGATCGCTCAACCTGCGCCTGTTTATCATCAATATCGCTGAAAAGATCAACCCAACGATCGCCATTTATTAGTTTAGGGCTGTTGATCGTTAGCGCATGTGTTCCTTTGACCAGAGATTGAGTCCGAGCATCACCAATAACCCATTCGCTGGCATCAATTTCTAAACGCTCAGGCACAAGATTGATAATTGCTTGATATTTCATATCTGGTGCCGTAATCAATCCGGTCAATGACTGTGCATTACCACGGACTGCCAGCGTTATGTCATCATTTTTGCCAGCCTTTTGCGCCAACGGGTATGGTAACTGGCTGTGAACCTTTTCAAGAGCTGCTTGCACGTCAACAAGGTAATCAAACCCCGTGTCATGCAAATCGATATCAACTTTAGTGTGCCACTGACTGCTGCCAGAAACGTGCGCCAATAGTGGATCTTGTAACTGTGCCTGCAAAGGAGCAACTTGCCAGTCACCGTCTAACTCAACACCCACTTTATAGCCACTATCTTCACTTTTCCCTGCAAATCCAAAAGAAACTGGCTGCGTGAGCATCGATGCCGTAAAGCCATCACCATTGACGATGTCATTATCAAAAGAAATCGTACCTTTAACCTGCTCTAGAGAGATAGGTGGCGCATCAATAGCAACTTGATTTCCCGCTAATGTGGCACTGCCCCATGCTCGGACATCGCTGCCGTCGAACGGGATATCCAACTGAAATGATGAGTCGACATGGCCACTGACCTGTACGGTGGTCAACGCAGCCCCGACCGAATCAACCAATGGCGTCGCCATCATATAATCTCGGACTTGATCACCTTGCGCAGAAATATCAACAGCTAACTTGAGGTGGCCATCGCCACTTAATTCAGCATCACCTGTAACCTTCGATGCTGTCGCGCCCATGGTTTGCGCATGGTTCGCGTCAAGGTACATAAAGTCATTTTCAAACAATAGATCAAGGTCGAGCTCAGTGAGTTCAGGCCAAGCGGTAT
Source organism: Photobacterium makurazakiensis (assembly GCF_050336715.1). Taxonomy (NCBI): domain Bacteria; kingdom Pseudomonadati; phylum Pseudomonadota; class Gammaproteobacteria; order Vibrionales; family Vibrionaceae; genus Photobacterium; species Photobacterium makurazakiensis. The sequence goes on from NZ_JAKJSJ010000014.1 coordinate 108,962, forward strand.
CAAAGCTAAACTTACCATTGCGCATCGGCACATAAGCCTGAAATACACCTGTATTATCGCTATATGGGAAATCGGCCAATTCGCCGTACCACAATAGCTGGGCATCTTCAGCCTTCCCGCCACGAATGGCTGCCGACAGGTAGTTCGTTAAATCTTGACCCAGTGCGTGCGTTGGTAGATAACGCCAAGTTTCACCCGCCTGACTGAGTGTTGCCTCACCATAAAATGATAGCCACGACGGTGCATCGGCTGGAAAATCTAGGCGAAACTGACCATCGACACTCAAATGTGGCGTATTCACGACCAGCTGATCACTCCACAATCGCCAGCCATCATTATCAATTTGCCAAAAAGCCGTTACATCACTTTGTTCAATGTTTAATGGGGCCTGAAAAACATCACCATAAGGCAGTTCATCATCTTCTAGTGACAACACGGCTTTGCCGCCCTGTAAATCACCAGCGACAAAAGCATCCAGTTTATGGATTTCTGGCAATAACTCCCATTGCTTCATACCGAACTGATTTAGTGCGAAAGAAAACCTCGGTGGAACATCCTTACCGCCCATAGCCCGAATGTCACTTAACGTACCACTGGGTTGCAAGGTGTTAACCATCTCAAATGCAGTGTTGTCATCGGGTAAAAAGCTAATAAAAGGTCGCAGGTGAGATAGTGATAATTGACTAATCGCGACCTGCCAGCTTTCCGGCTGCCAACGTGCCGTTATATCAAAACTCGGCCAGAGCAGATTGTCGGTTTGCAGCTCCATTTTGTCACTATCTAAACGCCAGCCCATTTCACCATTGTTCAATGAGATCGGCGTCAGGTTAACGAGGCCCTGACGAATACTAAACTCGTGCTTCTCTTCTCCCTGTTGCCAACGAAGGTAGCTGCTATCGAGCCTTGCAAAGCTCCTAAGTAAGCGACCACTATCAACGGTTAGCCAGACCTCAGCATTGATATTACTACTCGTAATATTGGCGTCCGTTAGCTGCTTTTTATTCAGCCATGGCGTCACAGAAAGATTACGGGCCTGCACATAAAGCTCACCGGATAGTTCGGTCAATGAGCGATTTTCTGACAGGTTGGCAATCACCCGCATTTGACTGAAATGCGTATCGGCAATGCTGACAACCCCTTCAGCACGGCGCTGGTTATTGTGAGTATCCCACTGCAGGTTTTCAATGTTGAGTGTGATCCGCTCACCAGCAGGTGATAGCAATATCACTGCAGAGTTTCGTACGGAGAACTGCCCTAGCTGAACAAAGAGCAATTCTTCTAAACGGCGAATGGTTGACGTTTGTCGATTGCTCGCGGTAGAAGTACTACGATTAGACAGCCCTGAAAGCTGGGTGAGATCCAAACGTAGTTGATCAATCCGAATATCTTTGAATACTGGACTCAAGCCCATGATTGACCCAAGCATATCCAGCTGCATTGACACATCGCCGACCTCAACCAGAGAGTCTGGATTATCAGGCATATTGACCCCAACGCCTTTCAAAACCAGAGAGGGTCCGAAGTTAAGCCAATGCCCTTCGACATGAGAAATTTCAAGCTGCATACTGGCTTGAGATGATGCCCATTGACGAATAGGCTCACGGTAGTCGTTAAGCTGGGGGAGAAAAAGACGCAGACCTGTAATAGCAATTGCGGCCAGTACTAATAAAATTAGCACTAGCCACATTAATCCACGTACCAGACGAACTGGAACTGTTGTCACTCAATTGCCTCGCAATATTTACATCATAACGACGTCAAACTGTTCTTGAATATACAGTGGCTCAGCTTTGATCTTGACTTGTTTGCCAATGAAAACTTCAAGCTCTGCCAGTGCATGGTACTCGTCACCCGCCAAGGCTTCTGCAACCGCAGGAGAGACATATACCACGAAGCGATCTGCATCATAAGCACGATTCACTCGGGTGATTTCACGTAAAATCTCGTAACACACACTCTCAACGGTTTTCACCGTACCACGGCCTTCACAGGTCGGGCAGGTATCACAGAGTACATGCTCGATACTTTCACGCGTACGCTTACGCGTCATCTCGACCAAACCTAGCTGGGTAAAGCCATTGATATTCGTTTTAACCCGATCATAAGATAGCGCTTGCTCAAGAGCAATCAGTACCCGACGCTGGTGATCTTCCAAGGCCATATCGATAAAGTCGATAATAATGATGCCACCAAGGTTACGTAAGCGTAGTTGGCGAGCAATGGCCTTGGTTGCCTCGATATTGGTATTGAAAATAGTCTCTTCAAGGTTACGGCGACCGACAAATGCACCAGTATTAATGTCGACCGTTGTCATCGCCTCAGTCTGATCAATGATCAGGTAACCACCTGATTTAAGTTCAACTTTGCGATCTAGAGAACGCTGAATTTCATTTTCAGTATCGTATAGATCAAAGATAGGCTGCTCACCAGCATAATACTCAAGTTTATCACTCAACTCAGGGACAAATTCATCCGTAAATTCTTTAAGCTTCTCGAAGCCTAAGCGTGAATCAACCTGAATACAATCAAGTTCTGTGCCGACAAAGTCACGTAAAATACGTTGCGCCAGACCTAACTCACCATAAAGCATTGATTTTGGCTTATGTTTAGCGCGACGCTCTAATACTTTTCGCCATAAATGCTTTAGAAAAGCGGCATCTTGAGCAAGCTCTTCCGACGTAGCACCTTCAGCGGCAGTACGAATGATAAAGCCACCAAGGTCGTCACAATGTTTATTGACTACTTTCTTAAGGCGTTCACGTTCTTTCTCGCTCTCAATACGCTGAGAAACACCAACGTGACCAGCCCCTGGCATGAACACTAAGTAACGAGAAGGCAATGTCACATCCGTCGTTAAACGTGCCCCTTTGGTGCCTAATGGATCTTTGACAACCTGAACAACGAGATCTTGCCCTTGACGCACCAGTTCAGATATATCACGTACCTGAAACTGCTGCTTTTCATTTTCTGCCACACATTCTGTATGGGGAACAATATCGGAAGCATGCAAAAATGCCGCTTTGTCGAGACCTATATCAACAAATGCAGCTTGCATACCTGGCAATACGCGGCTCACTCGGCCTTTATAAATATTGCCAACAATACCGCGCTTTGATTCGCGCTCGATATGGATTTCCTGAAGGTTGCCCGCTTCAATCATTGCAACGCGAGTTTCACTCGGCGTGACGTTAATTAGCAGCTCTGTGCTCATGGTTGCCTCTAAATTGATAAACTTAAAAAGTCTTGAACCATGATGTCGGTCTCCACTAAAGGTAACCCCACCACAGCGTAATAACTGCCATCGATTCGTTCGATAAATTTGCCGCCAATCCCCTGAATACCATAACTTCCGGCTTTATCTTGCGGCTCGCCACTGTGCCAATAGGCTTCAATTTCTTTATCAGACAATGTCTTAAACCAAACGTTCGTAATAACAAGCGTGGTTTGTTGTCTCATAGCTGTTGCCAATGTCACGGAAGTCATGACTTGATGCTGACGCCCAGAAAGCAGCGATAACATTCGCTTGGCATCCGCAAAGTCTTGGGGTTTCTCCAAAATTGTTTCATCAACCACCACGATGGTATCGGCGCCCAATACTGGCCGCTGCCCATCAGAAGCCGCTACACCAGCAGTGGCTTTCTCTTTTGATAAACGCTGTACATAGTCAGCGGGCAATTCACCTGGTTGATGTTGCTCTTCAACATCAACGACGATTCGCTCAAAGGTATAACCTAGTTGAGTGAGTAATTCCTTACGGCGAGGAGAGCCAGAAGCTAAATACAGTTGCAGTGTCGACATGATGATAACATTAATTTTGTTTAGTATGACAAATCAATACGACCTGTTCATTGGTACTCGATGGTAATGTTACAAACTAGCATCGAACAGATCGTATTGGGAGAAAAGTTTAACGAATTGAGAACTTACGACGCATTCGCCGTAGCAGTAAGAACAGCCATGGCCACAACAGGAAGTTAAGCAATACAGACCAAAGTTGCTGCGGGTCAAACGTGATCACTGAAACTAGGTATTCCGCCCAAAACTCGACCAGCTTGCCACCCAGCGTTAATAGTGCCACCAGCATCGCTTGTTGCCACAAAGAAAGGTTTCGCAGCACCTGAAAGTTCAACGCTACTATATAACATAGCACCGACATCATCAGTCCACGTACACCAAGGGTTGAGCCCAGCATTAAGTCCCATAGCAAGCCAAGTAACAGTGCTGTGCCAACATTCACGCGATGTGGTAGTGCCAGCACCCAATAAAAGGCCACCAAGGTTACCCAAGATGGGCGAAAATATTCCAATTCACCCGGCCACGGCGCGGCTTGTAGCACCAAGGCAATAATGAAAGACAGCCAAATCCACACGCGGCCATTAGGTTTACTATGCGCCACTATTGAACTCCCCTTCACTTAACGTTTCATTCGGTGTTGGCCAAACCAACAGCAAATAACGCAGACGATCAAACTGTACAGCAGGCCTTGCATTGATTTGAGCAAATGGTCGTTTATTATCAAATGAGAACTCTGTGATATACCCAACAGGGTAACCTTCAGGATAGCGCCCACCTAAACCTGAGCTGACCAAGAGATCACCCACTTCGATATCAGTACTGCTTGGTACGTGCTCAAGCTGGATCTGACCGATTTGTCCACTGCCCGAAGCGATAACGCGAATATCATTACGAACGACTTGCACCGGGATCGCGTGCGATGGGTCAATGAGCAACAGCACACGACTGTTATGGGCGCCGACATACGACACCTGACCAACAATTCCTCTTTCGTTGATCACGGGTTGACCTTCGTAAACACCGTCAATCCGGCCTTTATCGATCATGACTTGATGGCTATAAGGATCGGAATCGACCGCCATAACTTCAGCAATCAATTTTTTTTCATCACGCACAAATGGAGAGCCTAATAGCTCCCGTAAACGCTGGTTTTCTTGCTTTAATTGCTCAAGCAACAGAACATCACTCTGCTGAACAAGCAAATCTCGTTTCAGTGCTTTATTTTCAACCAATAACCGTTGGCGAGAGCTAAACTGCCCTGATACGCCATCTAGCATATCGCGGGGTAAGTTTGCAGCATATTGAAGAGGGGCAATGGCCGAGTTCAATAAATAACGGACATTGGCGAAGGCATCAAGACGACTGTCGGCCAGCATTAAGCCAACCGACAGTAAAATGGCAAGAAACAGGCGTAACTGCAGGGATGGTCCCCTGCCAAATATAGGTTTCATGTAACGCTATAACCTGTTTGTTGACATGCCCAAGAGGGCATTATTCTTCGCTGAATAGATCGCCACCGTGCATGTCGATCATTTCTAAGGCCTTACCGCCACCTAGAGCAACACAAGTCAGTGGTTCATCGGCCACAACAACTGGAATACCGGTTTCTTCGGTCAGTAGACGATCAAGGTCACGCAGAAGCGCACCACCACCAGTCAGCACCATACCGCGCTCTGAAATATCAGAAGCTAGCTCTGGCGGACACTGCTCAAGTGCAACCATAACCGCAGAAACAATACCCGTTAACGGCTCTTGCAGTGCTTCAAGAATTTCATTTGAATTAAGGGTAAAGCTACGAGGAACACCTTCTGCTAGGTTACGGCCTCGAACTTCAATCTCACGTACTTCATCGCCAGGGTAAGCTGAACCGATTTCGTGCTTAATGCGCTCTGCTGTTGCTTCACCAATTAGGCTACCGTAGTTACGGCGAACATAGTTGATCACAGCTTCATCGAAGCGGTCACCACCAATACGAACAGATGATGAGTACACCACACCGTTAAGTGAAATAACGGCAACTTCCGTTGTACCACCACCGATATCGATAACCATCGAACCTGTCGCTTCAGAGACTGGCATTCCCGCACCGATTGCCGCAGCCATTGGCTCGTCAATCAAATACACTTCACGCGCACCAGCACCTTGTGCTGATTCACGAATAGCACGGCGCTCTACTTGGGTAGAACCACACGGTACAGCGACTAAAACTCGTGGACTTGGACGCAACAGGCTATTGTCGTGTACCTGCTTGATAAAATGCTGAAGCATTTTTTCAGTTACGTAGAAGTCAGCGATAACACCGTCTTTCATCGGTCGAATCGCAGCAATATTACCCGGAGTACGGCCTAGCATCTGCTTGGCATCATGACCGACTGCGGCCACACTTTTGGTTGCTCCGGCGCGATCCTGACGGATCGCTACTACTGATGGTTCATCGAGTACGATGCCCTGTCCTTTGACATAAATAAGAGTATTGGCGGTACCCAAGTCAATAGACAGGTCATTAGAAAACATGCCACGAAGTTTTTTAAACATAGTCTTCGGCTAATCCTGCAAGCTTACAAATTCGTTAAATTGCGCTAAATGTATCAAGGGGCGCGGATCGAGACAAGGTAAGCTTTGTCAAACCTGCCACAGATCCGCATTTTATTTAATTGAGCAATGTATTAATGCCCTTTTCACCACGGTAGAGAATACGATCGTTACCGCGATAGACACCAAAGGTCACCACGGCCGAGGGACTTTCATCGCCTTTGCCGCGCCAATCATAGGTTAGCCATGGCGCATCTACCATACCAGATGTACAGTGAATATCCTCATCATTAAGAGGATCGACCTTTTGTGGCGTAGTATTTACTAACTTCAACCAAAAACGCGTTTGCTCACGGTATCCCATCACGGGTTTTCCGTCCTCTTTGTGTGGGAGTGCAACAAGCTGCCCTGAACTGGCCTCCCCGCCCACAACGTTTCCAGCGCCCTGCAATTCAGAATTACTGGCGACAGTACTATCCGATTGAGCAATCATTTGTTTACAAGAGTATTGGCTATCATAAACCGACAAGTTATCGTCTTGATTAGTAACAAAACCATCATTAGTCCAATATTCAGTTCGAAGCGGTACAGGAATTTGACTATCAGAAACCCCTGCCGCATCATCCATCGCCATTCGCCCATAACGCAATACGGGTGCATTGCTAAATGGCGCCATTTCTTGGGTCAAAATACTGCCTTGCACTTCAACGTTTGTTCCTGATACAGAAAGGATTTCAGTAGGATCTGCACTTTGGGCAATATACAAACCCCAAGTGCTATTATTGCTATCCCATGGTATTTCTTTCACTGTAGAGGCAGAACCAAACCCTTTACGTTCCAGCTTCCAATCCATCAAGGTTGCATTATTTTCCCAACCTAACCATGCACCTCGTGGTAGCAACCGCGTAGCAAAGCTCTCGCCACTCCCGTCAATGGCTTCTAGCGCCAACCTTGCTTGATAGTTTTGTAAAAAATAAGCGTAATTAGCAACGGTCTTGCCAGACTGATTTTTGGGTAACACTGAAAAGCGAGCACGAAATTCCTGCCCTAAATATGCAAAACCACTCTGAGCACCACTGCCATTGCGGGGATACGTAAAGTCATTTCCGCTTTGTACTTCTACATAAGCAGGATAAAAGCGACCAACGGGGCGAGAACCCATATTAATATCCATTCCAAGGTAGCTCGCTTGGGTATCGGCTTGAAGCCAAATACTGCCCACTTCATCCCAACTAGCTATAAATGGGGTCTCTTTTATTTGTGTATTAAGCAAAGGTGAGCTGGTAAGAGAGCCGCCCTCATATAAATCCGAGTCTAAAGCAACTCTATCTGTATATGGGTCAGGTGGAGAGTGAGGTTGTTCCGGTATACTTAGCTCAACATTTGCGATGGGGGCATCAGAGACATAAAAATTATCTGTTACCAAACGCTGACACATTCCGCGGCTATCCACGGTAGCTGTCGCATTGCCTTCTATATTAATATCATTGCGACCTTCATCTTCTGTTAGCCAGATCACTGGTTTCACTGCGGTACTGAAACTCTCCCCCGATGCCATATAGCCACTGCCACTCGCAGAAGTACCTGCTGCGCTCTCAATAAAAGGGTAAGCTGCATTACACAAGGCAAATGTATAAGGGCGCGACCACACCGACTGTGTCCCTTCCAGCTGAGTCCAGTCCCCCAGCGTATACTGTGCGAGCGTTTGGCTATCCGGTAAAATTTCGCACCCTTCTGCAAGGCTACATTTAGGATCAGTCAGGGTTAAGGTTGTTTTACCTGCATCGAGGTACCTTAATTCGGCGGTTGCAATGCCACGCTTAAAGTCGAGTTCAATTTCATCACTCACCCAATTTGCGGTTGTGGTAGCTGCCCGTAGTTCAATATTTTGACTGCCAGTATTGGGGGCGTCATAGCGAGTACCGAGTGTCAGGGTGCGCTTACCATCATAGCCAACCGATACCTCATCGCTATTATCGGTTTTACAGGCTTTGGCTTTGATACTTATGGTTGCCGGCTTTCCGGCAACGGTCGGAAGGTAACTGTCAGCAATTTCAAACTTAAACGGCACAAAACCATACTGGCCTGTGGCACTCTTCCCACTGTTAGTCGAGAGGCGGCCAGTTGCCGAAATAGTGCCAACCACATCACTCTTCAGCCATAGGCTCACCTTGCCGTCAGTATCAACGTTAAGTGCATGGCTCTGGCTAATGTCGAGTTTTCCTGCATCTCCGCCTTGCTCACTAAGATACCAAAAAGCCTTGTTCGCCGTCGTTAGCGTACTGGTGATATTGACCTGACCATCATAGCTACCGGCAGGAGCGCCATTTTCGTCCAGCACTTGAAACTCGACGGGCTGGCGATCACACGTCAGTGATAAATCTTGCTCTGGGCTAACAGTAATTTGATAGTTTTGCTCAGGAGGTGTGAAACACATGCCACCGCTACGTATGTTACTGGTTCCAGACATAAATACCTGACGAGCAGTCACTGCTCCTGTAATGGTGGCAGGCATTTGGGTAATGTCGTCGTTGAAGTTAAATTTGGAATCGAGGGTTACTTGGTTTTCCGAGTACACCATGCCATGGAATGTGGTCTCACCTGTTAGGTGTATATTGGCATTAGCTCCCACACCGACCAAAATGAAATCATCTGGATTACCGCTGTGGTTGATGGATGAATCAATATTAGTTTGAAGTCTCTCCACAAATAACCGGACTTTTATTCCATCAGAAACCACTAACTTTGCTTGGCCATTGAGGGTTAAATTTCTAATCCAATAATCACCGCTCGCTGCAAGCTTCACCGTTGAAGTCGAGCCCGCTTCTATTCTTTGGTATGTCTTCTCAAAAGAAATAACGTGTGTTTTACCGTCATAAAACGACTCACTGCTACCACCGCTTGGAAATTGAGGTAAATCCACAGAATCTACAACAAGATTCTGATTTAACTGACACTTCCAAGAGGCACTATCAGTACGGCATGATTCATCGCCTAAACCAGAGCCATCATTTATAGAATTGAACCCCAATTTGAAGTTTTCAACCTGACCATGAATAAAGCCCTGATCATAGATCTCAATCTTTCCTTGCTCGGAGTGTGACTGCACTGGACCTGGGAAGTATTCACAATGCTCCGGCATTTGAAAATCCGTACCAAACGCAAAATAACCGACATCCTCTGCGCTACGATGCTTACGGCTACCCAAGGTATCTTCGTCAAACACAAAGCTAAAATCAGACGGTGTTAACTCACAACGACGGATCCAACCACCATGGGGGCCATTACGGGTTTGCTTCATCCCGACGACACCAAGTTGTACGGTATAATTGTTTGCAAAGGGGACTCGCAGGTTTTGACATGACTCAGCCAATGTTCCCGTTTGATTTAAATTTCGCACAACACCAAACTCAAATTTTATTCCGGTATCTGTCTCGCCAGTTCCCACACTACTAGCTAAGAAAGCGACACGACGCTTGTTAGCTGGGTGCACGGTTCCCCGCCCTAGCTCAATCGCTAAATCACTTTTTCCAGCGGTAATATTTGTAATCGCAGAAGTAGAAAAAATATGATCTCTATTGAGCCCTTGCTGCTGGGTTAAAAATACAGGATCAGACAACGAGCCTCCCCCCCAGTCAGACAATGCAATATCGCGTTCCCAGCCTCGGTCATCGCCTGATGTTGCTTGATATTCAGTGGTATCGACATAACCCGCAACCACTTCTTTACCATGAAAATTCGCCTTTCCAGGCTCCATGATTAAGTAACTGACCTGAGTCATCGTTGCTGCGGCTCCGATTCCAGAAGGCGATACTTGCTCAATAATTACTTTTCCATCATTCAAATCAACCGATTTTACGGCAAGAGTTGCGGGGGGATCGTCATCTGGTGAGCCTTGATCTATGGTCGGCATCAAAAAGACCAATGGCTTAAAGGTATATTGATCAATATTATCTATTAGAATTTCACACTCAGCTGCGCTACATGACTGAGTACCAAATTGAAATTGAGCATCGTCGCTATATTCAGGCTCTTCAGGTAAGGGAGGAGGACCCGGTTGTTCACAACGAAAGTCATCAACATCACCACCATCTGGTTTCACTGTAATATCAGCGGCTTTCAATCCATCTAAATCGGCCCATCGAGTCTGCTGAAGGACCCATTGGCCATTAACTTTTAGGTAATAATGTAAATTCCCTGCTTTTTGATTTGAGTACCCGGAATGCTCGTACCACAACCAAACACTATAATCGCGCTCTTCTTTCATCCATCTTTCGTAAATAACTTCATTAGTGACACTTGAGTCATTGGTCCAAAGCGGCCGTTTTCTCTTATTAGAAGTGTTACCGTGGCTTTGATAAGCCATGATTGTTTCTTCCAATTCAGCATCATCAATATCAAAAGAAACACTGAAATCAGCCTTACTATTTACATGACAAAAATCATCGTCATCATCGGCATAACTGGAAAATGGTACCACCAAGATCAACAAAAAAAGCAGGCTAATTATCTTATTCATTATTTAAATCCTTGGCCCACGCTTCCTGAGTCCTCGTGGTTTCAAACATCCCCGTTCCACAGGTTGCGGTCGCTTCTAATTGATATTTATATTTTTTAGATTCAGCGCTACCATATTCATGCTTGGTGCAAACAAGCTTTAATGCTTGACAGTTAAATAAGCTAGGAGACAGCTCACCGGTATATTCTTTGCAGTATTCAGGCTTCGAGCTTACTTCCCCTAACGGGAACAGTTTACTCAGCATATACTCATTACCAGAATGGGCGGCGTACCACGCCCTGGTCGCAAACACTTCTCGCGAGGTGGTATCTTGGCTCGACCAGTCAATCTTAATCATCGCCGAGGCCATTACCGCCATCACGGTAATAACGAATATTGACACAATCAGCGCACTGCCGCGTTGCCTGCTATAAAACATTGATCACCTGTACTGTATGCTCATAAGTTGAGATTTCGCCAGTCTGTTCACGCATAATGGCAAGGCGAATGTGCACCATGCCATTGCTGTTCATCCCAACGCCTTCAGCATTGAAACTCACACTCTCAACGTCTTTGGCTATCAGGTTATTATTAGACGGTATGGCATTACTCACTAAGCGATGTAATGAATTGAACGTCGCATCAAAGCAATAGCTCACTTTTTCGCTGTAACTATACAGACGGTTGGCGGGTGATGACGATGCTAGCGGAAGTGCCAGAGTCGCTGTCAGCACCCCATCATCGCTGCTCTGTTCAACGGTACGAATAGTGTTTCGTTTTTCGTCATATTGTTTCGCCGATGAAAGGCCAATCGCCATCCAAGCATTAGATTGAATTGCCGTCCACTCATCAACGCTGCCCACTGTAGGGGAAAAGTCCAGCGCCGTATTGATAGGCTCTGCAAGATAAAAGCCCGATAGTTTTACCGGATAGAAAGAAAGACATCGCCCAGACGAGTTAACCTCAACACTATTGGGGGCGGCATGGCGAATTTCTCGGGTCATTTTCTCTAGCGCAAAGCGAGCGATTGATTGCGCCCGATCCCGGTTAACCGTACCGATATAGCCTTGTGCGCCAAGTTGAAGGTAGCTGCCAATGGCCAATGAAATGATCGCGAGGATCACCAAGGCAATCACCATTTCCATCAAGGTAAAACCCTGCTGCATGCGTTTGAAGCTGCCCATCAGTAGTTACTCCTGTAGGCAACAAACTCATATTGCCCATAACTACCCGTATTTATCTCAACTTCAATTCGCTTATGCTGACGGGGTGGTATTTCAAGGTTAAGGCTATCTGGATAGCTCACCTTTACATTAACCGTGATATTCTTGTAATACTCATTGCTGGTACCACCCGCTGTTTCAACCAAACTTTCAACAAAGCCACGCCAAGGGAAAGTGCTGTTTTCACCGAAGTTCCTTTCGCGGCATAAGGCTAAATCCCCCCAGCAACCATGAAAATCATCGACATCATTGGCAATTTCAACCCTTAAGCCTCTACCAAGCAAGTTACCACTGACCGGATCAACGTAATCATAATATTCGCTTATATCATCTTCAGGCCAACGAAAACCCGAGCCAGCAATAATAGGTTGAGAGCATTCCTGATAGAACTCTACGCCTTGAATGAGAACGGATTCACCACATCGAATACGGCTATCATTAAACGGGTCTGAATGCTCATCAAACTTGCGCGAGAGGATCTCATTAAGAAAGGCATTCCCGATGGCCGCCGCTCGCGCCTGATAATATGGCGTAGCAGAGCGTTGTACCTGAGGAAATAGAAAACTGGTTAGCGTTACCATTGCTATGCCAAGAATAACAATGGTGATAATGCCTTCAATCAAGGTAAAGCCACGCTGTGAATTTGGCCTTTTCATGAGCACACCCCAGACCACATATAACCTTCAGCATTAATACACATTGTTGCTTGCTCATTACTTCGCGAGGTAAACGTCACCTCACAGGTTGCTGATTGGCAAATAGCGACCTTTTGGTTGTTGCGATTAAACATAAACGGCCGCCCCAATATATCGAAGTACATCGTTGATATACCGTTATTAATAGCGAAGCTTACCTTGTCGTTATCGGTGCTTAACCAGCGGCTAAAATCTTGATTAGATGAACATGACAGCGAGCCAAAATAATCACTGGTGATCTTTAGCGCAAGGCACTGACTAGGATCATCACTGGGGGTATTTATTGCTTGGTTCATGCCCATGACTTGGATCTGACGGGCGATCGAGATAGCCTGATCGCGGGCAACATAGGCATCAAAACCGCTGCTTCCCATCATGCGTGAAGCAGCCGTGACCGAGATAATGCCCACCAGCATTATCACGACAATCACTTCGATTAAGGAAAAACCGCGCTGGGCTCTGGGCATTATTCACCCTGAAGGTTTTATGGAATGGAAAATCTATTTAATAAAAACATCATTATGATGCCCTTATTAAATAGCGCTCCGAGGAGCGCTATTCTAAAACTTATTTAGTACCGATACATGCTGCACCAGTTTCAAATTTTGTCGATGCCGCTTGAGAAACGCTAAGCGCTTGAGAATAAGTAACAATACAACCCGTAGGGTTTGCCTCACTATTTCCATTGTATGTATACACAACAGCTGCTGGCGAAGTTGTTTCTTTAACAAACTGCCAATCTTCAAGACCTGTAACAGCAAGCTTTAACGCTGCTGAAGTTGCTTTTGGATAGCCAAATGCTGTTGGGATCCCATTAACTGAAGTATCACCATTTGCTTCTAAACCATTGATAGCCGCTTTACCGTAAGTAATACCGGCAGCGCCATCAATTGCGCCTTTCAGGCCTTGCAGGGCAGAGCCACGAGCATCATTTTGTAGGTTCAAAAAACGTGGTGCTGCTGTAACCGCCAGAATACCTAGGATTACGATAACCACTACCATTTCAATTAGCGTAAAGCCGCCTTGACGTTTCATAACATTCTCCATTATTTCTTAGTATAAATACGGCTTAGCGTATTTCAGTTTGCACCAAGCCTCTAACGGGCTGATAAGTAAAGTAGTGACCAGAAGTCACATTGGTTGAACCACTACCGTCACTACCCGTTGATGCCAACTGATAGTAGCGACAAGCATTCATGCTGTTTTCTGTCACCAATTCTGTATAGAACAGGTATTTACCACCTTGAGCATCAGTGCTTTCACTGGTGACTTTGGGTGGGTTTTGCAGCAGGTTATCCATTAGCGCAACGCAATCTGTCACTGCCATGCTACCAATATCTTTGTTGAGCAACGAAACCGGATAGCCAATGCTCGGATCAGACGTATCGCCCGCTTGGGTTAAGTAAATATCCGTACCGTCATAATCAACCATATTACGGCCTGCATTTTGTGGTCTGCCATAGGCTTCCCACTGAGCACGCACCGACAACACTGCGGTTGCATAGCCACCAGCTACACCTTCAATTGATGCCTTCTTGGCTTCATCGGTCACATTCATAAAGCGTGGTAATGCAGCAACCGCCAGCAATCCGACAACAATAATCACAATGACTAGTTCAACCAGAGAAAAGCCAGACTGTTTCTTCATGTCACTTCTGCCTTTATCTAATTAGTCAAATCTGCATCACCGTAATTCGGTGAGCGTCAAAAAACTGTCGATTCGTATTGTCTCATTTTCATAAAATAATGCTAGCCACTTTCCACTACTAATTTTGAAATTGCATGAATTATAATAAGTTGATCTCATTTCTTTTTTTTCAACAAGATCAAGGTATGACACGGGGTTGAACCTTGATGAAAGTAGTTCCCACGTTTTTTGGCAGTTAATTTGCTGTCCACTCAGCACAATTGGCCATCCCTTTTGAGTAAAAGAGACGTTAACTCCGTTTACCGTCACCCGTTCAGGTTTATCGCTTAACTCCCACTCCTGGCGTAGAGAAGCCGCACTTTTAACAAGAGTCTGAGTCAGTACACGGAGTTGAGTTTGTTCAGCCTTCTCATTCACCTTTTGCCACTGGGTCAACAGCACCGAAATGATCATAAAAATAGCCGATAAGAGAATAATGTGATGAATGCGGCTATGCTGTTTTGCGTTAAACGCCTCTAGCCACATCGAGCAAGCTCCACATTGGAAGGAAAATACCAAGTGCAAGAATGAGCACCATAATAGCTACCACTAACAACAACATAGGCTCAACACGAGCAGTCAGGGTTTTGAGATCATAATCGACTTCGCGATCATAAAAGTCAGAGGCTTCAAGCAGTAAGTCGTCAACCTGACCCGTCTCTTCACCCACCGCGATCATTTGAAGGACTAACGGGGTAAAAATACCCGATTGACTCGCAGTGCTGGCAATACTCGCTCCCCCCTCGATGCCATTTTTCATCTCAATAAGGCGGTTTTCTAAATAGCGATTACCCAATGCCTCGGCTGACATTTGAATCGCTTGGTTCAAGGGGACACCGGCACGAAGCATTAATGAGAAAGTACGTGAAAAGCGTGATAACTGAGATCGGTTAACGATATCGCCAATAACTGGTACTTTAAGCCGCCAATGATCCCACTTTTCGTTACCGACAGGCGTTTGACGCCATACCCTTATACCAATCCATGATACCAATATGCCGCCAACCATTAATGGCCAATAATTAACGAACGCATTCGAGGTCCCAATTAGGATCCGAGTCGGCAAAGGTAAATCAACGCCAAAACGACTAAACATAGAGGAGAACTGAGGGATAACTTTAATATTCAGCACTGCCATGGCGATCATAATTGCAGTGATCACAAACATTGGGTAGCGCATCGCAGACTTGATTCGGCGACGGGTTTCCATTTCTTGCTCATAATAATGAGCCAGTTGCAGCAGTGAATCATCTAAGCGACCAGTATTTTCCCCTACTTGGATCATCGAAACAAACAGCTCTGAAAATACACGAGGATGCTGCTTCATCGACGCTGACAGCGACTTACCGTTGGTCAACTCATCAACAACCGTATCCAGCGTACTCTTCATCAATGGATGACCGGAGCTTTGCCCTAGCCCTTTAATTGACCTTAACAAAGGTACACCAGCTTTGGTTAAGCTATAAAGTTGACGACAAAAGACAACTAAGGCATCAAGGGGGATATGGCTCTTGAATAGATTTTGGAAATCCCCACCACTACGCTGAGCTTGGCCTTGTCGGATTTCAAGCGGAATGATCCCCTGACGAATAAGTAGATCGGCGGCAGCATCTTGTGATGCAGCTTCGATTTTGCCACGCTGTAGCTCACCTTGAGCACCACGTCCACGGTAGATAAATTGCGGCATTACACACTCCTACTCATGAACCCAGCACAAAACCATCATGCTCATCGCCTTCGCCCAGTAACAGCACTTCATCAAGGCTCGTCATTCCTTGTTGCGCTAATGCCATTGCAGATTCCACAAGCGGTTTATAGCCTTCTGACTGACGCGCAATTTGACTAAAACCTACCGCATCATTAGCACGTAATGCATCCATCATTGCTGGTTTCATTTCGAGTAACTCAAACACCCCGATTCGCCCTTTGTAACCCGTAAAGTTACAACTTTGGCAGCCTTTCCCTTTCTTGAAAGTGGTCTTTTCTAGATGAGGAAAACGTGCCATTAACCACTGCTGCTTAGCATGTTCAGGGGTTTCTACTTCTGCACACTCTTGGCACACTCGTCGTACTAATCGCTGTGCCAGTACCGCACGTACCGCACTCGCCACTAAATACCCTGGGGCTTCCATATCCATCATGCGCAGTGCACTGTCGACAGCATCATTGGTATGAAGTGTTGATAATACGAGGTGGCCAGTTAATGCAGATCGCAGACCAATCTCGACCGTTTCTTGATCGCGCATTTCACCGACAAGAATAATATCGGGATCTTGTCGCAAGAATGTCCGTAGTATCGATGAAAATGACAGGCCGATTTTACTGTTGACCTGAACCTGATTGACCCTAGGTAAGCGATATTCAACGGGGTCTTCCGCGGTGATCAACTTCTTACCCGGCTTATTCAATTCACTGAGTGCGCCATATAGCGTGGTGGTTTTACCCGATCCTGTTGGGCCTGTTACCAAAATCATGCCATGAGGGCGCTTTAACTGCCGACGGAAACGCTGCAAGATATCTGCAGGCATGCCGATTTGTTCAAGGCTTAAAATGCCAGAAGACTGATTAAGCAAGCGCATAACAACCGACTCGCCATGCTGTACTGGCATGGTGGAAACACGCACATCCACAGAGCAACCGCGTACTTTAACGTTAAAGCGGCCATCTTGCGGCAAGCGTTTTTCTGAGATATCTAGCCCACTCATCAACTTCAGACGTAAAACAAGTGCGGAGGCAACCGTCGATTCATTCAGCAATGTTTCATGCAATATTCCATCAATACGCTGGCGAATACGTAACACGTCGCTATCTGGTTCGATATGAATATCTGATGCCCCCACTTGAATGGCATCTTCGAACAGTGAGTTGATCAGCTTTACCACCGTGACTTCATCGTTATCGTCATTATCAAAGCCAAAATTGAAGTCCGATTGGTGTTGGTGCTCGGCCTGCAATTGCTCAGCAAAAGAGACAATTTCTTGTGTGCGGCGATAGTAGCGGTCAAAAGCGGTGATCAACTGATGCTCAGGGGCTATCACCAATTCCACTCGATATTGCGATAGCTGATCGTAAAGGGCTTCTTGTGCGGCCAGATCGGCGGGATCGCTCATGGCAACACGTACCGTATCGCCATGTAAACCAATCACTAAGCCTCGCAAGCGACGGGCGTGCACTTCTGACAACAATGCGACGGCTTCGGCATCAACAGTAACCCGATGCAAATCGACTAATGGGATATCAAGCTGACGAGAAAGAAACTGCAGCATTTGCTGCTCTGTCAAAAAGCCCATGCTGATCAGGGTATTACCTAGCTTACGCCCAGTAGACTGTTGCTGTAGTAATGCTCGCTCTAGCTGATCTTGGCCAACAATGCCTTCATCAACCAACAAATCACCCAAGCGCTTACGAAGTTTGATTTGCATGGTTAACCCTCTCGGCTTTCTAGTATGGCTAAACGTTGTTGGATAAACTGCTGCGATTGCTGCGAAATACGCCCCATCTGCAGTGCTTGTAAATAAGCTCTTTGGGCTTTATCGTTGGCATCGCTGCGCTCAAGCGCGATCCCCAGCCCCATCCACCAGCGACCATCATAAGGCTCATTTTTTACCAGTTCCTGATAACTACTCATTGCTAATACATTATTTTTTAGCCTTTGCGCCAATGCACCTCGCATCGCCAGATAATCACCATGTACCTCTGTTGGCATCTCAGCCAGTACATTTAAAGCCGCTTGGGGCTGTGACTCATTAACCAATAACTTCGCCATGGTTAAACGCAGATCGGGTTGCTGGGTATCATGGGCAAGGCCCTGTTGTAAGGTCGCCAATGCACGCCGATTCTCCCCTCGACCATAATATAATGCAGACAGCTTTTGGCGGGCGGTTACCCATGTCGGCTGGTATTTAACAGCAGCTTCTAAGTAACGAATGGCTTTAATGATGTCACCATCTTTCAACGCCTTCTCGGCTTTACTGTATTCAACGTTTGCCAGCTGCTCGGCATCCAACTCAATGGATTCGATCATCAAGCCTTCAGGTTGGATAGCTTCCTCGCTAACCAAAGCCGCTAGCGAGTGCTCTGGAATAACAGGTTCTTTTACTGTTTCTACAGGACTCGCGACAGCCGCTACAACCGTAGGCGCCTTCATTGGCTTTTGCTCTACAACGCTGACCTTCGCCACTTTAGCGGTTGGCTTTACCGGCTCGGCATTGTTCGCGACAGGCGTTTTAATTACAGGCTTAACAGGTACTGGTTTTACGTCTTCAACTTGTGTAGCAAGTACTAACCTATCTGCGGGATCTTGAGCTGATGGAGCTCGACTCGCTGAGGGGACTTCTATCTTTGCAACGTCCTCAGAAATAACCGGTGCGATTTTTCCTGTTGGCTCTACAGCAAAAACCGTTGCTTGCTCGCTCTCTTGCAACTCACTCTCTTGCAATACTGGGCTTACCGTCTCATCGGGTTGATGCTTACCAGCACCCAGCCACCAGCCAATGCTTCCAGCGAGGGCTAACCCAGCTACTGCTAGCATAACCCAGTAGGCCGAGTATGATTTTACGATCGGCTTAATGGGTGCAGGCTTTAATACCGCCGCTTTCACTGCACCCTGTTCTTGTTGCTGGCTCAAGGCATTCAGCTTTTTATTCAATTCACTCATAGCTGTTACTGCCATCCCCATAAAACTGGATACGTCCAGCGAGGCTGCCGTGCTCCTAAGGTATCTTTAATTGCCAGCAGAACATCATGGCGGCTGACTTTTAGACGGTTATCACTGCATGCTGCAATCAATGCTTTATGGCATAGCTGATTGATTAACCGAGGGATCCCGTAGCTTGCAGTCCATATCTCTTTATATTGTGCGAGTGAGAACAATGACTGATACTCTTGTTTACTCACACTATTTAGACGGTGCTCGATATAAGCTACCGCTTCAGCCAATTCCAGTTCACGCAAGCAGCTGCGAAAAGTAATTCGCTGGCGAAACTGACGCATATGGTGCTGGGCAAGTCGTTGGTCAAGCTCTGGTTGGCCGAGCAAAATAATGTGCAGCAGTTTTTCGTGCTCGGTTTCTAAGTTACCTAATAAACGGATCACTTCGAGCACTTCATCCGATAGCGCCTGCGCTTCATCGAGTATCAGTACCACCGACTTTCTTTTTGCTTTTCGTTCCAGCAGTGCTTGATGCAGCCGCTCGGTTAATGTCGCGGTATCACCTGTCGAATCAATATTCAGTTCTTTTGCCAGCGCCATTCGTAGTTCATTGCCACAAGCTGCTGGTGTGGGTAAATAAGCTAATTCAAAATGCGCGGGCAATTGATTGATGATCATCCGGCACACGAGTGTTTTTCCGGTACCAACTTCACCAGAGATCTGAATAATGCCCTCTCCCATTTCTAATGCCGCCAAGGTGGTGGTAATCGCCTCGAGATGAGGCGGCAGCGCATGAAAGAACTGCGTATTGGGTGTCAACGCAAAAGGGGCTGATGTTAGGCCAAAGTGCGACAAATACATGCTCACCCCCTACTCAGGGAACCATTCAGTAACCAAAGCACGAGAACGCTCGATCTCTTGCTGCCATGTTTGCTCACCAACCACGGTTGGTTTTAACAAAATCACCAGCTCAGTTTTTGACTGAATTTGGTTTACGTTACGGAACAAGTGGCCCAGCATCGGTATATCACCCAATAGCGGTACTTTAGAAACCTGATCACTGGTCATGGATTTCATCAATCCACCAATAACCACAACATCGCCAGAACGAGCATGGATCACAGAATCAGATTCACGGATCGAACTTTTCGCCAGTGGTAACTGATATGTGCCGAATGTATCGCCAAGGGCAATGTCTTTCACTTCTGTCACAACATCAATAACCGCAGGGTGTACGTGCAGCAATACACCGTCTTGATCATCAATTTGTGGGGTAACATCCAAGGAAATCCCTGAAAAGAAAGGCGTTAGCTCAATATCTGGAGAAGCGGTTCCACCATCACTGTTTACTTCGCCACCCGATACATCTGTCACAAAATACTGATCGCTACCCACTTTTATCACCGCTTTTTGATTATTAGCAGCCGTGATTCTTGGGCTAGACAGAACATTCAAATCACCTTGGGTGTCTAAAAAGCTCAAAACCGCCTCAAAATTGCCATCTGAAATGGTGATATTAGTCTGACCACCTAGCAATGCTGCAATGGGATCACCACCTGGTAAGCCTGGGATATTACCGCTTCCATCAGTGATACTGCCGCGACCGAAAATAATGTCGGTGCCACCAATGCTCTTGGTTATATTGCTCCAGTTAACCCCTTGCTGATAGCCATCACTCAAGGTGACTTCCATAATTTTGGCTTCAAGCACCACTTGGCGCTTAAGGCGTCTTTGTGACACACCAAGAAATTCTTTCACTTCACGCAATTCATTGGGGTAAGCACGAACCGATACCAAACTCGCTTGTGGGGAAACCACAACACTGCGTCCTTGGCCATTACCAATCATCGCTGACACAGCCTTTTCTAGCTGCGCCCAAAAATCACTTTCAGAAACCGTTTCAATCGTCGTTCCGCCAGTCGATGTTCCCGAGCTATTGTTATTACTATTATTGCTATTATTGCTGTTGTTCGAGCTGCTGTTACTTGAATTATTCTGGCTTGAGCTACCCGAGCCATTATTAGAAATAGAGCCAGTTGTTAGCGTTGTCAGGGAAATACCGCGACGTTGCAACTGCAAGTAATCAACCGGTATAACCTCTGAACGTAACGTTGCAGGAAACACCTGAATAATGTTCCCTTTACGGCTAGTGTTGTAACCGTAAATATCTGACACCACCTCCAGCACTTCATCTAACGTTACATCACGTAGTGTCAGGGAAATTCGTCCTTGCACATCAGGGTGAAGCACCATATTAAAAGAGGTGCCTTTTACCAAGCTGCCAAAAAAAGCTTTTGCATCAACATTACGGGCATTCACACGAAAACGCTTTTCCAGCGCAGAATGGCTCGTGTAATCACTGCCACCAAGGTTTGGCATCAGATCATCATTGACTGAATCGGGTAAATCGATCAATGGTCGGCTGTTCGCTTCATTGGCGGCTTCATTGAGCGCACTTTTGACCTCGACAGGGTCTCGGTGTCCCATATTGGTCGAGCACCCCACCAAAGAGGCAATGACGATTGCTATTACTAATCCACGCATGTTTATCACTTAATGTTCTAATCTGATTTTACGTTATCGGCAAAAAGTTCCAGCCGCCACTGCTTGCTGCCTCGTCGAAGAATGACGAAGTCATCTTGAATCGAATCCAAGGTATAGCCACTAACCCTTCCACCTCGCGACACCAAGCTATCATTGAGAATCACCGTACAATTACTGCCTGATTGCTCACAAAATATCCCTTGTAACTGCGGTAAACGCGCCCTTGATGGTGCCGACTTAACCGCAGGAGCTTGCCACCCTAGCGGGGCTGTCGGATCTTGCTTCGCCAGCGCCCCCCCGATTACCGTTAGGTTCACTCCGATGACTATTAATATTGATTTAACCACCAATGAAATCCTTACTTTCACCCAAGGTATATACTTCCAGTTGAATGTCGGCCCAAGGGTAGTTATCAACTTGATAATTAAGGCTCCGCCAATAGTATTTTACGGGGAGTGCCTCTAGCTGCTGCAGGTAGGCAACGACATCAAAATAACGCCCTCGCAAAGTAAGTCTTACGGGGTGAATATAGAAACCTTGGTCGTCGCCACTCAGCAGCTGCACTGATGGCAAAGAAGATAACGAGACAAGCTTCAAACGCTTTGAACGCTGGAGCACCTGCTCCATCAATACCGACATCTCGGTTGCATTGACTAAGCTTGCAACCCTACCGTCAAGCTGCTCATCAAGTAGTGCATTATCCGTCTCAAGTCGGGCAATGCGGGCAGTAACATCAAGGTTCGGGTCCGACTGTAGTTTGCGCTCAATCAGCAGCAATTGGTTATCATTGCTCGTCATGGCATTTGTTACCGATACCAACTGGCGCTTCGCGGCACCGAACGCATTAACCTGAGGCTCAATGACCACCATAAAGCCAACAAATAGCAACGCTATCCAGCCCGATATGGCGATAAGCCATTGCTCACGGCGCGTCAGCAATTCAAACTTGTCACAGACACCCTGCCAGCTGCTCATAATTGCTCCCCTGACGGACCATTGCCTCTTTCAGCCTGTAGCTTAAAAGTCACAATATTTTGCTTATTACGTTCCAAAGACATTAGCTGAAAGCGGCGATCGGCTAAGTCTGGATATGCTTTAAATGCCTTGAGCCAGCTAGGAACAGACGTAGGGGTACGCGCTAAACCTTCCAAATCGAGACGTGGACCCGATACCGAAATTCGCTGTAGCGAAATATCGCCGTCGGCGGCATCAGAGAGTTGCTTCAACATGCTGGCATAGCCCACTTGCAAGCTAATATCATGCATAGCGATAGCTTCTAACGTTGCTTGTTTTGCCGCAAGTTGCTGCTCAAGGCCATCAGCTGCCTCTATTTTAAATGGGCTAGGCAAATGCTTGGCAAGACTTGCCTTCGCACGCTCAAGTTCAGCGTTTTGCGCGGTAAGGCGAGCTTGTTCAGTGATGAGCTTTTGCTGTTGCTGGTAATTCTGCCAGCCATACCAACCAGCGAATGCTCCCATGAAAACCGCAATCGCCAGCCAACTCATTAAAATATTGGGTAGCGTCAAAAAGTTTACAGTTGGCTTAAGCGCATCAGAGTAAAAGTTAATTCCCGCTTGCTCGGGCTCAACAATACCTGCATGAGCGATCCTAGCCGCGTTAGTCGCTAACACGGGATGGCTGGGAGCGACTGCAATAACAACCACGTTTAAGCGCTGGCTAAGCGCATTGGCCAACGCTGCGTCATCATCGTCATCGCATGAAATAAGTAACTGGGTAATCGGCGCATCACGCAGTTGGGCGCTTAGAAAATCTAATGAACGCTGGAGCTCAAGTGCCAAGCTATCAAGCTGTAAACCTTGGGCTAGCGTATCATTCTCGCTCTTCTCCAAGAGCGGTGAAGTAAAACCTCGGAGTTGGCGCTGAAAGCACAATGCTTGCTGTTTAAATGCAGATAATTGCAAGTTGCCTTGCCCACGGCGATGCAGCACCAATTGGTTTTGATTATGCGCGGTAAGTTGCCCCCAAACGACTTCTTCCGCACTCACCCGAACCAGTGAGCATCCAACATCACGAAAAGCGGCAATCAATACATCTAACTGCTTTTTATGGGACACAAACACTTGTAGCCGATCTTTGAGTGGAGCTAAAAAGCCATCAGCCACTAAGTCAGTGGGGGATTCATTCACCAACTCTTTGACCAGATAAGGTAATGCCGTCGAATACTCTTCACGCGGCAACTCGACCTTTTCAATCAGCATGCTTTGATAAAAGCCGTGCCCTAGCACCGCTCGAAAGTCGTAGCCCTTAAGTTGGTGCTTTTCAACAAGTGCCTTTATTGCTTGTCCCCAACTAGCAATGTCGGAGATCGGTTTTTCATCAACTATCCACTCGTTTTCAGCTCGGTACACCAGTACAACGTTATCTGAAAACACCGAGACACCCGCAATATGGCCTTGTCCTTTCTTTTTTATTATTTTGTGGAATAACGTCTTCAATTCTATGGACTACCAGCAAGTGCACATCACATTAATCGAATAATGTAACGCACAGTGATTTAGTTTAAGTTGCGTCAAATATTTGACCATTATAATGAGATTTTAATAATGGAGTAGCATTTTATTGATGTTATTTTGTAAGTTTAGATATATTCCACAACCAAGTTAAGTTATTGATTATCGATTACTCGTTGATATTTCTGCCGAAAAATAGCGTCCTTGCCCACCTTTAACGCCAAGCTGCTGCAATACCTGCCACTCTTTTTTATTTTCAACACCCACAGCAATCACTTGGGCATTCGAGTCAGCGCAAGCTCCCAGCATACTCCTGACAAATAATTGGTTTTCCTGTCGCAGGTTAATTTCGCGCACTAAGCTTCGGTGCAGCTTGATATAATCAACCTTAATATCTTTAATGTAGTGCGTGCTAACAATGGTTCTACCCGCCTGATCTACCACCAGTTTACAACCAAGCCCCACCAGCATTCTCGCGACTGGACGCATGGCATCAAGGTGCTTCACTAACCCACCTTCTGCCACTTCAAACGACAGTCGGTTCAGTACTGTTCGTGGCGTTTGTAATAGCTCATCACGCAACCACTTAACGAAGCTTTTTTCGAGTAAAGCACCAACACTCACATTCACCGAAATTGCATCTTCAACTGGCTGCTCTTTCAGTATTTTCAATGCCTTGGCTATTACTAACTTGTCCATTCTGGCACTGAAGCCAACTTGCTCAACAGCCGTTAGAAAACGAGATGCTTTAATTAGCACACCGTTTTCATCTCTTATTCTCGCCAGTAACTCACGGTGCAATATGTCGCCATCAAGCGTCATGGTCGGTTGTTGATATAAGATCGGGCCACCACTACTGAAAATGGCATCTAACAATGTGCGCCAGCGAACACTGCCACGAGCATCCTCATACTGCTGATCTTTCTTAAAGGCATACCAACTGTTAGCCCCTTGAAGCTGGGCACTACGCAATGCCATATCCGCTTCATCCATCACTCGGCCACGGCGCTCACCGCTGGCACAAAAAGTAACGCCAATATGACACCAGTTATCCGCTTCCAAGGGTGCAGCAGGGATCAAGCGGTCTAGGGCATTCATCAATAAATTGGTAAATTGCTTCACTTCTTTCGTTGATTGCTGAGAAAGTAAAATGGCGAATTCTGCATCGAAGTAACGGGATAACACCGTATCTGGATAACGTTGGATCAAGTTAGAAATGATCACCCCGACATCTTGGATCAGCTCATCAGCTTCTTCTTTACCTTTCTCTGCCAGCAATTCTTCCCAGTCCGCAATTCGAATCAGTACCACTGCACCATGTGTTTCCTGATCTTGCAGCATCGACTGCAAGCGGCTGTCAAACAGCACACGGTTTGCCGCACCGGTTAATTGGTCAAGAAAAGTGTGAGTACGAATGAAAGTATCAAAACGGCTGCGTTCCTGGCGGGCATCTTTCAATTCCACGATCATTTTATCGAGTGCTAAGCTAGCGGTTGCTGGCCACTCCTTCTCATCACCAATGGCGTTGTCATCCACCTTTCCAGCCAGGATCATTCTTCCCCTATGTTCCAATAATTCCGATCCATAAAGTTGTCGCCTCAGCCATTCCATTCCCCAAACTAAGCCGAGAATGATGATAGCTATCGCCAAACTAATAGAGGACATCGCCCCAATGGAGTACGTCAACTCGGTATAGGGGGGGATAGATTTGAGAGTGACATAGAAGCCCGGATTATGGTCTAAATCATAACGCCGGCTATGCAAAATAGAGCGATCGGTGATCGGCTGTAAGCCTTTAAAGTCATACACCACACCAGCATTACTGCCAACCTCGAGCTCAACCACATTGCTGGCTTGCAATAACTTAGGCAACCACCGTGATAATGATTGGGAGCCTTGCGGATCGGCTAGCTCTTGATCTATTACCCCGACCACGCCATCAAGGTAGTGAGTTTGGTAGTCTTGTCCCAATTTACGGAAACTGAATGCCCCGCCGATAAAAACAACGAAAATGGCGCAAATCACGATAAGTGTAACGAAGGCTACCAAACGGTTGGTAAGCTTCATTCCCGAAGCTTTTCTCATAAAAGACCAGTCATTTAAAAGGTGTTGATTCTGTAAGGCAGCAGAGTGTGCCTGTCGCGAGTACTAACAGCAAAATACCATTCAATTTATATAGTTGTCAGTGTTTAAGTCGACAATATTAGCATTTTGTTAACAGCTAACGTTAACTATCACATCGAAAGCCAAGCAAGAAATGAGGAAGAATCATTGATAACGGTTATTTTTTGGTATCATAAAAAACAAATTAATTATTTATCTCAATGAGTTGCACTTTTTTGCTCACGCCACCATTCTGGTATTACAGCAATTGGCTTATACATAACAGTAGGTAAGCAAACAAATATGGATTGGATCACCTGCACAACAAGTTTTGTCACTGTTGTCGAACAAGGCTCTTTAGCCCAAGCAGCGAATAAGCTCAATACATCAAGCTCAGCCCTTTCCAAGCGCCTTTCCTGGCTTGAAAAGCAGCTTGGCGTACAATTGCTCAAGCGAACAACCCGAAGTCTCACCATGACAGATGCTGGCAAGTTGTTTTATCAACGTAGTGCTCGCTTGTTGGAAGATTGGCATCAAATGCTTGCCGAAACGACCTCGACCTATGGAGAAGTCAGTGGTGTGCTGCGTATTGGTGCGCCTTTAGCGACAGGAAGCCGTTTGCTGGTTAACTACCTTGCTGAATTTCTTGAGACCTACCCAAAGATTCAGGTGGAGTTGCATACGATTACCCCGGGGCAGTTGCCCGATCTCAACCTGGATGTCTTCATCAGTAAAGAGCTGACTGATTTCAATTCATCCAGCTATATCGCCACTCGGCTTTTTACCTTCCAGCATGGTTTTTATGCTGCGCCAAGCTACCTTGAAGGCAAGCCACTCATTGAAACACCAGCGCAGCTAGCCGAACATAACTGCCTACTGTTTGGTACTCATGGTCATGAGCAAGAGCACACCTTTGAAAATGATTTACGCCTGCGTTTAAAAGGCAATTTCACCACCCAAAACCCAGAAGCTCTCGTGGCTGCTGCAGTCTCAGGGATGGGGATTATACTTGCGGGTGGAAACACCGTTAAACGAGAGCTCAGCAAAGGATTATTAGTGCCAGTATTGCCAGAGTTAAAACAACCAATGAACTCGGCATATGCCTATTACCCGAAGCTTGATTACAACCATGTCAAAACCAAATTGTTTATTGACTTCATTAAGGCTAAAGCCAACCCTGCTCGCTAGCCTAAAAAGTGATAAAGCAGATAAAGAAAAAGCAGCGATATACGCTGCTTTTTCAAATACACTTAACCAATCATCTTTCGATTAGAACGGAATGTCGTCATCGAAATCCATTGGTGGCTCATTGTACTGCTGCTGAGGCTGCTGTGGTGCCTGCTGCTGAGGAGCCTGTTGCTTTTGTTGCTGTGGCGCGAAGTTTTGCTGTGGCGCAGCTGCTGGCTGCTGAGGTTGACCCCAACCACCTTGTTGTTGCTGCTGACCGCCACCCATAGGTGCGCCCATACCTTGACCGCCGCCTTGACGACCGCCTAGCATTTGCATTACGCCGTTAAAGCCCTGAACCACAACTTCTGTGGTGTAACGATCTTGGCCGCTCTGATCTTGCCATTTACGGGTCTGTAATTGACCTTCAATGTAAACCTGAGAACCCTTACGCAGATATTCACCAGCTACTTCTGCAAGTTTGCCAAACAGGGCTACTCGGTGCCATTCTGTTTTTTCACGTTGCTCACCGGTGTTCTTATCGCGCCATGACTCAGAGGTAGCAATGGTAATATTTGCTACTGCACCACCACTTGGCATGTAACGGATTTCCGGGTCATTACCTAAGTTACCAACAAGGATAACTTTATTTACGCCACGACTGGCCATAGTTCACTCCAGATCTCATAACCGACCCTGAAATTATCTCAGCGGTCGCTATTCAAAGTTTATACTTAATCGCGCAGTCTATCATGCTTCCCCCCATCGGGAACAGAGTTGAAGCTGTGTTATCTGACGCAAATATAGCGGCTGCCTAGTATATAGGCTTCGCATGAAATGTATACAGTTCACTGTATCTTTATACAGCCTGTTCTTTCATGCCCTCTACGGCTATGCAATAATGCAAAACTCATCAGTCAGTCAATAAAGCTCATAGAATATGGATAAAATTGAAGTCAGGGGCGCCCGAACCCACAACCTCAAAAACGTTTCTCTTACGCTGCCACGGGACCAGCTAATCGTGATCACAGGCTTATCTGGCTCAGGTAAATCGTCATTAGCTTTTGATACCCTATATGCCGAAGGGCAACGTCGCTATGTGGAGTCGTTATCGGCCTACGCTCGTCAGTTCTTATCTCTTATGGAAAAGCCTGATGTTGACCATATTGAAGGTTTATCTCCTGCCATTTCTATCGAGCAAAAGTCAACGTCACACAACCCTCGTTCGACGGTAGGCACCATCACTGAAGTCTACGATTACCTACGCTTGCTATATGCTCGAGTAGGTGAGCCGCGCTGCCCGACCCACCATGTTGAGCTCGCCGCTCAAACAGTTAGCCAAATGGTGGACAACGTACTGGCGTTACCAGAGGGTAGCAAGATGATGCTACTGGCCCCTATCGTGAAAGAACGTAAAGGGGAACACGTTAAGACATTGGCGAATTTAGCGGCCCAGGGCTATATTCGCGCCAGAATTGATGGCGAAGTGTGCGATCTTTCCGATCCTCCAACGCTTGAGCTCCATAAGAAACACACCATTGAAGTGGTAGTCGATCGCTTCAAGGTGCGAGACGATCTTCAACAACGCCTTGCAGAATCTTTCGAGACCGCACTTGAGCTCTCGGGGGGCACCGTTGTCATTAGCCCGATGTCAGGCGAAGACGGTGAAGAAATTGTCTTTTCAGCCAACTTTGCTTGCCCGCATTGTGGTTACAGCATGCAAGAGCTTGAGCCTCGCTTATTCTCGTTCAATAACCCGGCAGGCGCGTGTGGTACGTGTGATGGTTTAGGGGTGCAGCAATTTTTCGATCCCGCTCGCGTTGTACAAAATGGCGAGCTAAGCCTTTCTGGTGGGGCAATTCGGGGCTGGGACAAACGTAATTTCTATTATTTCCAGATGCTAAAGTCATTAGCCGAGCACTATGACTTTGATGTCGAAGCACCGTTTGATGAGCTATCGAAAAAAATACAAACCGTGATCCTCAGTGGCTCAGGGCGTACAGAAATTGAGTTCAAATATATTAATGACCGTGGTGACATCACGGTACGCCGTCATCCATTTGAAGGCATCCTAAACAATATGGAGCGCCGTTATCGCGAAACAGAATCTAACTCTGTGCGTGAAGATCTCTCTAAATTTGTTTCAAAGAAACCTTGCTCTAGCTGTGACGGCTCACGCTTGCGCCTAGAAGCACGCAATGTCTTTATTGCCGATACCACTTTGCCGCATGTCAGTGAAATGAGCATCAGCGAAGCGCTAGACTTCTTCGGTCAATTAAGCCTGAGTGGGCAAAAAGCCAAAATTGCAGAAAAGATCCTCAAAGAAATTGGTGATCGTTTAAATTTCTTAGTTAATGTGGGCCTTAACTACCTCAACTTATCACGTAGTGCTGACACCTTGTCGGGAGGGGAGGCGCAACGGATACGACTGGCAAGTCAAATTGGTGCAGGCTTAGTCGGTGTCATGTATGTACTGGATGAACCCTCCATTGGTCTCCACCAGCGTGATAATGAACGTCTACTCAAAACCCTGACCCATTTACGGGACCTTGGTAATACCGTCATCGTGGTTGAGCATGATGAAGATGCCATTCGTACCGCGGATCATGTAATTGATATCGGCCCAGGCGCGGGTGTTCATGGTGGCAGTATCATTGCAGAAGGTCAGCTTGAGGATATTCTAGCATCTGAAGCATCACTGACCGGCCAATACTTGAGTGGTAAAATGGCTATCGAAGTCCCCGCTCAACGGGTCGCTTTTAATCCAGAAAAAACCGTCAAATTACTGGGTGCAACCGGTAACAACCTGAAGAATGTTGATGCGGAGATCCCAGTAGGACTGCTGACCTGTATTACCGGTGTGTCTGGTTCGGGTAAATCAACACTTATCAATGATACCTTTTTCAAAATAGCCCACCACCGACTAAATGGCGCAACGTCTGGTGATGCGGCTCCTTATCGAGAAATTCAAGATTTAGAGCATTGCGATAAAGTCATTGATATTGACCAGAGCCCAATAGGTCGCACACCACGCTCAAACCCTGCCACTTATACTGGTATTTTCACGCCTATCCGCGAGCTATTTGCAGGCACGCAGGAATCTCGTTCGCGTGGTTATAAGCCAGGGAGATTCAGCTTTAATGTGAAAGGTGGGCGCTGTGAAGCCTGTCAGGGGGATGGCGTAATAAAAGTGGAAATGCACTTCCTTCCCGATGTCTATGTGCCGTGTGATGCCTGTAAAGGTAAACGCTACAATCGAGAAACATTGGAAGTACGCTATAAAGGTAAAACCATTGATGAAGTGCTCGAGCTGACAGTTGAAGATGCACGCGAATTTTTTGATGCAGTTCCAGCGATTGCAAGAAAACTTCAAACATTGGTCGATGTCGGTTTATCGTATATCCGCCTAGGTCAGGCAGCAACGACCTTATCCGGTGGTGAAGCGCAACGGGTTAAGCTGGCTCGTGAGCTATCCAAAAGAGATACGGGGCAAACCCTGTATATTTTGGATGAGCCAACCACTGGCTTGCACTTCCATGATATCCAACAATTGTTGACGGTATTACATCGCTTACGTGACCATGGTAATACCATTGTTGTTATCGAGCATAATCTCGATGTGGTTAAAACCGCAGACTGGATCATCGATTTAGGCCCAGAAGGTGGCTACGGCGGTGGTGAAATTATTGCGACGGGTACCCCCGAGCAAGTCGCGCTGGTTAAGGGTTCTCATACCGCGCGATTCTTGAAACCTTTGCTACCTGCTCTCGTCCCAGTAGAATAGTCAGTAAAGAGGCATCAAATACCAATCAAATGAGTCACATTCATACAGATTGGTAATACGTTGTAGGCCGGGCAATTAGCCCGGTTTACATTTTAATTGTCGCGATATCGATTGGAAGCAGCATGACAGTGTTACAAGTACAAGGCACCAAGTTAGCCGAGCAGAGGATCAGTAAACCAATGGTCAAACCCTTTTTGATTTCCATGGGGTGTCTGTTTTTACTTGCGATGCACTACTTCCAACACAACCCTGGGGGAGCAGGATTAGAGCTCTCTTTTAATGCCGCGAGCTGGATACCTTTTAGTTTTGCTATTGCGTTTGGGTTACTCGAAATCTGCCGACAACGTATATGGCGATATTCTCGCCTGACTTTAGTGCTTTTTGTCTGCTGCTTGATGCTCAGTTTTCCTTTGTTCTACCCCAATGCCGCCGTAGCCGAAAGTACCCCTCGGATCTTAGGCGTATGGGCCGGTTTCCTCTTCTTTGTAGGGTTACAACAATTTGCCTTTACCCAAAAACAGCGCCAGCGTTTACTTTGGCTGATCTTGCTTAGCGTTTGGATTGAAGCCCTATTTGGCTGGGTACAGTTTTTTCTGCTTGAGCCCGGTAATCCAATTGGTTACGACACCGTTGCTAACCGTCCTTATGGTATTTTCCAGCAACCAAATGTAATGGCAAGCTTCCTTGCGACAGGGTTAATTTTATCCGCCTATTTATTAGCGCGTATCCCTATGTATCGAGGAAAGTGGTCATGGCAACAATTGATCTTATTACTCACCCCTGTCGTAATATTACCAATTCTCGTTGTTCTCAGCTCGCGAACCGGCTGGCTGAGTGCCGCAGTCGGCACGCTGCTGATCTTGCCATACCTACACCGCTTTGCTGCAAAAGCCCAGTGCCGCATGTGGTTATTAATGATCGTCTTAGGCCTAAGTGTGTCATGGAACATTAATTCATCAACGGGCTGGGAGGCAAAAGAAGAGCGCCTCAGTTTAGTCAGTCCCCGTGCGATGCATATCCCCCAAGCCGTAGAAATGTTTTTCAACAAACCGCTAACAGGTTATGGCTACGGAAAATTTGAAGTCGGCTATATCGTTCAAACAGCCCAATGGCGTGATGAAAACCCTGAACGTCCTTATGGGATGGCATCATTGGATCACCCGCACAATGAATTAGCCTATTGGGCTGCCGAAGGGGGGATCATTCCACTGTTGGCATTACTGATAGCAGCAACGGCGGTCTTTTTTAAGGTCAAAAAAGCCCGCGATGGTACACAATTGGCGTTGATAGGACTGTTTTTTCCAATCACCCTGCATTCACAACTTGAGTACCCGTTCTATCACTCACTGGTGCACTGGGTTATTTTCATCATTCTTATTTATTGGGTCGATAACCTAACCGCGAAATACCATAAGCTTAAACTGCATTATGTCGCCTCGATAAAAACAGCTGTGATCTTACTGCCGCTCATGGTTACCAGTTATATGGCAACAACGCTGTATTCAGGCTACCTGCTAACAAAATATGAAACCACCCAGCCAGTGAATATTGATTATCTTATGGGCGTCAATAACCCTTGGGCTTGGCAAAACCGTTTCGAATGGAATTTACATTTAACGCAGCTGCAACTTGGGGCTGCCACCAAGAATGATCAGCTCATTAATGAGTATATTAATTGGGCACAAAATAAAGCCAAGCTATGGCCTCGCCCTGCACTTTATACCAATTTAATCGCAGCATATGTTCATCTTGGCCAGCTTGATCTTGCCACGCAAATTCAACAAGAAGCGCTTTATTTATTTCCAGACAGAACATTCGATTTACCAGAAGTGGCTCCTAAATCAGCAGCAAGCCCTACGAGTGAATAGCTAAAAAGATAAACAAAAACGGCTACCCAAGGGTAGCCGTTTTTATTTTAATCATGCTTACCTAGATTGGTATTATTTCAACGTCGTTTCTAAGGCACGTAAGCAAAGAGCAACATTTTCACTTCTTGCGGCATACCCCATCAAGCCAATACGCCACGCCTTGCCAGCAAGGGCACCTAAACCCGCACCGATTTCTAAGTTATAGCGCTCTAGGAGTGTTTTCCGCACTAAGGCATCATCAACGCCCTGTGGGATATATATTGCATTCAATTGCGGTAGGCGGTCAGCTTCATTAACCACGAATTCAATGCCAAGCTTTTCTAGCCCTTCACGTAATTCAAGGTGAGCATCTTTATGACGCTGCCAAGCATTTTCCAACCCTTCATTCTTTAACAAAACCAAAGCTTCATGCAGTGCATATAGGCTATTTACTGGCGCAGTATGGTGATAGCTACGCTTACCTTCACCACTCCAGTAGCCCAATACCAAGCTTTGATCTAAGAACCAACTTTGCACTGGGGTCGTACGGCTTTGAATCTTTTCAACCGCTCGTTCCGAAAAGGTTAACGGCGATAGACCCGGCACACACGATAAACATTTCTGGCTGCCAGAATACACAGCATCAAGTTGCCATTCATCCACCAATAGCGGCACACCACCAAGCGATGTCACGGCATCCACAATCGTTAGGCAATCATACTGTCGGGCAATTCTAGCAATCGCCTCTGCATCACTTAATGCCCCCGTAGAGGTTTCAGCATGAACAAAAGCAACAACCTTTGCATCAATATGCTCTTTTAAGGTCGCCTCGACCAATGCTGGTGATACGGCTTCACCCCATGCACAATCAACCATGACAGCCACGCCACCACAACGCTCAACGTTTTCTCGCATGCGATCGCCAAACACACCGTTACGGCAGACAATCACTTTATCACCAGGCTCTACCAAATTAACAAAGCAGGCTTCCATACCTGCGCTACCCGGCGCTGATACGGCAATGGTAAACGTATTTTCGGTTTGGAAAGCATACTGAAGCAACTGTTTAAGTTCATCCATCATGCCAATAAACAATGGGTCAAGGTGTCCAATCGTAGGGCGGCTTAGCGCCTGCAAAACCTGAGGGTAAATATCAGATGGGCCAGGACCCATTAAAGTGCGCTGCGGTGGATAAAAACTGCCTATTGTCATTATTGATTCTCCCTGATAGTAACTAAGTTGGCATTTGCCTATTGTTGTAAGGTACCAAAGACTATATCAGGTCTCTCTTCGTTATGCTTATAGCGTTTATAATTCAGCCAATCGAGCTTGTCTTATTCATCCGTACAATTTCTTTCATTTTTTTTACATATTTTTTCAGGCAACAATTGACAAGACAATAACAAATCCGCTTCAATGGAGATCGTTTTTTGTTCACCTTGATGTGAGAATAACATCAAGTAAAAACAGAAGAGGAGCGTTACCCAGGTATCTACGATTGCGGGGCCCCACCCCGAGGCAGTCTAGAGAGGGGGAGTAGCGCCGAGATATGACATGACAGGGGGCATGCCATATCGGCTATGAAGGTTGAATCCTTCTAGCTGTCACTTTTTTATATTTGGATAAAAAAGTGGGGAGCTTCTGGTTATTGTGCATACGTGTGCAATCCTACCTTATTGCTCTCCTGACATGGTCGTCGGGATCTACATCCCGAGTCATTCCCCTGTATTGGTTTTATAATTTTAAACTGGGAGACTCGCTTTGAGCATCATAGATAATGCAACACCTATTCCTCCACCCATTACCGTAGCGAAATTTGGCGGCACCAGCGTAGCCGATCATGCCGCCATGAGCCGTAGTGCAGCCATCGTCAAAAATAACCCTTCAGCTCGGGTTGTTTTGATCAGTGCGTGCTCTGGCGTCACCAACCTTTTGGTTGAACTAGCAAATGGAATTGCAGATAGCGAACAACGCTTACAACGGCTACAGCAACTTCAAGCAACCCATCAAACAATTATCAACAACCTGTCACAGCCCGACAGCGTTTCTGCCGAGATCGCGTTGTTGCTTGATAACGTTGCAGCTCTTGCTGAGCAAGCAGCGACTGCGCCTTCTAAAGCGTTAACTGATCAACTAGTGTCACACGGTGAGCTACTTTCTACTCACCTCTTCAGCCAAATTCTGATTGAAATGGGTGCTAACGCACAGCGTTTCGATATTCGCCCAGTCATGCGAACGGATAGCCAATTTGGTAAGGCTATTCCCGATATCAATACAATCCAGCAACTGGCGGAGACCCAACTACAACCACTGCTGGCCGATAGCATTGTTGTCTCTCAAGGCTTTATCGGATCCGATGCACTTGGCAACACTACAACTCTTGGTCGTGGTGGTAGTGATTACAGTGCCGCCCTTATCGCAGAAGCATTACGTGCAGATACTCTTGAGATTTGGACCGATGTCCCAGGCATGTACAGTACTGATCCACGCATTGCTGCCAATGCAAAGCCGATTCAAGAAATCAGCTTCAGCGAAGCCTCTGAAATGGCGAATTTTGGTGCAAAAATTCTCCATCCATCAACGTTACTACCCGCAGTTCGCCAGCAGATCCCCGTTTTTATTGGATCATCAAAAGCACCAGAAAAAGGTGGAACTTGGATAAGAGAAAGTGTTTCAGAAGCGCCGTTATTTAGAGCCCTTGCCCTACGTTGCAATCAAACGATGGTTACTTTAACCAGCCTAAATATGTTTCACGCCTATGGTTTTCTCGCTGAAGTATTCCGTATTTTGGCTGAGCATAAAATATCTGTCGATCTGATCACGACCTCTGAAGTCAGCGTATCTTTGACGCTCGATCAAACCGATACCAGCGGCGGTGCACCAAGCCTACCCGATGCCGCGATTGAAGCCCTTAGTCAGTTATGCCGCGTTGAAGTCGAACAGGACCTTTGCCTTGTAGCACTTATTGGTAACCAGATGAGTGCAACTAAAGGCTCGGCTAAGCAGGTATTTAATACCCTCGAAGATTATAATCTACGTATGATTTGCTATGGCGCGAGCCCGCACAACCTTTGCTTCCTTGTTAAAACTAGCGACTCAAAAGATGTGATTAAGGCACTGCACAAAGAGCTTTTCGAATAACTAAAAGTTCAACCTTACGATACAAAAAAGGCGCTCAAAGAGCGCCTTTCTCATCTATGTACCCACGAGATCACTGCAAGTTTGGACCAAGCCACTTCTCAGCTTCCAACAAGCCCCAACCTTTACGATCTGCATAGCTATCACGCTGATCTTCTTGGATCTGAGCGATCGCAAAATAGCGCGAATCCGGATGTGAGAAATACCAACCAGAAACAGATGCACCCGGCCACATTGCATAGCTAGAGGTTAAAGACATATCAATGGTTTCTTCAACATTCAATAGCTCCCAAAGGCTACCTTTCTCAGTATGCTCAGGACAGGCTGGATAACCAGGCGCTGGACGGATCCCCTGATATTTTTCCCTGATCAAATCATCATTGGAAAGGTTCTCATCAATCGCATAGCCCCAAATGTCTTTACGCACCTGCTCATGCAAATATTCAGCGAAAGCCTCTGCGAGACGGTCGGCAACCGCTTGGATCATAATGGCATTATAATCATCACCTTGCGCTTTATACTCATCAGCAAGTTCACGCTCACCGATACCACCAGTCACCGCAAACGCACCTATCCAATCCTTCTTACCGCTCTCTTTCGGGGCGATATAATCAGATAAACAGTAGTTATAGCCTTTCGGTTTCTCAGTTTGTTGACGTAAGTTATGCAAAACTTTTGCAACTTGGGTTCGAGATTCGTCGGTATAAACCTCGATATCATCGCCAACACTGCTCGCTGGTAACAATGCACACATGCCTCGGGCTTTTAACAACCCTTCGGCTTCAACTCTATCAAGTAGCGCATTTGCATCCTTGAAGAGACGCTGTGCTTCTTCACCCACTTCTTCATGCTGCAAAATAGCAGGGTATTTACCCATTAATGACCAGGTCATAAAGAATGGAGTCCAGTCTATATAACGTCGTAATGTCGCAACATCAAAATTATCGAATACATGCACACCCGGTTTAGCCGGTGCTGGCGGCGTGTAGTTAGCCCAATCAATAGCGACTTTATTGTCCCGTGCTTGCGCTAATGTGACCGGTTTAGTCCTAGGCTTCTTACGACTATGCTGCTCACGAACTCGGTCGTAATCAAGCGCCAGTTTTTCGACAAACGCAGGGCGTCGCTCATCTGACAGCAATGAACTACATACCCCAACCGCGCGAGAAGCATTATTTACATACACGACAGGCTGATGATAATTTTGCTCAATCTTAACCGCAGTATGTGCCTTTGACGTTGTAGCACCACCGATCAGCAGTGGTAATTCAAAGCCTTGGCGCTCCATCTCTTTAGCAACATGTACCATTTCATCCAATGATGGTGTGATCAATCCCGATAAGCCAATAATATCAACGTTTTCTTCTTTAGCGACTTTAAGGATTTTTTCACATGACACCATAACCCCTAGATCAATGATCTCGTAGTTATTACACTGCAATACGACCCCAACGATATTTTTACCGATGTCATGAACATCGCCTTTTACGGTGGCGAGTAAAATCTTACCATTGGTATAACCAGCCTGTTTAGCTGCATCAATGAATGGTTCCAAGTGTGCCACTGCTTGCTTCATGACTCGCGCAGACTTAACTACCTGAGGCAAAAACATTTTGCCCTCACCAAACAAGTCACCAACTACGTTCATTCCATCCATCAAAGGCCCTTCAATGACCTCTAGTGGTTTCTCGGCATTCAGTCTGGCCTCTTCGGTATCTTCAACAATAAATTCAGTAATGCCTTTTACTAACGCATGCTCTAACCGCTTTTCAACAGGCCAAGTTCGCCACTCCAGAGCAGAGGCATCTTCTTCTTTGCCCACACCTTTATTGGCATATTCCGCAGCAATATCCAACAGGCGCTCTGTTGAATCATCACGGCGGTTCAGTACAACGTCTTCAACTGCTTCGCGCAGTTTATCAGGTACATTGTCGTAAACTTCTAGCTGACCGGCGTTGACGATCCCCATATCCATGCCATGTTTAAAGCAATGGTAAAGGAAAACGGCGTGTATCGCTTCACGCACATAATTATTGCCACGGAACGAAAAAGAGACGTTCGAGACACCACCTGAAATCATGGCATGTGGCAGATCGCGTTTAATGTCAGCAACCGCTTCAATAAAATCAACGGCATAGTTATTGTGTTCGTCAATGCCCGTTGCCACAGCAAAAATATTTGGATCAAAAATAATATCTTCTGGTGGAAAGCCAACTTCATCGACCAAAATACGGTAAGCATTGGTACATATTTCTATTTTGCGTTCACGGGTGTCTGCTTGCCCCACTTCATCGAAGGCCATGACAATCACAGCTGCACCATAGCGGCGAATGAGTTTCGCCTGCTCGATAAACTTATCTTTACCTTCTTTTAGCGAGATGGAATTGACGATCCCTTTGCCTTGAATACATTTAAGGCCAGCTTCAATCACTTCCCACTTAGAGGAGTCGACCATGATTGGGACTTTCGAGATATCAGGCTCAGAAGCACATAGATTCAGAAATCGCACCATGCAGGCTTCTGCATCGAGCATTCCTTCATCCATATTAATATCAATAATTTGAGCGCCGTTTTCCACCTGCTGACGGGCAACCTCTAGCGCTTCATCGTAGAGTTCTTCTTTAATTAGCCGCTTAAAACGCGCAGAGCCCGTTACATTGGTTCGTTCACCAACGTTGACAAATAGCGTATCTTTTTCAATTTTTAGCGGCTCTA
Organism: Photobacterium makurazakiensis; assembly: GCF_050336715.1. NCBI lineage: Bacteria > Pseudomonadati > Pseudomonadota > Gammaproteobacteria > Vibrionales > Vibrionaceae > Photobacterium > Photobacterium makurazakiensis. Next base: position 147,811 of record NZ_JAKJSJ010000014.1, read on the forward strand.
GTCCAGAAAGGCGACAAGCTTTTGGTAAAGTCGGTAGGCGACGAGGTTGTAGTTCAGAGACAGCTTCTGCCATCTTACGGATATGCTCTGGTGTCGTACCACAGCAACCACCCACTAAGTTCAGGAACCCACTTTCAGCCCATTCTTGAATATGCTCAGCCATGTCTTCAGGCGAAAGATCATATTCACCGAATGCATTAGGTAAACCAGCATTAGGGTGCGCCGATACCGCGCATTCAGAGATCTGTGACAGCTCTTCAACATACTGACGTAGCTCATCAGGTCCAAGAGCACAGTTCAGGCCAAATGAGATCGGATTAACATGACGTAAAGAGTTGTAAAAGGCTTCTGTTGTTTGCCCTGATAACGTTCGCCCAGAAGCATCCGTTATCGTGCCAGAGATCATAACAGGCAAAGCATAACCTAATTCTTCAAATACCGTATCCACGGCAAACGCACAGGCTTTTGCATTCAACGTATCAAAAATCGTTTCAATAAGAATGATATCTGAGCCGCCTTTTATTAAGGCATGTGTTGACTCCGAATAGGCTTCTACTAACTCATCAAAACTGACATTACGAAAACCAGGATCATTCACATCAGGTGAAATAGAACAAGTGCGGTTCGTCGGGCCAAGTACGCCAGCAACAAATCGTGGTTTATCCGGTGTTTTAGCGGTCCATTCATCAGCAACAGCACGGGCGATACGAGCAGCTTCAATGTTGATTTCAGCACTCAAACTTTCCATGTCATAATCGGCCATTGCTATGGTCGTGGCATTAAAAGTATTCGTTTCAAGGATGTCTGCACCAGCTTCTAAATAAGAAGCATGGATATCTTTGATCAACTGAGGCTGTGTCAGCACCAACAAATCATTATTGCCTTTTAAATCGCTATGCCAGTTAGCAAAACGATCACCGCGATAATCTTCTTCTTCGAGTTTATAGCCCTGGATCATGGTGCCCATGCCACCATCAATGATCAGGATATGCTCTTCGATACGCTTATGTAGTAAATCCTTGCTCGTCAACACCGCATTACTTCCTTTTCAATTTTTACAGCTTATTCACATCCTACCATAGCAAAAATGGAAATCTAGACGTCTAAAGCCCTTTTTGATTGATTAAATAATGACGGCAGAGATTAAAAATAGTTATAGCTATCACACTACGATACATTTATATTTTGACACAATTTAACGCTTTCTTTTTATTAACCCGTGAGGTTTAGATGTCCGTCTATAGCACCCTATGCTTTCTAGCTGCTGCTGCAATGTTGATTGCATTTGTTAACAGTAAGATAGGAAAAATGCAGACAACAATTGCCATTACAGCAGGGGCATTGATTCTTTCCCTAGGCATTATCATTGCTGGTCAAAATGGTTGGTTTCATTTAGAAAATATTGCAGCCGAGCAACTCGGAGAGATCAACTTTGAAAGCTTTTTGCTGAAAGGCATTCTTGGCTTCTTACTGTTTGCTGGTGGACTAGGCATTAAATTGCCACACCTTGAAGATCAGAAGTGGGAAATAACCACATTAGCACTGGCTGCTACATTATTTTCAACGTTCTTTATTGGCTTCGCACTATGGGGGATCTGCCAGGTAATCGGTATCCAGTTAGATTTAATTTACTGTTTACTCTTTGGCTCACTGATTTCCCCAACCGATCCAATCGCAGTATTAGCAATCGTTAAGAACCTCGATGCACCAAAACGTATCTCCACTCAAATTGAGGGAGAGTCATTGTTTAATGATGGCTTTGGCTTAGTCATCTTCGTTACCCTGTTTACCATTGCTTTTGGCGCTGAAGCCCCAACCGTTTTAGGTGTTGGGCAACTGTTTTTGCAAGAAGCAATTGGGGGGATCGCCTACGGTTTCGCACTTGGCCTTATCTTCCATTACTTAATCAGTTCAACCAATGATCATTCAATGGAGCTACTACTGACATTAGGTATCCCAACAGCAGGCTATGTGTTTGCTGATGTGATCCATGTGTCAGGTCCATTGGCTATGGTTGTATCTGGCATCATGATTGGTAACTGGACACGCTACATCGGCTTTTCCAAAGAGAGTGAAGATCACCTTGACCACTTTTGGGAACTAGTCGATGAGTTCCTAAACGGCGTATTATTTCTACTTATCGGTATGAGTATGCTGCAGTTCAGTTTCCATCAAGAAGATTGGATATTGATGGTCATCGCTATACCATTGGTACTATTCAGCCGTTTCTTAAGCGTTAAACTGTCTTACTTAGGCTTCCAGCGCTACCGCGATTACAATCCACTATCAGTAAAAATCCTTACTTGGGGAGGCTTACGTGGTGGCCTTGCATTGGCAATGGCGATGGCAATACCTGCAGGCGTCATGGTAATACCAGATAAAAACATTGATGTTCGTGAAGTTATCCTCGTAATGACCTACTCGGTCGTCGTATTTTCAATACTCGTTCAAGGATCGACGATCACGTCACTCATTCATAAAGCAAAAGCATGGGAAGCTCAAAACAATAATTAAAAGTTTAATCTTTAACTATTCCCGCTTTTATCTGTCCAGACAATCAACACAAAAAAAGACCTGCTATGCAGGTCTTTTTTCTCGTCAGTAGAGCCCGTTCATGTAGGGTTCTATGACGTTAAGCCTTCCTAAATTAAGCCTTTACCAATTTAAGGCGTTAATATTATTCTTCTTTTGTAAAATTAGCTTCAGAGAATAAATTTAAATCATACGGTGTCTGCTGGTACACACAGTAATTTAGCCAATTTGAAAATAATAGGTGGCCATGACTACGCCAACTCGCTATCGGTGGGTTATCTGGATTATCATCAGGATAGTAATTAACAGGAATTGTTGGCTCCATCCCTTCAGTACGATCTCGAATAAACTCATTATGTAAAGTTTCAACATCGTATTCAGGGTGTCCAGTTACAAACACATTACGCTTATCTTTGGTTGCAGCTAAATACACCCCGGCTTGTTCTGAGGTTGCCAATATATCTAAATCGGTATGATCACTGAGGTATTCAGCTGAAAAGTCAGCATAGCGCGAGTGAGGCGCTAAGAAAGTGTCATCAAACCCTCTAAGAATAGGATGATGGCAATCATGAGTACGGTGGCCATACACGCCCGATAGCTTTTCTTTTCGTGTACGTTTCGGTAAGTCGTAAAGCAGCTTTAACCCAGCTTGGGCGGCCCAGCAAACAAACAATGTTGAGGTAACATGCTGTTTAGCCCAATTCATGATCGTTTGGATCTCATCCCAATACAGTACATCTTCAAATTGAACAAGGCCTAGTGGCGCTCCAGTCACAATCAGGCCATCAAAATTGCGGTCTTTAACCATCTCAAATTGACGATAAAAAGTATCTAGATGCTCTGTTGGGGTATTTTTTGTTGGTCGATTATCAATCCGTAATAGCTCAACGTCTACCTGTAAGGGGCTATTTGATAATAAACGCAGAAACTGTGTTTCTGTTTCGATTTTCTTCGGCATTAAATTCAATAATAGAACCTTCAATGGACGAATTTCCTGACTTGCAGCACGAGCTTCTGACATCACAAAGATATTTTCACTCAGTAGAATATCCGTAGCTGGAAGTTGGTCAGGAATTTTAATCGGCATCTTAGTTTACTCCTTAAACATTACACCGAACGGTCCATTCTCATTTATACAATAAGATGTTTAGACGTCCAGATTTCTAAATAAAATTATAGAAGTTTATTCAATGACGCAAGAGAAAGAAGATAAAAAGAATTGGGGTTTATGGTAGGTGCATGAAAATAATTCATAATATTTTATGCTTTAGATATGAAAAAACCCAGCCGAAGGCTGGGTTTTGAAAGGGTATTCAGCAATGACCTACTCTCACATGGGGAAACCCCACACTACCATCGGCGCAACAACGTTTCACTTCTGAGTTCGGCATGGGATCAGGTGGTACCATTGTGCTATTGTCGCTGAAAAAATTAATGGTGCTAGTACCCAGATTCGAACTGGGGACCTCACCCTTACCAAGGGTGCGCTCTACCAACTGAGCCATACCAGCAAATAATTTTAATAAACAAAGTCTTACTTATATTGCTTTGTTTATTTGGTCTTCATCTTTAAACAGATAAAGAGCTAAATTTAAAGCCTGGCGATGTCCTACTCTCACATGGGGAAACCCCACACTACCATCGGCGCTATTACGTTTCACTACTGAGTTCGGCATGGGATCAGGTGGGTCCATAATGCTATGGTCGCCAAGCAAATTCTGTTTATTCACCACCTCAGGGCAGTAAATAGCAATCTGGGAAAATCTAACTAGTTTCTCAAACACCATTCAAGTGTTTCGTGGAGTCCGTAAAAACCCCTTGGGTGTTGTATGGTTAAGCCTCACGGGCAATTAGTATCAGTTAGCTCAATGCCTCGCAGCACTTACACACCTGACCTATCTACGTCGTAGTCTCCAACAACCCTTTAGGATACTTAAAGTATCAGGGATGACTCATCTCAGGGCTCGCTTCGCGCTTAGATGCTTTCAGCGCTTATCGATTCCGAACTTAGCTAC
>NZ_JAKJSJ010000059.1:0-40449 GCF_050336715.1 Photobacterium makurazakiensis
ATTCATCCCAATAACTTATCTGGTTAATTTGAACGTAAATTAATTTTTGTGCTCAAAAATCGGTATTAACAAGCATTAAAATACATATGTTTATTCTATAAAACAGCTGTTTAGATGCTTTTTAGGTATTAAAACACTCTTGCCTTTAATTAGAAATTAGGCAGTTGTTCCAATGAATAAGGTGTGGATGCTAATGAATTGGTATTCATAAAACGTCAAAATTAGCCTCGAAACAGAAGTTGGTGTTTTAATTAATATAATTAATTCAGTGTCTTGTATTTAAAGCTTTTTATTTCACGAACATAATTAGTAGTAAATGAAGCATTGTTTTTCATGGATATGAGGTTCGATGTGTTTGTTTTTTCCGACTTTATCAGAAATCGCCGTCTTAAAGAGGGGCTAACGCAGCAAGAGTTTGCCTTGATGCTTAGCGAGGCCTCTCCCAAATTGAATGGCGTGGATAATGTCACTCTTTCTCGTTGGGAGAAGGATCAAATAACACCGACATTGCGTCGGATGGTGCAAATTCTTGACGCCTTAGGAGAAGGGGTCATAGGACGATTATTAAAAGCTAATTTACCTATGCGTAAAACCGTTGTTAATAACTTACAACGACTTTGTTTACGTCAGTTTGGTCAATTTAATTTGCCAGTAGAAAATGCTAATGCAACTTGGATAACGGATATAAGTGATAAAAACTCTATTGCTTCTCGTTATCGCGTGCAACTTGAATCGCAGGTGATGTGGGGGTCGGGAGAAATACTTTTATTATCACAAGCAAAGGTAGCGGTATTGGTTTTAAACGAAATACCGATGGCGTACATCTCTTATGTATACGATAAGAACGTATTAAGAGTATTACATGTTGCATACCGTGATCGTAAGAGCCTGATGAGCTTACTTCGCTATTTAGCAGAACGGCTAGATTATAACTCAGAAGTCTTGCATGTATTTGCCAAGGTGCCTGACCCTCCTTCTCGTTCTTTATTTTTAGCGTTAGGTGCATCAAGTTGTACTTACAAAGACTCGCTATATATCGAACGTGATGAGCTATTGACAAATTTAATTTGTATTTTGTCGAGTACTTTACAATTTGAATAACCGAATGAACGTTAAGCCTATTTATTGTTGTCGGAATGGCCGACATACATTATGTAAACAAAAAGGAAAAAAATAACATGAAAAAGCAAGTGTTGACCGTTGCTGTTGCGGCAGTCTTTGGTGCATCTTTATCTCTTTCAGCTTTTGCTTCTGAAAACGCAGCAGAAGAAACGTTGATTTGGGCTGGTACTATTCCAGGTGGGTTCATTGGTTCAGACATTGCGTTAGGTAGTCCCACTGGTGATTCGATTCAACAGGGGCAGCTGAATGCGAATGAAGATGGTACATTTTCATCAACAATTGTGCCGGTGCGTGCATTTGCATTGAAAGACGATAATGGAGAGCAGGTGTTGGATCCAGATACTTGGTACCCCGATGCGGTTAACTGGTGGGTTCGTAATTCAGCTGTGACACACAATGGTGTTGATGGCAGTGGTGGTTATGACGCAGATAACCTGCAATTTCAACTTAATGGGAAGGATGTCGCTTTAGATGAGCAGGTGAATACTGAAGCGGGCAGCCCAGACATGTTGGTATCAGTTTCTTATACTCAGGCGCCTACAGGTACTGTAACCCCGAATGATGCGATATCTGTCCGTGCGACCTTGTTCGCAGAAGGTGACGCAGGGTTACCAATTCCACCAGCTTCATAATTCACAATAGATAAATCGGCAACAAGGTAACAGTGTAACTTTGTTGCCTACTTTTTAGATTTTATATGCTGTATGCAGAGTAATGGCGATGCAACTAAAAGTATTGATATTCACGATAGCTTGCGGGTTCGCCTCTCAAGTATTATTGGCTGCTCAATTTACTGAAATATTACCAGTATCAACTTATATCAATAAAGCATTGCTATATCCTTATTCACTATCATTAACTGCAACTCCATCGTCATTCTTATTGTTATTCGATAAGTCACAAAATCGTTTTTATGACGCTCATAGCGAGTTGCTAGTTAAGACCGAAATTCCAGCAGAAGAAAGTGCCACTTTTACATATAAATTGACGCTAACCCAAAATCAGTCTGAGTGTCGCCGTGTTGGTAGTACTGGCACGGATACCGTGTTGTCTAATGTGATGGACGTGTTGATCGATGGGACAAAAATTGATGAGGGAGATTCGTCATCGCTACAAGTATTAGATGAAATTGACGAGGGCGGCCGGCGTATGGGGCGTAATTCGCTAACGCTTCGTAGTCACCAAATTACGGAGGAGGCGTTTGACTGTAATGGTTCGATTAAAATTGAGGCTGAGTTGGCGTTATGAAAAGGTGGCTAGTGGTATGTGTTATGCCGTCTTTATTATTTGCTCAGGTGCCAGAAGGATTCGATGACCTGTTTGAACAGGAGAGGGTCAATGCTCGCATTATTATAAATGATGAAGCATCGGTAACCTTGCCTGCGATGATGGGGCTAGGTTCAGTAACAGTAATCGTAGAGGATAAAGTGGCACTGGCTGAGTTTTTTGAGCGTCAGTATGTAAACGCCAAACTATCGCAACAAATTGTGTCAGATTTGGTTCGTGGGGTGAATGATTCGGTACATTGTAAGGGGCGACGTGCCACTTGTCAGATCGCGGAAAGTGGGTGGAATACAGTGCAGTATGTCGTGGTCAGAGAACAAAAGACATTACGAGTAATCGTGCCTGATTCTGGTATGGCAACGGTACAAAGCCAAGAGCGTTATATCGACGATAAAACGGGAGAAAATGCGTTAGTTATGCACCATAGGCTAAGTGCTAATGGTGGCTCAGAAGGCAACCCGCAGTTATATTACCAAAATGAAGCTTTGTTAGGGCTCTACGGTGGTTATATTCGTGCAGATCTAAATGCCACAACCGATGAAGATAATAGCGAAGGTGCCTATGTTTACCTTGATGAATTAGCCGCGAATTACTTAACTGGTGAACATCGAATTAAGTTTGGTTTTACATCAGAGAATGTACCCAGAGTATGGAATGGCACGGCTTTTCTGGATACTGAAGAAGATCTCAGTGTATTAGAGGCTTCCGCTGGCACTACGCGAGAGCTGAAATTTAAAAATTCAACACAACGCCCTCGGATCTATTTTTCTATTACTCAAGCCGGACGACTTTTTGTTCGTCGTGAAGACGGCACACCTGTATTTGAGCAAAATGTGTCAGCAGGTCAAAACTTTGTTTCTTATGATGATTTACCTAATGGGATATCTACTCTGACATTTGAAGTTAGGGCTGGTGAGCGGGTGCTATATGAACAAGTACATAAAATATATAACACCACGAGTTCACAAATGGCTAGCGGTGAGTGGGATTATTTCTTTGCGGTCGGCAAACTATATGACCAAGAAGTCGTGAGTAACGAATTTGTGGCAAACCAAATAGAAGACTATCAGTACGAAGCGTTTAATGAAGCCCGTGCAGCTACTCAATTAACACAAGATTTGAAACTGGGATTCGGTGTATTTAATACGGCGCAAGATTATTTCGCCAAGCTGGCTTTTACCTACCAGCCAATTGCTGATTTTGCTTGGGAAGGCCTCTATGGCCACTTTAGTGATGAAAGTTACTACCTTCAATCAACACTCACATTTTGGGGGGTGAGGTTTAATGCCAGTCGCTTCACTGACCGTACCGATACGCCACAAGAAATGACGTTTTCAAATTATTTATTTGGGTATGGCTCGAACAGTCAATTGACAGCGGGGTATGCCCATCCTGTTGGGGCCGGCAGGGCATACATCAGTTATTCCTATTTCGAAAGTGAGGGGCTAGATAGCATCATGCTTGATAATGACGATGAAATTCTCAGCCGATATGAATCGTTAACTGCAGGCTATACCTTCAGTGCATGGCAAAACTCAACCGTTGATGTCAGCGTCACCTATTCAGATGATGAAGATACTTTGGGCATGGAAAGTGATGAATTTGCATTTGCACTGTCGGTTTCTTTGCCGTTAAGCCGAAGTGCTTATGCCTCTTATAGTTTAAATCTTGATGAAAACAGCCAAAGTCACCGCATTGCTGCGGGAAATTCTTACACCATTTCACCTGATGCATCGGTCAGCCTTGAAGTGGGGAGTATTTATGATGGCTTTGATGGGGGAGATGATGATCTGAGTGTTGATGCCTCAGCTTCTGGCTATTATGGCAACGACTACTTATCGGGTAGCGCTTTTACTTATGGTGATGATGACAGCTTTAATGTATCTGCCAATATAAACGCCAGTTCGGTCGTCACGTTAGACGGTATCTACCAAACCCGAAAGCGCGCTGAATCTTATTTATTGGTTGAAAACGTAGGTGCAGGAAGTGCTGCAAGTATCGATAAAGGGCAGAGTGACTTTCTGACCGTCGCTAACCTAAAAGGTAATGGTGATAGCGCTGGACGTGTGCTCTTGGATAGCGATGAAGTGATATATCCTTTAGCACGTTATCAGGAATACCAAGTAACACTTGATGAAGCGGCGAGTGATTACCATAACCGAGGTGAATCTGGTACCTCTGCAAGTAGTTATCCAGGCACTATGGTCCGCCTTAATGTCGATATGCGAGAAATTAAATCGTACATCTCGATTTTCAATGATATCGAAGGTAACCCTGTTGATATGGTTGAATGCCGTGGTGAAGGGTGTGTTGGCGTTGAAGTGTTAACGGAAGGCGTATTTAAGTTTCGAGTGAGTGCTGGATTACCGTTTGAGCTTCGAACCAGTGCTCAACGCTGCCTTATTCCATCGCCCGATACTTTTTCCACTCAAAACTTAGGCCAGAATTTCTGTATGCCTGTCTTTGATGAGGAAGAAGGTGGTCTTCGCTTATCTCGAGGGGACGGCGGTGGGTATTTCTACTATGTCGGTGAATTTAATGATACCAGTGTTATTGAAACCTATGAGAAATCCCTACAAGGGGAGCCGCTAACATTTATTCGCCATCAGGTCGGAAAGCGTATTTTTTTATTTATTGAAACGACAGAACGGCTAGCGAATGTTCATCGCCAAACTATTTCGGCATTGGGTCAGTATGCCCTTGAGGAAACACTCAATACCCCGACATTTGTATCCCGTTAATTATTTGAGAGAAAATAAAGTCATGAATCAAAATGCTATCAATACGCTAAGTCTATGGACATTGTTTATCACGTTAATATTTAGCGCTTGGTCAGTAAATGCTGCCCCTACCTTCCAACTAGATACGTTATTTCTAACCAGTAATGAAAATGGTCATGGCGTTTTCACTTTATCAAATACCAACCGAGAAACGATATATGTGAAAGGGGAAGTGCTGCAAATACAAATAGAAGAAGGTGAAATAAATAAAATTCCACTGACCCGTGATAATTTCATGATTTGGGATTTGGCCATTAATCCATCAAAGCTCCGCTTGTTACCGGGCGAAGTGAGAGATGTCGCCGTGAAATATTTATGCTCAAGTAATTGTAATCGTAGCGAAGACTTGGTTTATCAAATTCGTTTTTCACCGGTTAGTGCGCCTGAAAAAATTGAAGGACAAGAAGTCGCCATTGCGTTTGGGATGGCGCCATATTACGTAATACCTGCAGCAGAACAGAACGTAAGTTATGAATGGGATTATGAAGAAGCCTCTCAAACTGTGAAAGTGAGCAATACAGGCAACACCTATCTAAAAATTGAATTTGATAGTTGTAATGAATTCAGTGCACGAAAATCATGCCGAGCAGTATATCACGTGCTTTCAGGGCGCTACCTCGAATTCAAATTACCGGAAGGGCTGCAAGGTAGCAATGTCCAGGTGACCGTCGCGAATCATAATCAGGGGTATGAGGATGAATTTACTCTTTAAGGTGAGTGGGTTGCTGGTCGAAAGCTTAGTGTTATCGGCTTCGGTTCAGGCGGCAACGCTAAATGGCACCCTTGAAGGTGAAACATTACGCTGGCAAAACGGTCAAGTCAGTGGCAGTTATTTGACCTTGAGTAATTGGCAACCAGTGAATGGATTGCAGCCAACCAGTGAATGGATACCTGGCACGTTCATGACTCAGCCTGCGACTGAAGTGGATTTACAAAACAGCATTGGTGAATTAGTGACGGTGCCAATTAAAGTAGTGGGCCTCGATTATGGTTTAGGGCAGGCAGCTGATAAATTTCCACATCGGGGTAACCCCACGTTTTCAGGGCCAGGCTTATGTACGCCTCCGGTTGAGCAAACAGCGACAACAGCAAGGGCTATCGGTCATAGTTGTATTGCAAGTGAAAGCTACCAAACATCTTCCTCGTCAGTAATGTACACCCCATTTCAGTTTGCCCGACCGGTTTTGGAAGCGGATAGCCAGCAAATAGCTCAGGCATTTCGCAGTAAAGGGGTCGGTAGCGGTCAATACACTGGAACAGTGAATGTGCGACCTGCCTATTACTTTAAATCGCCGACGGGTACTTGGACATACCGTCAGTCATTACTCGTACCCGTTATCGTGAGAATTCGTTATGAAGCCGCGAGGTTAGAAAGTCTGACGGTAGAAGGCAATGGGGATATGCTCCCTATCTATAACACGATAGATAATACAGTTTCGGGGAGTACGTCTTTTCGTGTTACGGCTAAAGGTTATTTTACCCAAGGGGTGCAGTTAAGTTTTGATGATGTGCCTTATCAAATGAGTCTGGAATCAGATCCGCAACAAAAGCTGCCGTACAGCATTTCTTGTACTGCTTGTGATGAGAGCCCTATTGTCACGAACGGGGTGTTACAGCTTGCTGATGGCGAAACCGTCGTTGGTAATAATGGATTGGATGAGTTCCAGTTCGATCTTCGTGCTCATTATGATGATGTTGGGCCTAGTGAAATAGAAACAGGTCAATATCGAGGCCAATTCACAGTGTATTTTGAGGAGGCTCTGTAAATGAAACGGAAAGGAATTTTGGCCGCTGTGTTGATGGCTTTATTGTTCAGGGTATTCCCTTTAATGGCTGCAGAGCAGGAGACACAGCCTTGGTTTTTAGAAAACCGCATATATGCCACAAATAATCCGGCTTTTGGTTTGGCGATATCAACAAATTTTTGGTCACTAGATTGGCATTTAGGTGGTTACCTGCCTTTTGATGAAGCTGATAACCCTGATGGTGATTTAGATGCAAAGTTGGATTATGGCGTAGCAAAGCCATTTGCCATTACTGATGAATTGAGTATGAGCTTAGGTATCGGTGCTCTTGAGGCAGATATGTATACCGATTATGGTTTGGACTTTGAAGTGACTGAGTCAGTACGTCTTCAGGCTGGTTATCGCTTTCATTTCGACGATGATTTTGATAATCGCAATGAATACTACCTGGGATTTTCTTGGTTGCTTAATCCTCCAGAGGACGAAGTAGTGTTGATCCCAACAGTTGAACCTGTTGTTCCGCCAGAGCCAGAAACTCGAACGGAAATAATAACTGAGACCGTGTTATTTGGTAGTGGAACAAGTGCGCTTAAATCAATCGGTACGCTTGATGAGCTGGTGGAAAAGTTCTCAAATGCTAATAAGGTTTCAGTGATCATAACGGGTCATGCAGATAGTACGGGTTCGCAAAGACTGAATGAACGGCTAACTCAGCAACGTGCTGATGTCGTTAAAGAGTATCTAATTCAGCATGGGATCGAGCCGAATCAGATAGTCGCTCTGGGCATGGGGACCCGTCATCCAATTGCTGACAATTCTACTTTTGAAGGTCGGGCGAAAAACCGCCGAGTAGAAATACGGATAGACGCGACGTTTATTGGCATCAATGAACGTTAGCAGTGGTTGGTAAATCGTGATAATAAAAGATGGTCGCTATAGATGAAAAATACGAATTTATTCATAACCCTGTCACTTCAGCTTGTTTTGTTACTCAGCGGTTGTGGCGGTGATAGCAGTGCAGAAAATGGTACAGGTAATCAGTCAGTTGATACTGTAAGCGCCCCATGGGTTGAGAATAATTTTACCCAGCTTCAGGTAGATGGTGAGACGAATACAGTATCACTCAAAGGTGATGTCGCTGATCCGCAGGGGTTACCTGTCACACTCGAGTCTGTACGTGCAGTATCAGGCGAATGTGGGGTTTCAGAACTCGATAAGCAGGGGTTGAGTTTTACAGTAAGCACATCAACACCTGAAAGTTGCTATTACGAATATACTGTAACCAACCATGCTGCCAACGCTGCACATAGTAAGTCTGCAAATGCTGATAGCTATGTTGTCGTGAGTTCAAGTAGCCAGTCGGCAAACTTAGTACCCGTTGCGTTAATGGCGACAGAGGGTGATACCTTAGCGGTTGATTTAAAAAACCTGACTGAAGATCAAGCGCCGGGGTATACCTACCCTGAAGGCTATTTGCTAGATGTTGATGTGTTAGTGATGGGGACAGGCACTGTCATTAATATTGCTACTAGTAGTGCAACATTTCAGTATGAAGCAGAAGACCAAGGGGTGACACGGTTAATTTATTCTCTCATCAGTGCTGATGGTAGCGATGTAAAAGCGGGGTACATTGATGTTGCCGTTTCAGCAATGGGCAATAACATGCCTACCGCCGAGAGCATTAAAGGCCCTGAAGGGGTACCGATGGGCGAAGAGATTGTCATTGATGTTTCGCCATATATTGATGACCCTGATGATGAAGATAACCTTCAACTCACCGATGTCTATACCCTTGATGCAACAGTGAAAATAAGTGACCCAAGCGATATATACAATACCCGTTTTACTTTTCGTGCTGACAGTATTGGTGTGTTTTATGTCACTTACTATATAACTGATCACCGAGGTGGCTGGGCGGTAGGTGTTATTAGCATTGGCGTTACTGGACCACCTCGTCCATGGGATGATATTACATTGGCAAATGGTGCGTTTTATAGTGCGCCGTGGGATAAAGACAGTGCCGATGCCTATAATATTTTTCACCAAATAGCCGAACCTGAGCTAATGAAAGCGAGCAATGAGGAAGGGGAAACCGAGACTGAGGAAGTCTATATTGCTTTGTTTGATCAGCAAACTGCACAAACAGTGTGTTCTCTCACTGGCATGAACCTACCTAATACCGAACAGCTTAAAACGGTGTATCAAGAGCTGGGAGGTGTAAAAGAAAAAGAAAATTGGCCGACGAATTACGCTTATTGGACATCTGATGCTTCCGGTGGAGGATATAATCGAGTGAATTTGTCGACGGGTGAAGATGAGCCTGCAATGGGAGCCGCAGTAGGAAACCTTACCTGCGTACCGGAAGGACGTTTAGACGTGACTCTAAAGCAGCAAAATATCTTTGCTGGCATTCAAGAGCACGAGGTAACTGCAACAGTCTCGGATGTGGTCGATGGCAGTTCACTTGAAGGCCAATCGGTATTTGCTTATTCAATGGATGACAACCTGCGTTTCAATAACCAATTTCTGCAGACCGATGAATCAGGCAATGCTGTGTTTCTTATTTCAAGGTTGATAGGTGGTACCGCAGATTTGATTGTCAATTACGGCAGTCAGAGCAAAGTAATCGTGTTGAAGTATATTGAAAATTTAATTGCTAGTATTGAGTCTCAATTGCCTGAAGTGGTTTATGTTGGCCAGACCTTCCTTGTTAATACCATAGCCCAATATGAAAATGGTGATGAAGTCTTAGTAACGGACAAAACTGAGCTCCAATCGTCTGATGAATCGGTGTTGTCAGTTAATAGCAGTAGTGTCACAGGTGTGGCGGCTGGGGAAGTGTCGTTGACGAGTTCTTTTCAAGATTTACAACAGATAAACCCTGTTGAAGTTCGTGATCCTATTTATATTCCAGGCGACTCGTATGGCTTTTTTTATTCACGACAGGCTTATAGTGGGAATGGAATTGAAGCTGGTGAGTTAGTTCCTCAAATAGGTAATGAGCCTATAAAGTTGAACAGTATCTCGGTTAATCCTCCTTATTCAAATACGAGCAACTATATTTCATTCATGAATAAATTACCGGTTTCAATGGAAGATGGCAGAGCTCGACGGTTTGATAATGAAAGTCAAATGTGGGGGGAGTGGCAAAGCTTTAGTGATAGGTTATGGATAAACTCAATTGAGTGTGATAATTCTCAATATGATAACTATTCACTATTTTTTGAATTGGGCGCAATCTATATTAATAATGAACTCACGGCTGGTGCTGAATTTGACCATTCGTATCCTCTGGAATGTGAGTTAGTGACTGAATTTAGTTATCGAATTCAATATGAATATTTAGGTGATCCAACACGTAAAAATATCATTGAACTATATGGTGATGTTATTATCGACAGACGTTAAGTTGAATTTTCTGGATAAATTTACATGTTAAAAACCATAATGCTAACCCATAGATAATCGTTCATCGACAGTATTGTGATGTTTGAATTGAAAACAGCCTGATCGAACTTCACCAGGCTGCATAAATAGCCGTTATCGTAATAATCGTCATATTAAAGTGGGGGCGAGTAGTCGAGCCCCCCAAACAACGAATATTTAATCTCTAAATAATCTTCAATTCCATATTTCGAACCTTCACGGCCAAGGCCTGACTCTTTCACTCCACCAAATGGAATAGATTCGGTGGAAATGCTGCCGTCGTTAATGCCCACCATACCGACTTCTAGCGCTTCACATACTCGCCATATTCGGCTGTAATCACGTGAATAGAAATAACCTGCTAACCCAGTATTGGTATCGTTCGCGCGGATTAAAACGTCTTCTTCGTTGCTGAATCTAAAGCAAGCAGCGACAGGGCCAAAGGTTTCCTCAACAGCAATCAGCATACTTTCGGTGGCATCACTTAATACTGTTGGCTCATAAAAATTAAGGCCAAGCGAGTGGGGCTTCCCCCCCGTTAATACTGTTGCACCTTTGCTTATGGCGTCAGTAACGTGTTGGTGTGATTTAGCCAGCGACTGTTCATTAATCAGCGGACCAAGTTTACTACTTTCATCAAGTCCATTGCCGACATTCAATTGGCTGACCGCTTGAGCGAGCTTTTGGGTGAACTCTTGGTAAACATCGTCATGGATATAAAAGCGGTTAACGGAAATACAGGTTTGCCCTGTATTGCGGAACTTACTGTTTATGGCACCTTTAACGGCTTGGTCGATGTCAGCGTCTTCAAATACAATAAAAGGTGCGTTGCCGCCCAACTCTAAACTTAATTTTTTTAACGTATTGCTGGCTTGGCGTGCTAGGAGTTTGCCAACTGCAGTCGAGCCTGTAAATGATATCTTTCTTACTGAGCTTGATTCCATTAACGCGCGGCCAATTTCTGGCGCATCACCTGATACGATATTGAGTACACCTGCTGGAATACCGGCTTTTTCCGCTAACACGGCAAGGGCATTAGCAGAGAGTGGGGTTTCTTCTGATGGCTTTAGTACCACGGTACAACCTGCAGCAATGGCTGGTCCCGCTTTACGAGTGATCATGGCCAATGGGAAGTTCCAAGGGGTAATGGCACCGACGACACCAATGGGCTCTTTGGTTACCATAACTCGGGCATTGGGTTTAAAGCTGGGGATAATATCGCCATAGGCCCGCTTTGCTTCTTCGGCAAACCATTCAAGAAAACTGGCGGCGTATTCGACCTCGATGCGGGCTTCGGCGATGGGTTTACCTTGCTCTTGAGTCAGCAGTTCTGCTAGAGCTTCTTTGTGCGTAAGCATAAGCTCGCCCCAACGCTGAACAATGGTAGCGCGTTCTTTGGCTGTATGTTTCTTCCATGTTTTAAAGGCTATTTCGGCTGATTCAATAGCATCAACTGTTTGGTTAAACCCTGCACTATGGACAAATGTGATAGTTTGGCGGCTAGCTGGGTTGAGTACGCGATATTGTCTTTCTGATTCAAGCCATTTTCCATTTATAAAAAGGCCAGATTGTTTTAATTCAGGTGATCTGATTTCCATATTTGATACCTTTGAATTTGAAGCTGTATGTTTTCATACTGACGAAGAAGAAGGCTACCCTGAGAAAAGGGCAGCCAGCTCATTATTGTGGTGAGATCGGTTTAGGTGTTCTAAGTGAAGAAGAAGTGCTAGAGGCTAAATAGTAGGTTGCACTGGCCAGTACCGGAACTCGGGAAATAAGGTGTAAGTACTTGCGCTTTACCTTGATAATTTCGCCCGCCTAATACGCCAAGTAGCATCGCGGTATCATGCATGCCGCCTTCGCCACTACAATATTTAGCGTACTCTGGCATCATATCGAGAGCTGTTGTAATATCACCTTCTTCAAGTAACTTCAGAAAGGCAAGATCTGCTTGGCGGTTGAACTCACTGGAGATAGTGAACATGCCATCAGCCACTTGACGGTTATTCCAAATCTGATGTGATAAAGAGCCAGATGCAATAACGGCTACTTTGCCATCATAGTTATCAATCGCTTCTTTCACGGCTTCACCAAGTAACATAGAGTCTTCTAGGTTGTGGACACTGCACCAAGCGGCGATAGAAACCACCTTGAATTTCCTTTCACTGTTCATATATCGCATGGGTACTAATGTGCCGTATTCTAACGTTAACGACTCCACTTCATGTGACATAGAGTTTAAGCCTTTACTTTGACCTATTTCTGCAATGGCGTGGGCTAATTCACTATTCCCTTCATATTCATACTCAAGATTTTGAATAAAGTGGGGGAATTCATGACTGGTATATACCCCTTGGTGGTGGCTATTTGCATTAATATGGTAGCCTGCGTTCACCAACCAGTGAGTATCAAATATAACCAAGGTATCGACGCCAAGTGCTTCCGCCATTTGGCTGATTTCGTGATGACCAGCAATGGCGGCATCTCGGCAACCGTGATGAGGTCCTGGACGCTCTGAGATCAGCATTGAAGGGACATGTGTTACTTTGGCTGCTAGGGCAAGAGTTCCCATAATAATTTACCTTCCTTAGTCGTTATTGTTGATTAGCAAGCTTCTTTTTCAGCAAAATATTCAGACTCAGAGACAAGCCAAGTACGCAGTTTGCCGACTTGTTCTACTTCAACAATAATCTCGTCGCCAGCTTTAACATCTGAAAGTCCTTTTGGTGTACCTGTTGCGATCATATCGCCTGGTTGCAGTGTCATAAAGTCACTCATATAAGCAACCAATTCTGGCACATTGAAGATTAAATCTTTAGTGTTCCCTTTTTGGCGGAGTTCGCCATTTACCCATGTTTTTACCGCGAGGTTATGTGGGTCTTTAATATCATCACGGTCAACAACCCAAGGGCCAAGCGGACCAAAACTGTTAACACTTTTCACTTTTACAGGTGGACGCGAGAAATTTTCCAGGTAGTCACGAACCGTTAATTCATTACAAACGGTATAGCCACCGACATAGTCCATTGCATCCTCAACGCTGACTTTACTGGCTGTTTTACCGATAACAATAACAAGCTCAGACTCATAATGCATATAGTTAACATTATCTGGACGATATGCTTTTTCATTATGTGCATTAACGCTTGTTGGCGATTTAATGAAGATAATCGGGCTTTCTGGTTTATCGAAGTCTAGCTCGGCTGCATGATCGGCATAATTAAGGGCAAGACCGGCTAATACGCCATGTTCAGGGGCAAGCCAACGCACCTCGTTTTCTTGGTAAATACGGCCATCTGTGGTGGTAACAGAATAATCATCACCGCATGTTACTTGTTCTACTACACCATCAATTTCTACGCGTCCATGTTTCATAATGGGTACTCTTTATTGTCTTTATATAGTTAATGTATTAAGTAGTTTTAATTTAGTTAATATATTAACTAACGTCAATGGTTTTGATGCTTATTTGTTGGTTTTTTGTTGTGAAATATTGACTGGCTATTGTCGGAGTCTGGATGGGTTCTATGAAAGGTTTATGAGGGAGAGCTTGAAATCGATGTTGAAATGCTGGTTTATACGTATAAAAACAGCCCCAGTCACAGACTGGGGCTGACGTCTTATTGGCAAGTAACTTCGTTCCAGAACCAATTTGATGACGTTGGGGTTTCCCATACGCCAGGATTATTTTTGGCGACGAAACACTTGCCACCGTTGGTGACTTTATCGCCATTTGTAACTTGTGTTTGGCCTGCGACCCACGGGGTCACATTACCGGTTGGCGGTTCAGTGACTGGAGGTTCAGTAACGGGCGGTTCAGGATCGACTGGAGGTTCGGTGACTGGGGGATCTGGCTGAATAGGGTCACCTGCAATCGTTGCCCAAGGGCCACCTTTTGAAGGATCATTGCCTTGTGTCCACCAACTTGCGACGTAATCAACGTTCAGGTGAGTGACTTTATCTCCCGCAACATAAACCGCTCCAGCTTCCCATGTAGGGTAGGCTCCACCACCAGGTGGTGGGACGGGATCGGTTGGCTCAAGGCTATCTACTGCGCGAACCGTCGGCCAATTGGCATGAGATCCATAGAGGTTAGTCACACACTTCTCGTAATCACCAGGGACAAGTGCAGAATACGCGGTTTGATAGCCGACTAGTTTACATTCAAATGATACGCCACCTGGACGATCTGCATGGTAGCTCCAATCGCCATCCCAGTTAGTAAATAAGACATCCGTCGCACCAGACAGATTTAAACTGCCATAAGGTAATTGCTGCCAACAAGTGTCTTTTTCATCGGTTTCAATAGGAATTTGATAAAAGTTAGAGAGGCCTTGCCAGTAACGAATCCGGTTAACAGGTTGGCCCTTATCGGCATTCTGCGCACCACACTCAATACCACCATTAATGATATTAATTGTTGTTCCGAACCCATACCCAATACCGGCATCCTTTTCAAGCTGTGACGGTACCCATGTGCGGTCTATAACGTGCAACATTGCTGGTTTTGGTGCTTGCGGGGTAAGAAAGAACCACACCGCAGATGCTAGGTTTAGCCATGAATCTGCGACAAGGCCAGGGTTATTCAATAAGACAGTAGCGTCTCCATCAAACATGACTTCAGAAAACGCACCGTAGTTAAAGTGATAGGATAACTGCTTGGCGCCTCGGCCAAAATATCCTTGCCCCGGAGAGCATGGCCAGCGTTGATTTTGCCAGTCATTTTGGCCACACCCCGTCGTGTACCCAGGTTGGCCTTCAGACCATCCCATCTCACGAACATGGACAAGTGCTTGTTGCCATTCTTCAAGACCTAGTGGGTTGTCCCACGTATTATCAACCGCAATGTGGCCACCAGTCTCCTGCGCAAAGTGTGCAAAAGCTGTAATGATAGAGCGTTTACAAATTGCATCAGCATCACGGCCGTCATTGTATTCACCACAGAATGCAGGAAACTTACCAATAGCCTGTAAAAAGCGGGTATAGGTGTATTCTGGTGCTGCCATTTGAGTGAGGTAGTTCCACTCAGTTTCTGGGAATACACGT
This sequence comes from Photobacterium makurazakiensis, assembly GCF_050336715.1. Classification (NCBI taxonomy): domain Bacteria; kingdom Pseudomonadati; phylum Pseudomonadota; class Gammaproteobacteria; order Vibrionales; family Vibrionaceae; genus Photobacterium; species Photobacterium makurazakiensis. The sequence goes on from NZ_JAKJSJ010000059.1 coordinate 15,404, forward strand.
TCTGCACGAGCAACGTTTAAAGGGTTAGATGCAAGACCTGGCCGAATGGCATCTACAATGGTGTTTGGCGCAGTAGTTAATGCGTTGGCCCAAATAGCATACATAGGATCGGAGGTTTTTGCGCTCTCTGCTGCGGTAATATCAGCACGAGCAACAAGATACCCCCCTGGATTTTCAGGATCAGGTTGGATATTCATCGCTAGGCTGCTAGTTGCCAAACAAAGACCAATCGATGTCGTTATGAATTTTGTCTTTAACATGTTTTTATTCCATTGATAAACATATTGGTATTCTTGAACTACTACCGCTAGTTGCCTTGTCAATGTTCATTTATTTAATCTATTAAATGAGTGTGATTTAGCAGATTCGCGATCAATTCAAGTCAGACTTAATATACAACTTAAGCAAAAGTCATGATTGACACTCATTGTAGTGCTTTATCCTGATTATTAATGGTTTTTTGGGTGTAACTCTTGGGTGTGAGTTGCTCCAAGTGTTTATTGAAGTAATGTGTTGGATCTTGCTTTGTTATAACTTGTTTTTTGACGCAAATTTTTATTTGTTCTAATATTATATTTGCGAGGCATTTTGTTTATAAATTGGAATTGTTGCTTAGGCATTTCAGTTTTTTTTGAAACGTAGCTTGGCGAGGGCTTGGCTTTATTCAGTATGCATGGTGAATGTGTTTATTTGTAGTTATTACCCGCACTGACAGTATGGCGGGCAATAACAGGTAGTTGCAGGGTAGTTTAGGGCTACTTACTGTTCATGTTGATCTCGTGAAGTAACTCCGACAGCTTATCAATTAGTTCAGGCGAGTAGTGTTTGCACAACTCTTGGTAACGAGCATCAACTTTTGGGGTAAGCTCATTGACAAACTTTCTTGATTTCGGTGTAAGGCAAATAAGTGTTCGACGCTGGTCTTGTTCTGATTTCTGCCTTGCAATATGACCGCTAGATTCTAAACGAGAGAGAATACCCGTTAGGCTTGGTGCGAGAATACAGCACTGTTCGCTGATTTGCTTTGGCTCTAAGTAGCGGTGTTCGTTAAGTAATCGAAGAATCCGCCATTGGTGCTCGGTAATGTCATGCTCTTGAAGCATAGGGCGAAAAAAGTTCATTACATTATCACGCGCTCTAAGCAGCTGTAGCGGAAGAGAGTCTTCAAACTTTCTCATCGGTAGAATTAGCTCCACTCTTTTTTGTAATTTAACCACAGAGAATACCTGATTTGATATGAGTTCAATAGATTTAAATGATTATTCTTACCTAATAGCGATCAGTAATAATGTAAATAGTTTAAAGGCCACCTTAAGGTGCTGGTTATTGATTTGTCAGTAAATAAACATGGCACCGTTTTTCTGACCCAAACGTGTAATGAAAGCGGCATTACTGTTGCCGCAGACGTTTTAGTCGTATTAAAAGTAAAGGGTGCGCATATTTTAAAATTGGCAGCAAAGATTAAATAAACTGATCCTTTATGCTTAATATACAGAAGGTTGTTCTAATTTTTGGGCGCTATTATCGCTTGTTTGTGGTTTAAACTGCTTAACTAATTGTTCTGCTCCACGGGCGAGTAGAGTTGTATCAACACCTACAGCGACAAAGCTTGCACCAAGTTCGAGGTAGCGGTGTGCAAGGGGCTGGCTCGCACTTAGGATTCCGGCTGCTTTACCTGCTTCAGATATCTTTATTATGGAGTTTTCGATAATAGCTTGTACTTCAGGGTGTCCAGGGTTACCAAGGTGACCGAGTGCTGCTGATAAATCTGCCGGACCAATAAAAATACCATCAACACCGTCAACGGCTAAAATTTCATCAAGGTTATCCAGTCCTTCTTTGGTTTCAATTTGCAGTAAAACACAGATTTCGTCGTCAGCAGTATGCAGATAATTATTATCTCTATTCCAGCGCGAGGCACGAGCTAGCGCGCTACCAACACCACGAATGCCATTCGGAGGGTAGCGAGTTGCTGAAACCATAAGTTTGGCTTCTTCTGCTGTTTCTATCATCGGGATCAATATGGTACGTGCGCCAATATCAAGAATTTGTTTTACCAGTACGATATCTTTCCATACTGGACGAATAACAGCTTCTGATGGGTAAGGTGCAATGGCTTGAAGCTGGCCTAGCATACTGTTGATGTCATTCGGGGCATGTTCGCCATCAATTAAAAGCCAGTCATAGCCTGCACCTGCAAGTAGTTCTGCACTATAGCTGTTAGCAAGACCAAGCCACATACCAATTTGAGGTTCTTGCTTTGCTAATGATTGTTTAAATGTATTCGGTGGTAATTGCATCTTCTTTCCCTGAGATATTTAAATTAGACAAATTGACAAGTAATTGAACCCATTGGGCCATAGTCAACAGAAAATGTATCTCCAGCACGAGCCGGTACTGGGCGGGTGAAAGAGCCGGCAAGAATGATTTGTCCTGGCTCTAACGTGACGTCGAAGGGGGCTAGTTTATTTGCTAACCACGCAATACCATTTGCTGGGTTGTTTAACACAGCGGCAGCAACCCCCGATTCTTCTATAACGCCATTGCGATAGAGAAGGGCAGATACCCAGCGTAAATCGACCTCTGTTGGTTTAATGACACGGCCGCCAAGAATTAAGCCTGCATTGGCTGCATTGTCAGAAATAGTGTCGAACACTTTACGCGGCCGACCACTTTCAGGATCGATGGATTGACTTCGGGCATCGATAATTTCAATCGCAGGGGTAATGTAATCAGTGGCATTTAATACATCGAAAATGGTTACGTTTGGTCCTTTCAGTGGCTTTTTCAAAATGAAAGCCAGTTCAACTTCAACCCTTGGCACAATGAAGCGATCTGTTGGAATTTTCGCGCCATCTTCAAACAACATATCGTCAAGTAGCGTGCCGTAATCCGGCTCGTCGATTTGTGAAGAGTACTGCATGGCTTTTGATGTTAGGCCTATTTTATGCCCAATCACGTTTCTTCCTTCTGCAATTTTTTTTTCTACCCAGCACTTTTGAATCTTATAGGCATCATCAATGGTGATTGTTGGATAGCTTAAAGAAAGCTGCTTGATTTGCTCTCTATGTTGCTCGGCATTATGCAATTGATTTGCCGCTTGCTGAATGATTTGTTCGGTTAACATTGACCCCTCTCTATCCTTGAGCTAACTAGTTAATACATTAACTATGTTGTTTGTTCTCTAAGTTGTCAAGCGTTTGTGTAGCTATGTTTCTATCAGGCTTATCTCTAAATTTATCTTTTGATTAACAATTGAATTTGATTCTATCCCTTGTATTTACAGTGGTTGGTGAAAAAATTAAATTCAAAGGTTGACGATATGTAAAATTATGGGTAACAATAGTTAATATATTAATTAATACATTAACTATCTACTTTGGGTGATGACGAATCTCCGAGAATGGAAAGGCAGCATTGAGGGAATATGATGAAAAAAGCACATGTTGAATATCAAGGTCAAAGAAAAACAATATTAAGTAAAGATGGCATCAATTGGGTTGATGAGGCTGGTGCGGCGATTGATGTTCAGCGAGTGTCTTGGCTTCCGCCTGCATCGGGAAGTCTTGTGGGCTTGGCCGTTAATACTGCACGCCATGCCGATGAAGTTGAGATGGAACTGCCAGAAAATCCTGTGCTGTATTACAAGTTACCCAATACATTAATTGGTCATAAAGATGTTATTCAACGCCCAGAGCAAATTAAGTGGCTGACGCCACAAGCTGAATTGGTCGTCGTTATCGGTAAGCCAGCCTATCGTGTGACTAAAGCTGATGCGCTAGGCCATGTTGAAGGCTACACAATACTTAATGGCGTAACAGCCCAAGATTACGTCAATAAGTATTACCGTCCACCGGTTAAAGCCAAAAGTTTTGATGGTACTGGACCAATTGGCCCGTGGATCGTGTCGGCAGATGAAGTGGGAAATCCCGATGAACTTGTTGTTACAACACGTATTAATGACGAGGTCATTTCAATAGGCAGCACTGCTGATTATAAACATAGCGTTGCGGATGCCATTACGTGGATCAGTAGTTTCATGACACTAAGAGCTGGCGACATGATTGCTATGGGGACGCCCTGTGCACTGGCTGAACTGAATGAGGGTGATTTGGTAGAAATTGAAATTGAAAAAGTCGGCAAGCTAGAGAATACCGTGGTAAACGAAATGATGTTTTACCAGTTGAAAAAGTAAACGGAATTAGCGGTTGTAATATTCATAAAAGGTGATGGAACATGATTAAAAATTACATTAATGGCGAATGGGTTTCTAGCCCAACGACCTTTACCACGGTTAACCCTGCAACAGGTGAAGTGCTAGCAGACGTTGCCCAGGCAACGCCAGAGCAAGTTGCTCAAGCCTGTGAGGCGGCACGTGCAGCTTTTCCAGCTTGGGCAAATATGCCAACCAAAGAGCGAGCTAAAATCATTGATCGCATTGGTGACTTGATTGCGGAAAATGTAGAAGAGCTCTCTGCGCTAGAAACGAAAGATACCGGTTTACCATTATTCCAAACGCGTAAAGCACTTGTTCCTCGTGCTGCTGATAATTTTTATTTTTTCAGTGAAACATCAAAGCAAATGAATGGCCATACCTATCCAGTTGATGACCAAATGCTTAACTACACGCTATATCAGCCAACAGGCGTTTGCGCACTAATTTCGCCTTGGAACGTCCCGTTTATGACAGGGACATGGAAAACGGCACCTTGTTTAGCGTTGGGTAATACAGCAGTAATGAAACAGTCTGAACTATCGCCACTGACGACTGATTTTCTTGCCCGCATCATGGAGCAAGCAGGTGTGCCTAAAGGCGTGTTTAACGTTGTTCACGGCTATGGTGCTGTAACGGGTGAAGCGCTTATTACTAATGAAGAAGTTAATGCGATTTCATTTACTGGCGGTACATCAACCGGCAAGCGCATTATTGAAAAAGCAGGCTTGAAGAAGTTTTCAATGGAGCTAGGTGGTAAGTCGCCAGTTATGATCTTCGATGATTGTGAATGGGAACGTGCCATGGATGCCGCCTTGTTTGGTATTTTTTCTATCAATGGTGAACGTTGTACTGCGGGCTCTCGTATTTTTGTTCAATCATCTATTTATGACAAGTTCTGTGAAGAGTTTGCACATCGCGCTAAAAATATCCGTTGTGGTGACCCGATGGATATGGACACCAAGGTAGGTTCGCTAATTTCACAGCAACACTTTGACAAAGTTACAGGCTATATCCGTACGGGTATTGAAGAAGGTGCAACATTGCTGGCTGGTGGCCCAGAAAAGCCAGATTATTTACCCGAGCACTTGAAAAACGGCCATTTTGTTGCCCCAACGGTTTTCCGTGATGTTACCAATAATATGCGTATTGCACGTGAAGAAATTTTTGGTCCTGTCGCCGTGATTATTCCATTCGATGATGAAGCCGATGTCGTTAGCATGGCTAATGATAATGAATATGGCTTGGCGTCTTACCTTTGGACAAATAACAGTGCTCGTGTACACCGTATCTCACGTCAAATTGAAGCCGGTATGGTGTTTGTTAATAGTCAAAATGTACGCGATTTACGTACACCGTTTGGTGGTGTGAAAGGGTCGGGGACAGGCCGTGAAGGTGGCTTGTACAGTTTTGAAGTATTTACTGAACCTAAAAATATCTGCGTTTCACTCGGTGAGCACCATATTCCAAAGTGGGGCGTATAGAACCGTAACCGATTAATCACCACCGATTAAAACTATCTCCAAATAAACTCAGAATTTATTAAAACCAAAGACTGGACCGACAGTTGAGCAGAATGCGTAGTCGCTGAGCTGTTGGGAATAACATAACAAGAAGTATCTGTACCTTACATTTAACTAATAACAAGAGGTCAATATGAAACGGATTTTATTAGCATTTTTCATGACGTTGTCAGCAATCTGTGTCTCTCTTTCTGCATCTGCCGCAACAACGCTACGTGTTGCAACATGGTTGCCTCCAACACACCCAATGAACGCAGAAGCCCTGCCAACGTGGGCTAAATGGGTTGAAGAAGCAACCGAGGGTCGAGTTGTCGTTAAGCTGGAATATGATTTGGGCCACCCTAAAAGCTATTTCGATTTAGTGGAAGATGGTGTTGTTGATGCTGGCTGGTCATTACATGGATATGTGCCAGGGCGCTTTGTAAGTACAGAATTAGCAGAGCAGCCAGCAATTAATGCAGATGCTGAAGCAAGCTCGGTTGCTTACTGGCGAGTGAATGAAAAATACCTTGCAGAAGCTGAAGAGCATGATGGGCTAGAGCTGCTAGCACTCTTTACCAATGGCCCGAGCGTTTTGCATTTGCGAGAGGCGGTTAACACTATTGACGATTTGAAAGGACTAAAAATTCGGGCGCCAGGTGGTATCGCAGCCGCTGTGGGCGAAGAGTTGGACGTTACCAATGTAAATGCACCTGCACCTAAAATTTATGAAATGTTGCAGCAAGGCGTAGTAGATGGCGTATTCATTGCGTTACTTGATCAGAAAGCCCTGCGTTTGAATGAAGTCACAACACAAGTTATAGATTATCCAGGTGGCTTATTTCGCGGTAGCTTTTCGGTCTTTATGAATGAAGATTTCATGTATGAAATCAGTAAAAAAGACCGTGACGCGATAGCATCTGTCTCTGGTGAAAAACTGTCAGCCATGATTGGCCGAGTTTGGAGTAAGGCCGATAGTGTCGGCTTGGCTGCAGCAGAAGAACGTAATGTTGATTATGTAAAATTGGCAGCTGATAGCATCATGGCAAAAGATATTTCATCTCGTATTGCTGGTGTTAGTGATGAGTGGGTCGAACGCGCCGATGATAAAGGCTTTGATGCAAAAGCGGCATTAACTGAATATCGTCAAATTGCAGAATCTTACCAGAGCGAGTTGTAATTATGACTTTCTCTGAATGGTTAAATCAAAATTATGATGAGCCGGGGCCACTCCGCATTGTTTCGTTTCTGCTTGAGTGTCTAGCGGGTACAGCGTTAATGATGCTCATGCTAGTAACCTGTTTTGATGTTATCGGTCGTTACTTTTTCGATAGCCCCATTCAGGGAGCGAGTGAAATTACTGAGATTGGTATCGCATTAGTGGTGTTTTCACAAATGCCAAAAATAACCTGGAGTGGCGGTCATGTCGTGGTCGATATTCTTGACCGCTTCATGAAGCCTGTGGTTATTCGTCTACTTGGCACATTTTCAGCCATTATTATCAGCGCTTCATTTTATTTCTTGGCGGTACGTATCTGGGAGCTTGCCGCTCGTTCAATTAAACGAAATGAAACCACAGAATACTTAGGGTTCTCAGTCGGAATCATTGTTCAGTACATAGCGATCATGAGCTGGGTAACCGCTGCGGGTGTATTAACTTGGGGCATTACCCGTTTGTGGACAGTTAATAAAAAAGAACAAACCCATACGGTTGAGGGATAAAACATGGAAGTTGCACTAATTGGTTTCGCCATTATGTTGGTTTTTATCCTTGTTATGCGAATGCCAATTGCATTAGCGATGGGGGTAGTAGGGTTCTTTGGTTTTGCCTATCTGCAAGGGCTTGATTTTTCAACGTTCAATGAGTTTCGTTGGAAAAGTGTATTAACCATGGCATCGCGGCGGGTTATCGATACTGCGCAAGATTATAACTTGTCAGTTATCCCGCTGTTTATTTTAATGGGTAACTTGATTACACGTTCCGGGTTATCGCAAGAGTTATATACCGCATCATATGCATTGTTGGGCCATCGCCGAGGTGGGCTGTCGATGGCAACTATTCTTGCATGTGGTGGCTTTTCGGCAATTTGCGGTTCAAGCTTAGCAACATCGGCTACGATGGCCAAAGTCGCGATGCCGCCCATGCGTAAATTTGGTTATTCTGATTCCCTTGCTGCCGCATCAATTGCGGCTGGTGGTACGCTGGGAATACTGATCCCGCCAAGTGTTATTTTGGTTTTATATGGCCTATTAACAGAAACGAGCATTCGAGAATTATTTGCAGCGGGGCTCATTCCGGGCTTGTTAGGTGTGTTGCTTTATTTGGCTGCTGTGCAATACGTAGTCTGGCGTAACCCAAGTGCAGGTCCTCGCGGTGAGTTAATGAGCTGGTCTGAGCGCTGGCAAGAAATTAAGAAAGTACGTGGCATTGTTGGTCTGTTTATTTTAGTGATGGGCGGCGTTTATGGTGGCATCTTTACACCAACTGAAGCGGCTGGAATTGGCGCTGGTGGTGCATTTGTTATCGCGATTTTACGTAAATCTTTAAACTGGCGTGTGCTATTTGACGTGTTGAGTGATTCGTCTAGAACAACTGGCATGTTATTTGGCGTGTTAATTGGGGCACTTATATTTTCAAACTTTATCAATCGTGCAGGTTTGCCTGACGACCTATTGAATCTTGTTTCGGCGTATGATGTTTCGCCGACCATGGTTATTCTAATGATCATTGCGGTGTACATTGTTTTGGGAATGGTATTTGAGTCCTTGTCGATGCTGATGTTGACGGTACCAGTATTCTTTCCTTTGGTAGCAAGCCTAGGCTTTGATCTAGTGTGGTTTGGTATTGTTGTGGTGATTGTCACTGAAATTAGCCTAATTACTCCACCTGTCGGTATGAACGTCTTCGTATTGAAAGCAGTATTAAAGAATATTAGAACCAGTGAAATATTTCGTGGTGTAACACCGTTTTGGTGTGCTGATATTGTGCGTTTATTACTTGTTATGGTAATTGCTGAAATATCACTGTTCTTGCCCCAATTGTTGTATTCATAATGCATCAGAAGGCATAGGGTTTAATGCCCGAAGTGATTTGCTAGGGAAAAGAAATTAGGAAGGAAAAGGATGCCACATTTTATTATTGATTATTCACCAAACCTTGAAAAGCATGTGAGTTTTGATGAACTGTTCCATTCGTTGCATGGGTTTATCGAGCAATCAGAGTTCTTTCCTATAACGGGCTGCCGTAGTCGAGCTACTGCGGTTAATCATTTTAGAGTGACAAATGGTAACCCGTTATATGCGTATATCCATGTTAATTTCCGGGTAGGTTCTGGTCGTACGCAAGAGCAGTTAAAGCATGCTGGCGACGATATATGCCAGCTGTTAGAAGCGTGGTTAGAGCCTATTAATCAAACAGGGGCGGTCATTTGTGCTCTGTCGTTTGAAATTAGCCAGATAGACCCCGTGTTAACATGGAAACATAATCCGATTCGGCAACATATGAATCAATAGTGTGTGACTTTTGGCTGGGATATCCCAGCTTTTTTTTGCCAATGATTTGGTGAATTTTAGTTTTTTAATAATACACCCTTGACCTTGGAGTTGACTCAAGGGTTATGCTTGCTTTAGTTTTTTAAAGGAGTAAGCAAATGAGTGAATGTGCAAGCAAGTCGTGCTGTAATTCTGCAGCCGTAACCAGATCGAATGCAGTTTCTATTAAAGGCAATAAGAGCTATCGCTATAGTGTTACTGGAATGGATTGTGCAGCGTGTGCTGCCAAAATAGAAAAAGCACTGCAATCAATGAAACCCGTTAGGCAAGTCAGAGTTACTTTTGCTACCGAGCGGCTCATTGCTACTTTAGATGAAGATGCCGATCCCGACCTGATAGAGCAAACGGTGAATCAACTGGGGTTTCGATTAAAAACGAATGACTCGGATGAAGAACTGCCATTTTGGAAAAACTATACCACTTTTTCTCTCTTAGCTTCATTAATGACGATCGCTACCATACTAACCGCCATTGACTCGGGCTTTGGTAAAATAGGATTCTATATTGCAACCGTGGTCGGTGTTGTTCCTTTTGCCTATAAATCTTTTATGCAAATGAAAAATGGCACATGGTTCGGCATAGAAACGCTAATGACTGTTGCAGCTATTGGTGCTTTGATCTTAGGTGAAACCGTTGAAGCTGGATTAGTGCTTCTATTATTTTCCATTGGCGAAATGTTGGAAGGGTTCGCGAGTCAAAAAGCAAAAGCCGGCATAAAAAGCTTAATGAACTTGACGCCAGATACGGCACTAAAAATCGAGAATGGCGAACGATTTGAGGTACAAGCAGACTTCTTGAATCCGGGCGATACCATTGAAGTGCTTCCAGGAAGCCGACTTCCAGTTGATGGCATACTTGACAGTCAATTAGGCATTTTTGATGAAAGTGCGTTAACGGGTGAATCTATTCCCGTTAGCAGAAACAAGGGAGAAAAAATCCTTGCTGGTAGTTTAGTTGAAGACCAGCCTGTAAGGCTAACCGTTGAATCAGAAGCGGGCAATAATGCGATTGACCGAATAATCACCCTTATCGAAGAAGCAGAAGAGCGTAGAGCACCAATCGCACGGATGGTTGATGCCTTTAGTGCTTGGTACACACCTTTGGTAATGGCACTTGCCGCTCTTGTAATGGTTATTCCACCAATGTTGTTCGGTGCAGAGTGGATGCCTTGGGTATATAAAGCGTTGGCATTACTACTGATTGCATGCCCTTGTGCTTTGGTTGTTTCAATACCTGCGGCAGTAACATCGGCACTGACTTCAGCCTCAAGGTTTGGTGCATTAATTAAAGGTGGAGCATCGCTTGAGCAATTAAAAGATATTACTAAGCTCGCTTTTGATAAAACCGGCACTTTAACTGAAGGTAAGCCGAAAGTAACAGCGGTTTTACCCTATGGTGAAACACTGCCGACCTTGTTGAAGCTGGCTACGTCTGTAGAGCAGGGTTCTAGCCACCCCTTAGCAAAAGCCATTATCGAGTATTCACAGGATAATGGGGTAGAGCGTGTAGAAGCGAATAACATTCAGGTCATTAACGGGCGAGGTGTTATTGGTGATGTTGAGGGTCGAAAGATACAAATTTTGGCACCGCGTTATGTTGCTGAGGGTGTGCTTTCAAATAGCGATTGTGAAAGTACGGTGCAAGAACTCGAATCAAAAGGGAATACGGTCGTTGTTGTATTAGAAGATCAGAATGTTCTAGGGCTGATCGGGATTGCTGATACGGTAAGGGACGATGCGAAGCAAGCAATCGATGAATTAAAGAGGATGGGGATCGCGAGCGTCATGCTTACGGGGGATAATCGTCGAGCAGCTGCATCAATTGCGAATGAATTAGGGATTGATTATAAAGCTGAGCTTTTGCCTGAAGATAAGGTGACATCGATTATTCAGTTGCAAGATGAAACCCAGGGTGCGGTTGCAATGATCGGTGATGGCATTAATGATGCACCTGCATTGAAAACAGCTGAATTGGGAATCGCGATGGGCCGTGGAAGCGATATTGCTCTGGAAACGGCAGATGCTGCGATTACGCATGAACAGCTGACAAAGCTGCCAATGATGATTCAGTTATCAAAAAATACTGCGTCTATCACCAGGCAAAATATCGTCATTGCACTGGGTATCAATACCTTTTTCCTTGCCACTACACTTTTCGGCATAACTGGGTTAATGGGGGCAGTACTGTCAGATGCAGGTGGAACAATATTAGTAACGTTAAATTCATTAAGGTTAATGAAGTCAATGAATGGCTAAAATATTCTCCCTACCTATAACTAAGTGTGGTTAGTTATTTATTACTGARTGTAAGAAGCCCCTCTCTAATAATTTGGAATAATTAGAGAGGGCTTAAACAATGAACCTTTTTTTAACCTCTTATCTAGACAAGTTCCCTCATTACATTTCATATCACGACTTATCTACTTTATAAACAATAAGGTAGACCACTCAACAAGTTGATTAGCTGTAATGTTAGTCATGATTCTGACATGTCTTATCAATAAAACAGTCATATAAAACCTGCACTGTGTATCTCGAATCAGACATGAGATGACGGACATGGATACCATCATAACAATACGCAATGTGAGTAAGACTTTTGGGTCTAAGCAAGCGCTGAAAGATATTAATCTTACGATAAATGATCGCTCGATGACTGCACTTTTAGGGCCTTCTGGCTCTGGAAAATCGACATTATTACGTCATTTAAGTGGTCTTATTATCGCGGATAAAACGACGGCTTCAGAGATAAAAGTATTAGGTGAGACTGTTCAAGGTCAGGGAAAAGCCAGTAAGCAGATCAGGCAATGCCGCGCCCAATCAGGCTACATATTTCAGCAATTTAACTTAGTAAATCGCTTGAGCGTGATGACCAATGTCCTCGTTGGAGCGCTAAGTACTACCCCAAAGTGGCGTACATTAACAGGTACTTATACGACCGAACAAAAAAAGCGGGCACTTCAAGCCTTGAAGCGGGTTGGTATGGAGCAGTTCGCCTACCAGCGAGTTTCTACTTTATCAGGTGGTCAGCAGCAACGTGTGGCTATCGCTAGGGCGCTGATGCAGGAAGCTAAGATCATATTCGCGGATGAGCCAATTGCTTCATTAGATCCTGAGTCGTCACGTATCGTGATGGAGCTGCTTGAAGACATCAATAAAAAAGAAGGCATTCCGGTAATTGTTACCTTGCACCAAGTCGACCATGCCTTGAAGTATTGCGAGCAGATCATCGCACTACGCGATGGTGAGGTGTTTTATCAAGGTGCCTCGACTGATTTGAGTGAACAAAAATTGAATGCGCTCTATGCAGCGAAAAAGCCAGAAACAGACACTTTGCTACCCGTTACCGAATTGGCACCTTCATATTAATCTAACGGAATAATAGAGGAAGAATCATGCTACGCACGATTAAAAACTTAGGCCGCTCGTTGGTGTTTACAGCAAGTATTATGGCCCCGATGACGACATTCGCAGAAGCACTTGAAGAGATTAACTTTGGCATTATTACCACAGATGCCCAACAAAGCTTAAAGCAGCGCTGGGAGCCAATGTTGAATGATTTAAGCAAAGAACTTGGTATTCCAGTTAAAGCATATTTTGCTCCAGATTATGCAGGGATCATCCAAGGGATGCGCTTCAAAAAGGTTGATTTCGCTTACTTTGGTAATAAATCGGCAATGGAAGCTGTTGATCGGGCTAATGCAGAAATATTTGCTCGCTATATCGATATAGATGGCCTTGAAGGTTATTACAGTGTTCTACTCGTCAATAGCGAGAACGATAAGATCAATACACTGCAAGATGTTATTGATAATCGTAAGGATCTAACGTTTGGTAATGGTGAGCCAAACTCAACGTCAGGCTTCCTCGTTCCCAATTACTATGCGTTAGCTCAGAATCATATTTCAGCGCATGACTTCAAACGCACCATAGCGGCGGGTCATGCAGCAAATGCAGTTGCTGTAGCGAACAAGCGCGTGGATGTTGCGACGAATCACACGATGAATTTGATGCGTTTAGAAAGCAGCACACCTGATTTGTTTAATAAGTTGAAAGTAGTTTGGCAGTCAGCGTTGATCCCTTCTGATGTTATGACATGGCGCAAAGATATATCTCCGGACTTAAAAGAGAAAACCCGGCAGTTCTTCTTGTCTTACGGTAAAGACAATAAAGACCAGCTAGAGAAACTTAAGCTACTTTCTTGGTCAGGTTTCTCCGCTGCAGACAATAACCAATTGTTGCCAATCCGCCAAATGGAAGCTTATAAATCATTGGTTGAAACCCAAGATAATCCGCGTTTAAGTGACAGCGAGAAAGCGAAACGCATTGCTAAATATGAAGCTGAGCTAGCGGCACTTGAAAAAGAAATCAAAGCACTTGAAGGCTAATTAGGAATTAATGCAGAGAGAGCTGCTCTTAACAAATATGGCTCTTTCTGCGGAAAAGGAGATATAAATGCAAACTCAACTAATGATGCCACAATCTAAGCTATCAATTAAAAATGCAGTGATAGCTGTCATCGTGCTAAGTGTACTGATGTGGGCTTGGCGTGGTGCTGAAATGGCACCGATGATGTTTCTTGAGCATCCTGAAAATATGGTGCAATTGCTCAATGACTTCTTTCCGCCAGACTTTACTGATCTCGAGTTATACCTATCCGAAATGCTAGTCACTATTCAGATTGGTATTTGGGGCACACTACTGTCAATTTTACTGGCAATACCGTTTGGTATATTGAGTGCTGAAAATTTAATGCCTACATGGGTGACATTTCCCGTTCGCCGTTTAATGGATGCACTACGAGCCATTAATGAAATGGTGTTTGCCATGTTGTTTGTTGTAGTGGTGGGATTAGGCCCATTTGCTGGTGTAATGGCATTGTTTATACACACAACGGGTGTATTGGCAAAGTTGTTTGCCGAAGCAGTAGAAGCCATTGAACCTGGTCCGATAGAAGGGATTAAAGCAACTGGCGCTAATTCTTTAGAAGTTATTTTATACGGTGTTATTCCGCAAGTATTACCACTGTGGATTTCATACTCGCTCTACCGGTTAGAATCAAACATTCGCTCTGCAACGGTTGTTGGTATGGTCGGTGCTGGTGGCATTGGCGTATTGCTTTGGCAATCTATATCTGGGTTTCAGATGCAACAAACGGCAGCCATTATGTTTATTGTAATTGTTACTGTCAGCATTATTGATTTTATTTCTCAAATTATTCGTAAGAAATTCATTTAATCTTCATGGAAGATTAATGAATAAATAAAAATTTTACGCTTACATGTCTAGATAAGTGAATGGGAAATAAAACAGGGATGATTCATGCGAGTGTATTTAGAAATTGCCAAAAAACTGGAGGATGACGTTCGTAATAAATACTCTCGCGGTGATTATTTACCATCAGAGTCTAAATTGGCTGAGTTCTTTTCCGTTAATCGCCACACTGTAAGGCGTGCGATTGATGAACTGGTATCTGCTGGTTTAATTATGCGACACCAAGGCAAGGGGAATATGGTACTTAGTCAGCCAGCTGATTATTACCTTCATGCTGGCGCTCATTTTACCGGGAACTTGTTAGAGCAAGGCTCCCTGCCTCGATGCGAGGTATTGCAATCTCGCATCTTGTTAGCCAGTGAGTCATTAGCAAAAAAATTAAATTGCGAACAAGAGACGAAAATTATTCATATTCGCACGTTCCGAAAAATAGATGGTGTTCCACGTACTGTCATTGACCATTATTTGCCTGAATATACGTGGTGGCCAATATTAAAATATTTTAAATCTGGATCACTGCATCAGTTTTTAAAAAAAGAACTGGGTGTGGAATTAATCAGAAAAAATACGCGGCTTAGGGCGCAAATGCCGAGTTCGGAATATTGTCGGCTACTGCAAATTAATTCCAACATACCCTTACTGAAAATACGAACCACAAATGTCATTAAAGGAACCGAGGTTATTGCTGAATATTCCAGCTCAAATACCCGTTCTGATGTCATTGAATTAGTCATGGAGCACTAAATGGATACGACTGACCAGAGAAAACACTGGATGTCAGTGCTAGCGAAAGCAAGTTTTGAAACACTGGAACAGCATTGGAAAGCATTGAATTCAATGCAGACACTACCGCTTGAATATCAGACTATTCGCCCAGCTGAAATTGGTCTTGCGCAAGTGAGAGCCAAAATGGGAGGAACAGGCCGTCAGTTCAATATTGGTGATGTCACGATCACCAGAGCCGTAGTGCAAATAGCCAGTGGTGAATTGGGTTATAGCTATCTACAAGGACGAAATAAACAACATGCTGAACTTGCCGCTGTTATCGATGCTTTGCTGCAAACCGATCAGTACCGAGAAGCCATTATGAATCAGGTGATTACACCGCTGGCTGCAGACAAAAAAGAGCAAGAAACATTAGTTCAACAACAAGTTGCAAGCAGTAAGGTTGACTTTTTTACCATGGTACGTGGCGAAGACTAAAAGCCGAAAAGGATTAACGGAGAAATACATGAGTAATATTACCTCGGCTTTTACAGATGCCGTTCACGACAGCCAAGCCTGCTTCCGTCGATTGCTAACTGCAATGTCTGAACCAGGTGTGGTGGTAACACTTGACCGTTGTCACGGCTTTGGCTCGATGATGCCTGCGTCAAGCCAAGTGCTACTTGCTATGGCGGATAATAGCACGCCGCTTTGGCTATCAACATCGCTGAGTCAAGATGCTTCAGCAACCGAAAATATCCACTTTCATAGTGGTGCAGTCACCAACGCAGAGCCGAATAAAGCCAATTTTGCCGTTATTGCCAAACAAGATCTGGCTACATTGCACCTTGATTCACTGTCTTTTAACGAAGGTGATGAAGAATATCCAGATCGCAGTACGACTGTGATTATCGAAACCGACAGTGTTACCGCAGGTACAAGTTTTGTATTAAGTGGGCCGGGTATTCAAACCCAAACAACAGTTCAACTTGGCGATTTACCGGCCTCATTAGTAGACCGCCTTTGTGAGCAGGGCAAACAGTTCCCACTAGGGTTAGATTTTATCTTTGTGTCAGGGCAACAAGTCGTTGCTATTCCACGTTCAACATCGGTGGAGGTTTCATCATGTATGTAGCAGTAAAAGGCGGTGAAAAAGCAATCAGTGCCGCACACCAACTTCAGGCACATAAACGTCGCGGTAATCCAGAAATACCGGAGTTGCAGGTTAGCCAGATTAGCGAGCAGCTGACAGGTTCAGTTGATAGGGTGATGACCGAAGGCGGGATCTACGATAAAGAGTTGGCAGCGTTAGCAATTAAGCAAGCTGCCGGGGATTTAGTTGAAGCCATCTTCTTGCTACGAGCTTATCGTACAACATTGCCACGCTTGGCTGTGTTGATGCCAGTTGATACCTCAGCGATGAAAATAGAGCGACGGATCTCTGCCACATATAAAGATCTGCCTGGCGGGCAGTTATTGGGGCCGACGTATGATTACACGCATCGCTTACTTGATTTCAGCTTGCTCGCTGAAGGTGAATATCCTGCACCAGAGCGTATTCAGACCGAACAAGAGCCCTGTCCACAAGTGCTGGGTATTTTAGAAAAACTTGATTTGATGGTGACAGAAAACGACGACGGTCAGTTACCAGAAGATATTACGATGGAGCCAGTTAATTACCCGTGTGACCGCTCGGCTCGCTTACAGCAGTTGGCCCGTGGTGATGAAGGATACTTACTCGCACTTGGCTATTCAACTCAGCGTGGTTATGGCCGAAATCATCCATTTGCGGGTGAAATGCGCTCAGGTAAGGTGACGCTGTCACTCGTTCCGGAGGAGTTAGGCTTTGATATCGATATTGGTGAAATCGAACTGACTGAGTGCCAGATGATCAATGGTTTTATCGGCAGTAAGCAAGAGAAAGCAAAGCTCACGAGAGGCTATGGCCTGACATTTGGTTTTACCGAGCGTAAAGCGATGTCAATGGCACTGGTTGATAGGGCGCTACAAGGTGCAGAGTATGGTGAGCTTGTTGATGGCCCTGCGCAAGATGAAGAATTTGTCCTTGCCCATGCCGATAACGTTGAAGCCGCAGGTTTTGTTTCCCATCTGAAGTTGCCACATTACGTTGACTTCCAAGCAGAGCTGGAACTTTTACGCAAAATGCATAAAGAGCACGATGAGATGATGGCACAGAAGTCAGATAGTGAGGGGAAATAAATGTCTCAGGTAAGTAATACAACGTCTCAAAAAACGCAAAACTCAACCAATCATGGATATAACTATGGTTATCTTGATGAGCAAACTAAGCGCATGATCCGCCGTGCACTCTTGAAAGCAGTGTCAATACCAGGCTATCAAGTACCGTTTGGTGGACGTGAGATGCCAATGCCTTACGGCTGGGGAACTGGCGGTGTTCAATTAACTGCAGCGATAGTAGGGCAAGATGACACTTTAAAAGTGATTGACCAAGGTGCCGATGATACGACCAATGCTGTTTCTATTCGCGAGTTTTTTAAAACTGTTGCAGATGTGAAGACGACTGAAACCACAACAGAAGCATCGATTATTCAAACCCGCCACCGTATTCCAGAAATTACATTACAAAAAGATCAAATCTTAGTTTATCAAGTGCCAATTCCTGAGCCGTTACGATTTATTGAGCCACGAGAAACAGAAACGCGAAAAATGCATGCGCTTCAAGAGTACGGGATCATGCACGTCAAATTGTATGAAGACATCGCGCGCTTTGGTCATATCGCAACAGCATATGCTTACCCCGTAAAAGTCAATGATCGTTACATCATGGATCCGTCCCCGATCCCGAAGTTCGATAACCCGAAAATGGATCAAATGGCCGCGCTGCAGTTGTTTGGTGCTGGACGTGAAAAGCGTATTTATGCCATTCCGCCTTACACCAAAGTGGAAAGCTTGGACTTTGATGATTACCCATTTGAAATTCAGCAATGGGATGAGCCGTGCAGTATTTGTAGTGCAACAGACGCCTTCCTTGATGAAGTGGTTATTGATGATGAAGGTAATCGTGTTTTTGTGTGCTCTGACACTGATTATTGTCGTCAAAATAACGAACAACAAACACAGCTACAATCAGCGCAGGCGCAATAGGGTAAGACGTAATGAATGATGGAATAAAAACAGTGAATAATCAGGAACAGCCGCTTCTTTCAGTCAAAGACCTCACTAAGCTCTATGCGCCGGGGAAGGGTTTCTCATCGGTGTCATTTGACTTGTATCCCGGTGAAGTACTTGGGATTGTTGGTGAGTCGGGCTCAGGTAAAAGTACATTATTGCAGTCCATTTCGGGGCGTTTAGCGCCGGATGATGGTGAGGTTTTGTATTTACGAGGAAATGCCGTTTCACAAATCAGTCAAATTGAAGATTTGTATGCCATGGCAGAAAGTCAACGACGACATTTGTTGCGTACAGAGTGGGGGGTGGTGCATCAGCACCCAATGGATGGTCTCAGAGGTCGAGTATCGGCTGGGGGGAACATTGGTGAGCGTTTGATGGCGGTTGGTGAAAGCCATTACGGTGAAATCCGTGAGAAGGCGGAGCAATGGTTAGGTGATGTAGAAATTCCAGCTGAACGTATTGATGATATGCCAACAACGTTTTCGGGAGGCATGCAGCAGCGTTTACAAATTGCTCGTAACTTGGTTACCCATCCCAAATTAATCTTTATGGATGAACCTACTGGCGGGCTTGATGTGTCGGTACAAGCCAAACTACTCGATTTACTCCGCCGCTTAGTGACTGACTTAGAATTAGCTGTGGTGATCGTAACGCATGATTTAGCCGTTGCCCGCTTGCTTGCTCACCGTTTGATGGTAATGAAGCAAAGTAAAGTCGTTGAGACAGGGTTAACAGACCAAGTGCTTGATGACCCACAACATCCTTATACCCAGCTACTGGTTTCGTCGGTATTACAGAATTAAAGGAAGTATTAGACATGAATAAGCCAATGATAAATGTAAAAAATGTCAGTAAGACCTTTATTCTGCATAACCAAAACGGCATTGAGCTTCCCGTTTTAACAGGCGCAGAATTAACGGTTAATCAAGGAGAGTGTGTCGTACTTCACGGTCACTCCGGTTCAGGTAAATCGACGTTGCTAAGAGCGTTGTATGCCAACTATGTCATTGATGAAGGGTCGATAACGATCAGTCATCATGGTGAATGGGTCGATCTTGCCACTGCAACTCCTCGCGCAATTTTGAATGTTCGCCGCGATACTGTTGGTTGGGTTAGCCAGTTCTTGCGTGTTATTCCTCGTATCAGTGCACTAGAGGTTGTGATGCAGCCGATGCTAGAAATCGGTGGCTGTCGTCAAGAGGCAGAACAAAAGGCAGCAACGCTATTATCACGTCTGAATGTACCTGAGCACTTATGGCATCTTGCTCCAGCAACTTTCTCTGGTGGTGAACAGCAACGTGTGAATATTGCTAGAGGCTTCATTGTTGATTATCCCGTATTGCTACTTGATGAGCCAACAGCCTCACTCGACGCAACAAATAGTGCTGTCGTTGTGAGTTTAATTGAAGAAGCCAAAGCCCGTGGTGCCGCGATTGTGGGTATTTTTCATGATGAAGAGGTCAGAAGCCAAGTGGCAGATCGTCTTTATGAAATGAAACCGACAGCGACTGGTCAGGTTGCTTAATAGTCTGAGAAAGGGAAAACAATGATTATTACCAATGTACACTTAGTACTTGAAGATCAAGTCGTCAATGGCTCTGTTGAGTTGGAAAACGGTGTTATCAAAGCAATGTCAGATACACCAAGTCAATTACCCCAAGCTTATAATGGTGAAGCGGGTTGGTTGATGCCGGGGCTAATTGAGCTTCATACCGATAATTTAGAAAAGTATTTCACACCTCGCCCTAAAGTGGATTGGCCACCTTTTTCTGCTATGAGTGCTCATGATGCTCAGTTGATTGGTTCGGGTATCACCACAGTGTTGGATGCCGTTGCTTTGGGTGACTACCGAGAAGGCGGAAAACGACAAGATAACCTCGATCATTTAATTGATACGGTTGTTGAAAGTGAAAAACGTGGTGTTAATCGAGCAGAGCATTTTTTACATCTACGTTGTGAAGTCCCGCATGAAACCACAGTCGATATGTTTGAACGTTATAGGGATGTACCTGCCGTTCATTTAGTGTCTTTGATGGATCATGCGCCAGGGCAGCGTCAGTTCGTCAATATTCAGAAATACCGTGAGTATTATCAAGGCAAATATAAGTTCAGCGACGAGAAAATGCATCAGTTCGAAGCTGAACAACGGGCACGTTCTGAGCGTTGGTCAGCCATTAATCGTGCTGAAATTACTTGCCAGTGTCGTGAGCATAGTATTCCAATGGCAAGCCACGATGATGCAACATTTGAACATGTAAAAGAGTCGCATGATCTTGGCATGGTTATCGCCGAATTTCCCACAACGGTAGCGGCTGCTCAAGCATCTCATGAACTCGGTTTGCAAGTTTTGATGGGCGCACCAAACGTGGTTCGAGGTGGGTCTCATTCTGGAAACGTGGCTGCTCATGAACTTGCCGCACAGGGGGTGTTAGACATTTTATCGTCAGACTATTACCCGAGTAGCTTACTCGATGCTATTTTCAAATTAGTGGAAGACGATCGTAATAGCCTTGATCTAGCTGCGGCCACAAAATTAGCAACATTAAATCCAGCCCAAGCCTTGCAGCTTAATGATCGCGGTGTGATTGCTGAGGGAAAACGTGCAGATTTGGTGTTGGCTCATCACTTGCATGATCATACTTATGTAACACGTGTTTGGCGAGAAGGCCGTCAGGTGTTTTAGATTCAGTATCACTTGAGATGGCAAAATCGGGAGGGTGAGAGTGCGAAATAAAAGCGCAAGGCTATTTTATGTAATTGGCGCATCCGGCGCAGGGAAAGATAGCGTATTACAAGCAGCACGTGAATTGTGGCCAGATAAAATGATGGTTGCACATCGCTATATTACACGTGCTGCCGAAGCGGGCGGCGAGAACCATGTTGAGCTTTCTGTTGCCGAGTTTTTGCAACGTAAATCGCAAGGCTTTTTTGCTATGGATTGGCAGGCAAATGGTTATAGCTACGGTGTGGGAAAAGAAATCGATATATGGCTGTCGCAAGGTGTCGATGTGATTGTCAATGGTTCGCGTGCCTACCTTGATACCGCAATTTCTTTGTACGGCGATAAACTTATTCCTGTCGTGATTGATGTGAAGCCTGCGGTGCTAGAGCAACGGCTTTATAAACGAGGGCGAGAAAGTGACAGTGAAATTGTAAAGCGGATGGCAAGGGCTGAGCAATATCGCCGACAATGCCCTGAAGAAGGGATTGTAATTGATAACAGCGACACGTTGGAAAGTACCATGAAGCAATTTACTCAATGCCTTTCTATTAGGGATGTCTGACGATATACGTCACGAATTTGTGGGAAGTGGCAAAATGAAATTAACGGTGATAGGGACAGGAAATGCTAGTCAGTTGCCTGTTTACGGTTGCAGTTGTAAAGCCTGTCATAGAGCTAAAGTTGAACCTCAGTATCGCCGCGGAAAAACGTCTGCAGTATTGAGTGTTAACAACAAACAGTTATTGATTGATGCCAATGCTGAGAACTTGCTCACTCGTTTTCCTGCTGGTGAAATTGATAGAATCCTACTGACTCATTACCATATGGATCATGTTCATGCGTTGTTTGACTTACGATGGGGAGTGAACGTAACAATACCTGTCGATGGGCCTGATGATCCTGCGGGCTGTGATGATCTGTTTAAACATCCGGGGATTTTAGATTTTCAATTACCGAAAGTGGCCTTTAAACCATTCAATTGGCAAGGTATTTGTATTACCCCATTGCCAATGATCCATTCAAAGCCTTGTATGGGGTATTGCTTTGAATGGCAGGGAAAGCGAATAGCGTATTTGACCGATACAGTTGATCTGCATGAAAAGGTTAAACAATGGCTACTGGAAAACCCAGTTGATTTGGTGTTGATTGATTGTAGCTTTCCCCCTGTTAACCGAGATGTAGGCGAACAACCACAAAATCATAATGACGTTACTCTTGCTAAGCAGATTCAATCTTCATGCAATGTAGCAAGAATGGGGTTGATCCATATAGGTCATAGCTTTGAAAGCTGGGCAATGGATAACCCTCAATATTTTAACCATACCTTCTTCTTAGTTTCCGATGGACAGGAATTCAATTATGGATAGGCTAATATCTCAGCCGTTATCACCGACACTTAGCGCTGAGCCAAAGGTGGCTGATAGCTGTCAAATGCATAATACTCAGCTTGGCCGTTGGGTCGAGATAAGTGATCGCTGTGTTCTGAATAATGTCGAAGTTGGAGATTATAGTTATATCCAAAATGATTCAAATTTGATGTTTACAGAGGTTGGTAAATTTACTTCCATTGCTGCGAGCGTAAGGGTGAACCCAAGTAACCACCCTTGGTGGCGTCCAACATTGCACCACTTTACTTACCGCCCAGGAAAATACCAGCTTGGAGACAATCCTACCGATCTCGATGACGATGTATTCGCCTGGCGAGCTGAAGACAAAGTAATAATTGGGCATGATGTATGGATTGGTCATGGTGCTATTATCTTACCGGGTGTAACTGTCGGTAATGGTTCTATCGTTGGAGCGGGTAGTGTCGTGACTAAAGATGTCCCGCCTTGGTCGATAGTTGTTGGTAATCCTGCACGTGTATTGAGATTTCGATTTGATGATGAGTCGATTGGGGAGCGCCTTAGTGCATTAGCTTGGTGGGATTGGCCTGATGAAAAGATCGCTCAACATTTGCCACTTTTCCAACAAGATGCTGAATCATTTATTACCCAGTTAGAGGCCATTGCTTAATGGCCATAATTGTAAGATGACTTATATGTGCGCCTCATAACAAGGCGCGCAAGTTTTTAGCAGCCACTGTCTTTAAATTTAACAATGTACATGCCTGTATTAACAGCATCGGTATAACTGACGAAACACTGATTGTTGAGTGATTCAGATTGATTAAATGAGATAGAGGCGGTACGGCCGTCACTGTCACCCCCTCTATTGGTGATGAAAAGGTCATCATCAATATCAAAAGCCCTTTTGACGTTATCAATATGAGCGGTTGGATACCCATTGCAGGTATAGATATCATCAATGAAAATGAAACTGTTCTCGACAGTTGCATCTTCGCTAATACTGTAACAACGCCTCTCTGAGCCATTAACCAGTGATTTTGTATAAACTATTGATGACATAGTGTGCATATTGCTTACCACTGTCTGTAATGTTGCACGCCTGGCATCTGATTGAATATTGAGCATTTTCAAATATGCGGTTAACGAAACTATGGCGAGGACTGTAATGGCTATAACAAGTCGAATCATTGACTTCCCTTTGTAATTTTAAAAAATCACTCTGGCATTAGCCTGGTGAATGATTCCTTGTTTTATCTTTGTTTTGAATATTGTTTTATTGCGTGGGATTTAATAGTAAAAAATATGCTTGTGTAAAGTGTTGATAGCACTTTTATTTGTGAGAAGGCGATTGGATAGGGAGTAACGTATTTGCGGGTTTTTTTAGCATGCAAATAAAAAACCAAAGGCATGGCCTTTGGTTC
This sequence comes from Photobacterium makurazakiensis, assembly GCF_050336715.1. Classification (NCBI taxonomy): domain Bacteria; kingdom Pseudomonadati; phylum Pseudomonadota; class Gammaproteobacteria; order Vibrionales; family Vibrionaceae; genus Photobacterium; species Photobacterium makurazakiensis. The sequence continues at coordinate 39,294 of NZ_JAKJSJ010000059.1, forward strand.
TAAAATGAGGGCGTGAACTACGGTATATCTAGAAGTGTAAGCGGATCACAGATTCTGCTACACAGCCTGGGCGACGAACACCTTCGATTTCAACCGTTAAAACCTGCACAATTTCTAACCCACGTTTGATTGGGGTAACTGACTCAATCTTAGTCGTTGCACGTACGCGGTTTCCTGCTTTTACAGGGTAAGGGAAACGGACTTGGTTCAGGCCCATATTGACCATCATTTTAGCCGTTGGAAACTTTTGCTTTTCTGGATCAACGCTGTCGGTTAATACCGAGAGTAATGATAATGTCAAAAAGCCATGAGCGATGGTGGTCTTAAACGGTGATTCAGCAGCAGCACGTTCAGGATCGGTGTGAATCCATTGGTGATCACCTGTAACAGCAGCAAAGCTATTAATACGGTCTTGATCAACGGCTAGCCATTGGCCAGTATGAATCACTTCACCAAGCGTTGCTGTTAGCTCATGATAAAGAGTTTCAGCTTCAGGCTTCATGACAATTGTCATTTCTTTTGGTGCTGACTCTGCTTTAGGAGAGGGGTGCTCAACAGTAGAGATTTCAGCGATATCATCATTAGACGCCGATTTCTTTTCAGCAATCAAAAGCCCTAACTGCGACTTATTCGCTTTATTAACAAAATCAAGCCAATGTTCACGAAGAGACGGTGAGAGTAAATCTTTTAGCTCAAACGAATGCAATGACAGACCATCACGTTTTTGCATTAAAAAATCGACAACTTTCATGGCTAAACCTTAATAAATACTGTTCATAACTGGAACAAGGCGATGTATTGTAATGATTAATTAAAATAAGAAAAGGGAAAATGTGCCCTAGATCTCGTTTTTAGTGGAGCTAAGCTACATCATATCCTTAAATATCAGCATGTTATTTAAAATTTGTGATTAGTGTAAAAGCGCTAAAGATGCTCATTAAATACACTGCTTTGTCGTTACGTGAATAGGAAAAAGTTATTTTCAGCGTACACGTGTACACGTTTGTTTATATTTTCTTAGCCGTTCAGCGTACACGTGTACATATATTTCTAGCTAACGCTTGTACGCTGAGTTAAATAGTGAAATTATCTTCCTAAAACAAAAATACACTATTTTTTATGATTTAAAAACAAAATAATCATAGCTCAATATGTG
>NZ_JAKJSJ010000060.1:0-40448 GCF_050336715.1 Photobacterium makurazakiensis
AAATTTATCTGGGATAGGGCAATCAAATATTTTATATTTTACAGATGGTGAATATATCGCAGCAGTAAGCAATGCATAGAGGGTTATGGTGACTGAGTTAATATCTATGATGAAATTGAATACCAATATAGCTAATTGATGGGTATGTGTTTATCTTGCTTATTATGCATTGTATATATTTGTTTTTTTTAGTGTTATTTGGGGGTGTTTTGAGTGGTGGCTGCTATGTATTGTGGCTTTACACTTCGAATACTTAGTTGGCACCTATTGTAAAGAGATGAATATTAGATGAGGTTTGATATCTAGCTAAAGAAAAGTAGTGAGAGTAAATTGTTCTCATACTAATCAGCTAAGGCTTTATCTGAAGCACTTACGAGTGAGCTTGTATTCAATTCGTCAGTTATAAACTGATCGGATCTGAAACTAAAGGTCTATTATAAAAAAGATTATTGTTATATTTATTTGTCACTCTCTTTGTCGAGTTACTTGATATAATAAAAATGTTTGACTTCGCACCTTTTAAGTCTGTATATTTCGTCCTTGTCGGGTTTGTGGTTCGATGTCAAACTATTTTTGATTGGGCGGGATATAGGTTGTAATAGATATGTTGATGAAAAAAGCGCCTATAGCGGTACCTCTAATTGCAGTGTTTGGTGAAGCCGCTGAGGTGATGGTGACAAAGTCTGAAAATGTTTATAGCCAGGTGCGTCAGGCTATCGTTGAAGGTTTGATAATCTCGTTTCACGGTGTGGAGTTCGAGTCACCAGAAGAGCTTGATCAATATATAAGGAACATGGCTGAGACTAATGACCGTAATCGTCGGAAGGGCGAAGCATTGATTCGGGGTATTGAAGGTAGCTATAAGAATGGTGATATCAAAGTGAGCGCGAGCCGAAGCGTACGGAGTAAATATACAATTTAGCAGCCTTTCAATATAAAGATACGGTGTCTTCTTTTCTCGTTGATTCTCACAAAACGTCAGTGAGTTAAGGAGACTGTATAACCGTTTCATTGCCAACGGTATAAAAAAGGCATATGCACCTAACTTCGTGACAGAGTTAGATTAGCACCCGTTTTACTAGCTACGGGTTAAAGAGGCTAGCTCACTGACTCCTATAGGTGAGGCTTTGACTTTTGTCACTCGATATTCTGGCTACGAGTAAAAAAGCCAGCTCAGCTAATTGTTCGCTAGTAATTGGCTGATGATTGTTTGTTTGATTTTATCAGAGTTATCTCTTTGTTTTATACCGCCTTAATCGGCGGTATTTTTTTGCGCTACATTCGGTGACTTCAGTTACGCAATGGGGGAGCGTGGCCAATATCGCTTTTGCTATCAGGGAGCACTGCAACCCTTAGCGATTAAAAACTTCAGGTATTAAATTACCAAGAGTCGTGTAGCCAGTCAGGGTTTAATTCTTCAAGCATACTATCCATAGCCTGTTTAACGACTTTCTGGTCTTTTTCAGAAATATTACGTGTTACTGATATCAGTAGAGCATCAACAACTGGCGAAATATCATCTAATATCGTTTTACCTTTCAAAGTGAGGTGTACTTTTTTTGCATTTTTGTTCTTTGGATCAGATGCCAACGCAATCAATTCGTTTTTTTCTGCGTGCTTAAGTAGGCTTGATATCGTACTTTTTGTACGCTGCATTCGGTAAGCGAGAACGGAAGGCCGCACACCATCATCGTAGTTAAGTTCAATCATGAGCTGAAGTTGTTCAGTATTAAGGAAAGGATAGTGAGCCTGAAGTTCGTTCTGAAGGTTGTTCTGCAGAAGTTTCATGGCCATCCAGCATTTCCCTGTCAGTGAATCAAACAGCTTTGGATCTTCAGTCATTATTTATTCTCGTTAGTGCCTACAGGTTTGATAATATTGTATGCCTTGCATGTTCGATATCAAACCTTTTTGTAATGCATTGTTTATTCAAGCTATTTTTTCTTCCGCATAACCATTTCTAATTCAACGGCATCAAAATAAGCCATGAGTAAGTGGCGGCAAGCGCTAAGCCTAAAATCACTGGCTATCTCGTGGGTGTTGATAGGTAACACGAGATCTGCTGTATGCGATAATTGAGAAAGCTGTGAGGTGATAGCGATGACCCTGCAGCCTTGCTCTTTCGCTTTTGCTGCTGACTGGCTCAGTAATTCATGGTGTTGGTTGATACTAAGGCATAGCACGACATCGTTAGCGCGAAAATTGTGACTATATGCATCTATTAATGAAGGATCATGACTGGTTAGTGCGATTTTCCCCTGTGTAGTGAAGCGATATTGGGCATCTTCTGCGGCGCTATAGGTGATGCTGTCTGATCCCAAGATATAAATAGTCCCAGCTTCTTCAATAAAGTCAGCGAGTAAAGTGATATGGCTACCCGATAGGGTAGTGACATTATTGAGTAAAACGGTACTGATTGATTCATAAATTAAATTATAGCCACTGGTCGCAAGTCGATTATCGATATCAGGGGTCTCACCCAAGCCTAATGATTGCGCGAGATGAAACTTCAGTTCTCGAATATTCTCAAACCCAAGCGCACGGGCAAATCGGCTGATCGATGCAGCACTCACTCCAATCATTGTCGACAGTTTGCTAATGCTTGATACCGCAACTAAGCGGGAGTCATCAGTTATAAACTGGGCTATTTTTTTCTCTGTTTCACTGAAAGCATCATGCTTTTCGAAGATCAGTGATATGACATCAATTTTATTTTCCATGTGAATATTAGTTCGTCCTACAGCAAATATTTGTATATTTCATTTTTTCAATTCTATGAAAATTATTTTCATGGTGCAATTTATTTTTAGCCGTGAAATAAAATAACGTACTGTTTTTAAGTAATAAAGTTTATGGGTAGTTATGGGTGGTGCTTGTAAGTCATTGGTTTTAGTGGGTTGTTTCAAAATATYTCCATGTGATCATTGTTCGCTTTATTAATAAAGTTTCTTGAAAAAAGTTTCATGAAACATATTATCTCTCCGGCAAGTATAAGAATATTCCTAAAGCAAATAAAAGCAAAGTTTCACTATTAATAAAAATTAGCAAAATCATGGAGCATAAAATGAAAAAAATTCTATTGATGTGTACTGCGGGTATGTCGACCAGCATGATGGTTCAAAAAATGCAGGAAAGTGCAGCAGAGCAGAAGATTGAGGCGACTATAGAGGCCTTTGGCTCTGAGCGATTCAATGACTTAGTGACTGAGTATGATGTGGTGCTGCTAGGCCCTCAGCTTAAGTACATGCACAATGAATTTAAAAAGCGTGCAGAACCCTACGGTAAAACTGTTGAGGTGATCAATCCAATGGACTATGCCGTGATGAATGGCCAAAAAGTGCTAGCTCACGCACTTGAACTAATTGGTTAAGGGGCTCGACAATGGAAAAAATGATGCATTGGATCGAGCAGTATGCAATGCCTGTCGCCGCTAAAGTTAGCCAATCTCGCTACTTGAATGCGCTAAAAGATGGTTTTGCTTACGCAATACCATTTTTGCTGACGGGTTCATTTGTTTTGCTGTTGCTCAATCTACCGCTGACTGATCCGAGTAACTTTTTATACATGGAATGGTATACCGATTGGGTCGTTGATGCTCGAGCAAAGTATATGCAGCCATTTTATGTGAGTATGGGGATCATGACGCTGTTTATTTCCTTTGGAATAGGTAGCAGCCTGTCGGCCAGTTATGGGCTTCATAATATCACCGGTGGTTTCTTAGCCATGTTCTCATTCCTGTTAGTCGCTGCTCCTGTTTCTGAAGGTGCAATGTCTATCAGCTATCTGGATGCGAAAGGTATATTCACTGCGATCTTTACTGCCATTATTTCAGTGCATGTGCTGAGGTTATGTGTTGAGAAAGGGATCACCATTAAATTGCCGAGTTCGGTTCCGCCAGCGATTGCTAAATCTTTCGAACTGATTGTCCCAGTCGTTTTCATTATGGTACTGCTGCACCCGATTAACTTGACTATCGATTATGTGACTGATGGGGCAGTAACACTATTACCTGAACTAATCATTACAGTATTACAGCCGTTGGTTGTGGTGTCTGATTCATTACCAGCACTACTGTTAGCTGTCTTCTTCGTCCAACTATTATGGGTTGCGGGCATCAATGGCGGTTCAATTGTTCTGAGTGTTTTGACACCTTTCCTTTTTGCCAACTTACAGTACAACCAAGATGCCTTAATGGCGGGTGAAGAAGCGTCACGCATTTTCGTCGCAGGTTTCTGGGATTACTTCATCTTTATTGGTGGGGCAGGCTGTACCTTCTCATTAGCATGTGTAATGGCGTTCTGGTCAAAAGACGCTCACTTAAGAACCATTGGTCGTCTGAGTATTGTACCGGGGATGTTCAACATTAATGAGCCTCTTATTTTTGGTACACCAATGGTAATGAACCCAGTTCTGTTCCTACCGTTTATCTTTATTCCAATGATAAATGCGACGATTGCATGGTTTGCAACAACGAGTGGTTTTGTGGGCAATGTGGTGACGTTACTACCATGGACGACGCCAGCACCTTTGGGAGCATTCCTGGCGACAAACCTTGGTACAACCGCATTACTGTTAAGTATTACGCTAATTATTACCTCTGTTCTGATGTACTTGCCATTTGTTCGCATGTACGAAAAAACATTAGAAGCACAAGCAGCTTAATTAGGAAGCATTATGAAAACAAAACGAATTGGAATTTCTGTTTATCCTGAGCATAGCGACTTGGAGCAAATCAACGCATATATTGAGTTGGCGGCGAGTTATGGCTATAGCCGATTGTTTACCTGCTTATTGTGTGCCGATGGTGACAAAGAGGCAGTGTTTGCCAAATTCAAAGCAGTTGTACAGCATGCTATAAAATACGACATGATTGTGGTTGCAGATGTCGACCCACGGGTATTTCGTGAATTGAATCTTACCCATGACGATTTATCGTTCTTCAAAGATCTAGGTCTAACTGGGATCCGTTTGGATGAAGGTTTCACTGGCTTCGAAGAAGCGATGATGACATTTAATCCGCAAGATTTGCTGATTGAAATTAATATCAGCCCAGAGCAGAGATACCTTGAGAACATCCTGACCTACCAGCCAAATCGCGACATGTTGATTGGGTGCCATAACTTTTATCCGAAGAAATACTCGGGGCTGGGCTGGGACTACTTCATGGAACGCTCAACCAGTTTCCAAAAAGAAGGAATACGGGTTGCCGCTTTTGTTAATGCACCAAGTGCAGAAATTGGTCCTTGGCCAGTATCGGAAGGCTTGTGCACCATTGAAGCACACCGTGATTTGACTATATCAACACAGGCTAAAGAGTTATTTAACTCTGGCGTGGTTGATGATGTGTTGATTGCCAATGCATTCGCATCGGAAGCTGAGTTGGCAGAATTGGCTGGGATCAACCGTTCTACGGTGGAACTTGATGTCGTGACGATTGATGATATTAGCGATGTTGAACAGCGCATCTTGTTCGACCAAATTCATTGGGTACGTGGTGATATTAATGAAACGACGATTCGTTCTAGCCACACTCGCAACCTGTACAAAGGTCAGAGTATTAAGCCAAAGAACACCTGCGAGAAAGTAAAACGTGGCGATGTCATTGTTGAAAATGATGCGTACAACAAATATACCGGCGAAATGCATGTTGTATTGAATGACTTTGTTAATACGGGTTGTTCGAATGTGGTTGGCCGTATTAGCGACGAAAATATTCGATTGCTTGATCAGCTAAAACCATGGCAAAAATTTTATTTAAAACCAGCTAACTGAGGCTCACTGTGAACAAAGAAGATTACGAATTAACGGTAATGGATTTAATTACCAATGCAGGACAAGCCAAAAGTGAGTCAATGTCGGCAATCCACTACGCCAAAAATAATGACTTCGCAGCAGCTGATGTTGCGATGGAAGAATGCGGCAAGTTTTTACGCTTAGCACACGGCGTACAAACTCGACTGATTGGCTTGGATGAAGGTGAAGGAAAGGTGCCTGTCACGTTAGTGATGGTTCACGCTCAGGATCACCTCATGAATGCTGTGTTGATGAAAGATCTAGCGCAAGAATTTATCGATTTATATAAGAGGCAAGCATAGTCTCAGCCGTTGGCTAGGCTATTTGCGCTGGGTCGTCATGGCCTGATGACTCAGCGCTCCCTCAACGTTTGTAGGATACCTACAAGGATAATTAAAGGAAAAAGCAATGGCGATTATTCGTTACGGTGTTGAAGGTGGTACAGGTACAGGTGGTCAACACCTACCGTTTGCACGTGCGACACAAGCTGGTGGTTTTTTGTATGTCTCGGGACAAACACCAATGCTCGACGGTGAAGTCGTAGAAGGGGGGATTGTCGATCAGTCTCGTCTTGCGATTCAAAACTGTGTCGATATCATGGAAGAAGCTGGTTACAGCTTAGAAGATGTTGTGCATGTTAAAGTTGTTCTGACTGATTCTCGGTATTTCCAGTCGTTTAACAAGGTGTTTAAAGAGTTCTTCGGTGCAAACCCGCCCGCTCGTATTTGCATGGTGTGTGATTTAGTGGTCGATGTAAAAGTGGAAGTTGATGTGACTTGCTTCCGCCAAGATCGAGTCTAATCATATACAGATATATACTTTCATTGATTGAGAGTGTATCGAAAAAATTCCCCCTCTATAGCAGCAGCCTTATGGCTGCTGCTATTTCAGAACTGCAATATTTACCACTGACGGTAGCCACACGTATCAATGTGAAAGCGTACTCCGCCATAAAGTCCTAGCCCCATTTTATTTTTCTTACCGACAGTTCGATAGATATCTTGGAGGATCTTATGTAATGCTGGTCTAGATATGTTGTCGATTGGAACTAAATCAAGCGCACAGAAGTCAAGGTGAGAGCTCCTAGGTGCTCCGCCGGCATGTACGTTGTATTCTTTGCTGCGGTCACCAGAAACGGGGATTAGCAAACCAGTTTTAGGAGAAACATGTTTTTGGATGAACAGCAAAGTACGTATCATATTGTCCCAGTTTGTCCTTTTGGGCAGGTTGAATATCGTCGTATTGCTAACGCGCCAATCTGTACCTTGAAGAAGCACTAAGTGTAAGGGCATTGTTTCTTTTACCCCTCTATCAATAAAGTAGTTATAGGCTTCTTCAATAATGTCCTCATTATGGTTCATCAACACCCAGCCCCTGAAGGCTGCACGAGTGGGGACTTTATATCCTTGAACTTCAACGACCAAGTCATCGTAGCTGAAATCTCTATGGCTTTTATAGAGGCTCGAGTAGGGCACAGCATTGAGCGTGGTTGTAGCGATAAGGCAAAGAGTGGCAAGGAAGTACTTCATTATCTCCCCTTTTTCACCAGTATTTGTGAATGAGTATTGGTATTAATTCTAGAAGAGCCTGTGAATTAAGTGATCCGATTAAGAGTGGGAGAACGAAAGTGTACTAAGAATCGGGAGAGTGGAAGCAAAATAGTCTGAGTAGTTAGGACAAACCTGTGGTTATGGGGAGCGATTGAATCGAAAAAAAAGTCATTATTTTAATTTCTGTTATTATTAATAATGTTATCAAAAGACAAAATAGTGACATTGACGTAGAAAAGTATGTGCAGAATAATCCTATTATTATTGTTGTTTTCAACCAGTGCCATAGCAGCCGATAAACATGTCGAGCGACTTGCGACGGATGTGTATCAAACGGCAAAATTACGCGGTGTCATTGATTATGAGTTGTTTCGTGAGGGGGTTGAAGCCTACATGGAGCAAGCGATTGGTGCGAATCCCAATTTGGTGATCATCGATTTTAGTCGCCCTTCCAATGAGCGGCGATTCTATGTTATCAACCTATTAGACAAAGAGTTGAAATACCACACTTATACTACGCATGGGATCGCTAGCGGTAAGGGGGCGATCGCCGAACGTTTTTCAAATACCGTTAATTCGAAGCAAACCTCGCTGGGAATCTACAAAACGGCTGAAACCTATTATGGAAAGTATGGCTATTCTCTACGTTTAGATGGCTTATCGAAAGGGCTGAATGATAATGCCCGCAAGCGGTATATCGTGATCCATGGCGCTAATTATGCCTCCCCCTCATTTTTAGAGCAGAATAATTTTATAGGTTGGAGCTGGGGCTGTCCTGCATTACCCCTTGAAAAAAATAGAGAAATTATCGATTTGATAAAAGGTGGAAGCATTATTCTTGCCGCCACCGGTTCCGCTCAAGGGGAGTTACTCGCAAAAGCTAAATAAACGATGCCTAATACGATAAAGGTTCGTCTAAGGTGTTGTTTTGTGGCTGCTTGCACGGTTGATCAGCTTGAAGCCAATATCAACAGCAGTCAACTGTGATTCCGCGCCATTACCATTAAGCTTATCGAGAAGTAATTGTGCAGCTTGACTGCCCATCGCTTCGTAATCAATCTGAATCGCGGTAATATTAGGGTGGCTTTGGGCACAAATTACCGAGCCATCAAGGCAGGTTAATGCAATTGATTCTGGAATTTTTACTAGGCGTCGCTGGCACTCAAAAAGGGCACCAAGCGCAATCTCCTCATGGTTACAAATCAATGCATCAAGTTCTCGCTGGCGAAGCAGTAGTTTTGCGACGCCTTCACAACCAAGTGCTAAGTTCGCCCCTTCATGGGTCGTTAAAAAGTGATCTGGGGTGAGATACCCTTCAATCATCCCCGCTTGCCAGCCACGTAGCTGTTTGTTCAGAATAGCTTGATCGCCATGCGCGCCGATAAAGCCAATATTTTTATAGCCTTGCTCTATGAGATGGCGAGTCATGGTTTTTGCTGCTTGGTAATGATCAATACCAATGTTGAGATCAACGGCAAGTGGGGTGAGCTCGTTTACCTCTAAAACGGGACACTCGCCACTTTCTAGTAGCTTTCGCGATTTTGCCGAATGTTCACTGCCAAATAGTACAACTGCTGCTGGGTTATTGGCGAGCATGCTGGTGAGCAGATTTTCTTCTTGTTCCATTGAATCATGGCTATAACCGATGAGTACTTGATAGCCACTCCGTATGATGGCTTGTTGGAACGTCGCAATAAAATCAGCACACACTTTTTCAGTGAATGACGGGAGGATAATCGCGATAGTATCGCTTTGTCCTGATGCGAGCGCACCTGCCGCTTTGTTGGGGATGTAGCCCAACTCATCGACTGCTTGTTGAATTTTTTCACGTAGTTTATCAGACACTTGATCGGGGGTACGCAATGCCCGAGATACAGTCATTGATCCTACGCCCGCAAGTTTAGCGACATCGGCAAGGGTAACTTTGCCTGTACTACGACGTTTTCGAGGCTCAGCCATCGAATCTCCTGAAGCTTTTAAAATAACATTGTGAATGATCTTTCATTGGCAATGTTATTTTGTATGTTAAATCAATTAATTATCATTTTTTAATGTTAGTTATCAACGAACCCACCATTCTAACCTTGTTCATTCTGTTGTTCCAATCTGTTCTCGCCAAGTGTGATATTCAAAAATGATAGCGCTATCACAAATTTTGGTAGCGCTATCAGGTAGCGCTATCAAATGTGACTTTGATCGCTTTATTGTCTTGGCGTGACGGTTAAAGTGGCGCCATTCCGACAGGTTATTGATGCAATGAAAGAGTAGAGACATGCTTAAAGAACTTCTTACCCACGATGTGATCAGTATTCATGACACTGCTGAAAATTGGCAGCAAGCGATTGAATTGGCCTGCCAGCCTTTAATCGATAACGGCAGTATTGAACCAAGCTATGTAGAGGCTATTTTCCGCTCGCATAAAGAAATGGGGCCTTACTATGTGATTGGCCCTGGTATGGCGATGCCACACGCACGTCCTGAAGATGGAGTAAATAAGCTATCTCTTGGCCTCACCGTGATCCGTAGCGGCGTGCATTTCGATGCTGATGAAAATGATCCAGTGAAGCTGTTGGTGACTTTGGCGGCAACCGACAGTAACAGCCATGTTGATGCGATTGCTCAGCTGGCAGAGTTATTCATGAATGAAGAGCATATTGCTGCCATTTGTGAAGCTAAAGATGTAGACGCGATTCGTCAGATCATCGAAACCTATTAATTACTCATTTAGCTGAGCGTTAGGCTTAGCTGATAACGAACAATCCAATATAAGCACGGCTATACCAGTAGCGATAAGCCGTGCAAAACGTAGAAAGGTAGAACATTATGAAAATTATGGTTGTATGTGGTCACGGTCTTGGTACTAGTCTTATGATGGAAATGAGCATTAAAAGCATCATTAAAGATTTGAATGTTGATGCGAATGTTGACCACATTGATTTAGGGTCTGCAAAAGGTACTGATTGCGATATTTTTATCGGCACAAATGATATTACTGAGCAGCTAATTGCACAGGGTGTTGAGGGTAAAATTGTATCGTTAGCCAACATGGTTGATAAAAATGCGATGAAAGAGCGTTTGTCTGTTGCATTGCAAGAGCTAGGTGCTCTTTAAGAGGTCGCTATGGAATTCTTTAGCTTTTTAATGAATGACGTGCTGGCTGAGCCAGCCGTCCTTGTCGGCCTGATCGCATTGATCGGTTTGATTGCACAGAAGAAACCCGTTACAGAATGTATTAAGGGCACAGTGAAGACCATTATGGGCTTTGTGATCCTTGGTGCAGGTGCTGGTTTGGTCGTGACATCACTGGGTGATTTCGCGACCATCTTCCAAGAAGCCTTTGGCATTACTGGTGTTGTACCAAACAACGAAGCGATTGTGTCGATTGCCCAAGAAGCGTTTGGTAAAGAAATGGCGATGATCATGTTCTTTGCCATGCTGGTCAATATTCTGATTGCGCGTTTTACACCGTGGAAATTTATTTTCTTGACGGGTCACCATACCTTGTTCATGTCGATGATGGTTGCAGCCATTCTATCGTCAAGTGGCATGAGTGGTGTTCCACTGATTGCACTTGGTTCATTGGTTGTTGGTGTAGTGATGGTGTTCTTCCCTGCTATTGCACATAAATACATGAAGCAGGTAACAGGTTCAGATGATGTAGCCATTGGTCACTTCTCAACGTTATCTTATGTACTTGCTGGCTTTATCGGTAGTAAGTTTGGTAACAAAGAGCACTCTACCGAAGAAATGAACGTGCCAAAGAGCTTACTGTTCTTGCGTGATACGCCAGTTGCTATCTCGTTCACCATGGGTATCATTTTTGTTATTACCTGTTTGTTTGCTGGTGGTGATTTCGTACGTGAAGTAAGTGGCGGCAAGCACTGGTTTATGTTCGCACTAATGCAATCAATTGCTTTTGCTGCTGGTGTATACGTTATCTTGCAAGGTGTACGTATGGTTATCGCTGAAATCGTACCGGCATTTAAAGGTATTTCAGACAAGCTAGTACCAAATGCAAAACCTGCGCTTGATTGCCCAGTAGTGTTCCCTTATGCGCCGAATGCAGTACTGGTAGGTTTCCTATCAAGCTTCGCTGCGGGTCTAATCGGCATGTTCCTGCTGTACATCATGGGCTTGACTATCATTATCCCTGGTGTTGTACCACACTTCTTCGTTGGTGCTGCAGCTGGTGTGTTTGGTAATGCAACGGGTGGTCGTCGTGGTGCAATGCTTGGTGCATTTGCTCAAGGCTTACTCATTACCTTCCTTCCGGTATTCTTGTTACCTGTACTAGGCGACTTAGGCTTTGCCAATACCACATTCAGTGATGCTGACTTCGGTGTTGTTGGTATTTTGCTTGGCTTGATTGTTCGATAATCATTGCAAAAGCGGATGAATAAAAAGCCCGACTACCGGAAGGTAGTCGGGCTTTTTGATATTAGAGGGTAAGAATTATAACGCGGCTTCTAGAATCGCACGGCTATCTGCGATTGCGATATTGCCATGCTCGCCGAGAGTCATCATGCCGTGTTTCTCAAGGCTAGCAACAAGCGTATCAATATCGTTCTTACCCAGATCGACATCAGTTAAGCTGGTTGGAACTTCCATTTGCTGGAAGAAGCTGATGGTTTGGGCAATCGCCGCATCAATACGCTCATCGGTAGTACCTTCAGTGATACCAAAAATGCGCTCTGCATATTGAAGAAGTTTGCCTTCTTTATCTTCACGGCGTTCAGTCATTACTGCAGGCAGTACAATACTTAGAGTACGAGCATGGTCGATACCGTAATTACCCGTTAGTTCGTGACCAATCATGTGGGTTGTCCAGTCTTGAGGAACACCGACACCGATCAGGCCGTTCAGGGCTTGAGTTGCTGTCCACATAATATTGGCACGTACATCAATATCATTTGGTGTTGTCAGCGCTTTCGGGCCTTCTTCAATCAGGTTTAATAGCAGGCCTTCTGCAAAGCGATCTTGTACCTTAGCGTTTGCAGGGAAGGTTAGGTATTGCTCCATGACGTGAACATAAGCATCGACTACGCCATTTGCAACTTGGCGTGGTGATAGGCTAAGCGTCGTTGTTGGATCAAGCACCGCAAATAGTGGCTGTACTTTCGGTGTCATGAATGCCAACTTATCTTTACCGCGGGATACAACCGCACCTGAATTACTTTCAGAGCCTGTTGCTGGTAGCGTTAGAATGCATGCTAGCGGAATCGCCGCTTCAACAGGGTGCTGCTGAGCCAGGATATTCCAAGGATCTTCACCTTGGTAAGCTGCCGCTGCTGCGATGAATTTGGTGCCATCAACCACAGAGCCGCCACCCACTGCGAGCAGGTAATCAAAACCTTCTGCTTTGATTTTTTCTACGGCTTGCATCAGAGTGTCGTACTGTGGATTTGGCTCTATACCTGAAAATTCACCCCAGTTATGACCTTCTAGGGCTTTAACCACTTGCTCATAAACACCATTTGATTTGATTGAACCACCGCCGTAGGTCACCAAGATTTTTTTGTCTTTCGGAATGTCGTTGGTAATAGCAGCGATTTGACCTTCACCAAAATGAATGCGGGTAGGATTCTGGTAGGTAAATTTATTCATGAACAACTCCAGTGTTTTATGTATCGATAAATGTAATGCGAGTGATACTTTGTGTTGATGGCTCTAGTCTATGCCAGTCATCTAGAATATGTAATGCACGATTCTGTTTAATACTTGCCTATTTCTACTAAGCAAAACTTCGTATAGCTGCAATAAAGCCTACTTTATAAGTTTGATAATCATTATCAAACAAAAGGCGTGATGTATATCACTATACTTATCAGGAATAAATGTGACGTAAATTCAATAATTCACGTTTATTAAGTTTCTTTGTGAAATTGATCAAAAACTCAATAACTGCAGCTGTAACCGGTTACTGTAACCGGTTACTCTTTTGTCATCAGGTTAGAACTTATAATTTAAAATGGAGACTGAACCAATGAGTACCCAAGCTGCTAGTTTGCAAAGTACTATGATGGATAGAGTAAATCGATTCTTGCCCACAATATTAAAGTTTGTTAATTCAAAGCCTATTACAGCAATTAAAGAAGGCTTTATGTTAACCATGCCATTAACAATCATTGGTTCAGTTTTTCTTCTGATTGCTTTTGTACCAATTGATGGCTACAACGAATTTATGGCCGGTATTTTCGGCGAACAATGGGCAACACCTTTATTTCAAGTTGTTGGTTCAACCTTTGATATATTGGCATTGATTGGTGCCTTCGGTATTGCATTTACCTATGTGAAATATGAGGGGCATAACGGTATTAATGCAGGTGTGCTTGCAATAGTTTCAATGCTTATTGTGATTAATGCCTTTGTTGTTGCTCCTGATGGAACAGAAGTTGGTGGTGTAATACCAAAAGCCTTTTTAGGTGGAAAGGGTATGATTGCTGCTATATTAATAGGCTTGTCTGTCGGCTGGATATATGCACAAGTTCTTCACCGTAACTGGGTTATAAAATTGCCTGACAGCGTGCCAGAAGGTGTGTCGAATGCTTTTAAATCTTTAATACCTGGTTTTATTATTATATTTCTTGCCTTCTCGACTTATATTTTCTTTGAAGTTGTCTTTGAACAAACCTTTATTGAAACCATTTATGTCATCGTACAAACACCACTTCAAAGCATGTCAGATTCATTCTTTGGTGCTGTTGGTATCGCATTGCTTATCTCACTCTTATGGTGGTGTGGTGTTCATGGTCCAGTTATCGTTATGGGTATCATGGGGCCGATTGTTACAGCTAACGCACTTCATAACCAAACGTTGGTAACAGCAGGAGAAGCTTTAATTGCTGGTGATAACGCGAAGATTGTAACCAACCAGTTTGTTGACCAGTTTATTACCGTGGGCGGCTCTGGCCTTACATTTGGTCTAGTATGTTGTATGGTGATGTTTGCCCGTTCTGCACAATATAAACAACTTGGCCGTCTGTCTTTCATCCCTGGTGTGTTCAATATCAATGAACCAATTATTTTCGCTACGCCAATTATCTTTAACCCAATTATGTTCATTCCATTTGTACTTGCACCTGTGACATCTGCAGTTATGGTTTATACCGCAATTAACTTTGGCTTTGTTGGGCCATTTACAGCAGTACAAGTTCCTTGGACAACGCCAATGATATTAAGTGGTTTTATTATTGGCGGGTGGAGTGCAGCTTTACTTCAAATTAGTATTTTCGTAATGACAGTATGTGTTTATTTCCCATTCTTTAAATATCAAGATAAGTTAGCGCTTCAAGCCGAAACTAAATAAACATGTAAATAAATTTATTAAGGTGATTAAAATGAAAAAAATTCTACTTCTATGTGCTGCTGGTATGTCAACGTCAATGGTTGTGAAAAAAATGAAAGAGTCAGCAGCAACAAAAGGGCTTGATGTCCATATTGAAGCTCATGGTGTTGAAACTATTTCAGATTTCTTAACGGAATACGATATTTTCTTATTAGGTCCTCAAATTCGATTTAAGCAAGATGAATTACAAAAACTAGCAGACCCGATTGGTAAGAAAGTAGAAGTTATCGATATGCTTGATTACGGTATGTTGAAAGGTGAAAAAATTCTTGATGATGCTTTAGCACTATTAAATTAATTATTGTTATTGATACGCGTATTTAATGATATGTCGATATGCGTATTAATCTAAATTTAGAAAGAGATTAAAATGAAGTTTTCAAATGAATTCTTATTTGGTGCAGCAACAGCTGCTTATCAAGTTGAAGGCGCATGGGACCAAGATGGGAAAGGCGTAACAAACTGGGATGAATTTACTAAGATCCCGGGTAAAACTTTTGAAGGTACAAACGGTGATGTCGCGGTTGATCATTACAATCGCTATAAAGAAGACATTGCGTTAATGGCAGAGATGGGGCTAGAGTCTTATCGCTTCTCAATTTCATGGGCACGCATCTTGCCTAATGGTACCGGAGAAATAAATCAAAAGGGTATTGAATTCTATAATAACCTGATTGATGAGTGCCTAAAACACGGCATCGTTCCTTTTGTTACCTTGTATCACTGGGATCTACCGTTACCGCTAGAAAAAGATGGCAGTTGGTTAAACAAGAAAACAGTCGATGCTTATGTAGAGTATGCCAAGGTGTGTTTTGAAGCCTTTGGAGATCGTGTTAAGCATTTCATTACCTTTAATGAAACCGTGGTGTTTACTGCATTAGGCTACCTTGCCGGTGCGCACCCTCCGGGTATCACCAATGATCCAAAGAAATATTTCCAAGCCACACACAATGTATTTTATGCGCATGCTTTAGCATTGATTGAGTATAAGAAACTGAATCAATTTGGTGAAATTGGCTTGAGCCATGTCTTTAGTCCAGCTTTTGGCGTTGATGACTCAGAAGAAAATCAGTTCGCACAAATGCATGCAAATCAATTTAGTACTAACTGGTTCTATGATCCTATCTTGCTTGGTAAATACCCTGAATACGTGGTTCACGAGCTTGAAAAACTCGGCTATGTGCCTGACTGGACACAAGAAGAGTTAGATACAATTGCAGCAGCTGCACCGCTAAATGATTTCATGGGGCTAAATTATTATCAGCCACAGCGTGTTGAAAAAATTGATGCTTCTTTCGAAGGTGAAGAAATAACCCGTGAAAATTCGACTGGATCGCCAGGTAACCCAAGTTTTGATGGCGTTTACCGAACAGTAAAAATGGATGATAAGCGCTATACCAAATGGGATTGGGAAATCTCACCAGAAGGTTTTGTATCTGGCCTAGACATGCTCAAAGAGCAATATGGTCAGATTAAACTCTATATCACTGAAAATGGTTTAGGTGATGAAGACCCTATCATTGAGGGTGAGGTCTGCGATATTCCACGCATTAACTTTATCAATGACCATTTGGTCGCGGTAAAAGCTGCCATCGATAGTGGCGTGAATATCAAAGGTTATTACGCATGGTCAGCGATTGATCTGTTGAGTTGGTTAAACGGTTATAAAAAGCAGTACGGCTTTATTTATGTTGACCATCAAAACGGCTTAGCGCGTAAGAAAAAAGCGTCATTCCATTGGTTTAAAGACGTCATCGCAACACGTGGTGAGAACTTAAAGCGATAGGTAGTACTGGGTTTATGATGATGAAACAAGAGCAATTGTATCTCGCTTACGATATTGGTGGCACCAACATTAAATATGGCGTGCTTAACCAAGACGGCAAAATTCTGCATAAAGACAAGGTTGAGACTGAGCTAAACGGTGAGGCTATTATTGATTGCCTTGTCGCGATTAAGGAAAAGTACAGCCGCCGTTATAAGTTTGAAGGTGCGGCCTTTTCATTGCCTGGTTTCGTTAATGTTGATACAGGCTATATGCAAACAGGCGGCGCGATAGATGACTTTTATGGTATTAACTTTAAAGACATCATGACAAGCAAACTCGCAATGTCTGTTGAGCTAGAGAATGACGTTAACTGTGTAGCTCTGGCTGAGAAATGGTTAGGAAATGCAATTGATTCAGAGAATTTTCTCTGTATCACTTTAGGATCAGGGGTTGGGGGCGCAATATACTTCAACAATCAACTGGTCAGAGGCCACAGGTATATGGCTGGTGAATTCGGCTATATGTTAACGCGTGATTTGTTTGCCAACCAAGAGTTGCCCGCCACGATGAGCTTTACCGCTTCGGTTAAAGAAGGGTTAAGGCGCCAATATGTACTCCGTAAAGGGGGGCTCACCCTTGAAGAAGTGTCTGGACGAGATGTGTTCAGCTTTGCCAAAGCGGGCGATGCTATTGCGCAGGGGGTTCTTGAATCATTCTATGAGCATGTAGCAATCGGTTTATATAACCTGACTTTCATTTTAAACCCAGAGAAAATAATTATTGGTGGCGCGATAAGCGAACGCCGTGAAATATTAGAAAAGATAACAGATAAGTTTCAGAATATCATTAATCATGAACGAGCAATAAAAGATACATTGGTTTCAGATTATGTGACGATTGAATCAGCAAAGTTTAATAATGACTCTGGTCTTATTGGTGCTGTTTATCATTTTATTACGATGTCTAAATAAAGGCATTTAAAAGCATGGGAGAGAACATGAGTCTATTAACGGGTGAAGCGCTAGAAGGCACTGTTATGGAACTTATTATCAACGCTGGTGAGTCAAAGTCATCTGCGATGGATGCGCTACGTGCGGCAAAAGCTGGAGACTGGACGAAGGTCGATGATTGCCTTGAGCGCTCTGCAGCTGCATCAAAGCGTGCTCATGATGTACAAACGCAGTTGATTGGCTTAGATGAAGGCGAAGGGAAAGTACCAGTGAACCTTATTATGGTTCATGCTCAAGATCATATAATGACAGCGATGTTAGCAAAAGATCTAATTGCTGAGCTAATTGATATCCATCGAGCATTACAAACTAAATAATCATGAAATTAATAAGGTCCGTTAGGGCCTTGTTTAAAATATATTAAGCCATCTTCTTTCTATATGGTTATTGAGTAGGTGTACCTATAAATTAAGAAAAATAAATATAAATAGAACTTAATTTATTTCAATTCAAATTAAAAGTCATACGACAAATGTCGTGTGAGAGCTTATTACATCTTTAATTTTCTTAGGGGTAAAATAATGAAACTATTACCATTAGCCGTAGTTATATCTACACTTTTGGCAAGCACGTCAATTTTTGCAGAAGAGGCTGATTCAAATAATGATTTAACTTTTACGGGCTATGCTCGTTATGGTCTGCATTATGCTGATAATGGCAACGATTATGTTAGGGCTGATGGGCAGATGTCTGACAGTGCTGCTGGCCGATTAGGTAACGAGGCAAATGGCGGCGAGTTCCAGTTTTCAAAAGGTTTTGATGGCAGCAATGGCACTAATTGGGATGTTGTGGTGATGCTGGAAAACTGGTGGAAAGAAGATGGTGAGTATGGTGATATCGCCTTGAAGAAGTTTTACGCGGGCGTATCGGGTGTATTTGCTTCTCAGCCAGATCTTTATATCTGGGCTGGTAGAGACTTCCACCAACGTCCACAACAAGGGATCAATGATTACTTTTGGATGTCTCATGATGGACAGGGTGCAGGTTTTTATAACCTGAATCTTGGCGGTGTTTATTTCGACATGGGCGCTGTGGGTCAGACCGCTGATGAAGGTACAGGTGATAGCGGTAACTATGCGATTACCACTAAACTTCACGGTATTAATCTGACGGAAGATCTAGGCTTAACACTTTATGCAAACTACGGTTTTTCTTCTGATAAAGCTAAAGATTCAACAGATCCAGGTAAAGAAGATATCACCGCTTATCAAGTTGCAGCTGTTTTAGATTATAACGGCCATAATTTCATGGTGCGTTACTCTGATAACTCTGATACTTCTGTATTTAATAAAACAGATGATCTAACCATCTGGTATGCAAGTTTAGAAGGTGCGTTTGACTTAGATGACCGTGCGGCTATCGAATATTTAGCGGGTTACCATAAATACGATGGAGACGACAAAGCTATCAATCGCACAAACTATACAGCAATTGTTCGCCCAACCTATGCGTGGACAGATGTGCACTCAACGTGGTTAGAAGCTGGCTACTCGTTAGTTGATTATGATGAGTCTGATGAAAACTCCGCATGGAAAGTAACGCTATCTCAGAATATTAGCTTCGGTAACAGCTCATCTGATCGCCCAATGCTGCGTTTTTACGCGACTGTCGGTGAAGCCGAGAATAACGTCGATGCAGAGACTGGTTCTTTGAAAAACAAAGATATCGATCGAGACACATTTGCAGTGGGTGCAATGTGGGAAGCTTGGTGGTAATCAGGTAGCCTCTTAAAAGAAAGAGCAGCAACAGCTGCTCTTTTTATTGGCTGGATTATTGATTGAAACGAAAAGCAGCAAGACTAAAGATTGACACTTTTCCTTTGTGAGCAGATTAAACCGTATCGTTTAGCATCGATACAGAGCCCTTTCTCGACTTTACTTTCATTAACGATACTGCATTGATGTGTCACTCGTTTTAATTCGCAAGCTTGTTGCACATCTTTGAGTGCTGGAGTTTGTGTTTTTGTCGCCATGGCAGGTAAAGCAATAAAAGCAGCTATAGAGATAGAAATAAACCACTTCATATGAGCCTCTTTGAGTATGTTTGCGGGTTAGCATTTTAATTTTAGACAGAACTTTGCTAGCTGCATATTTTATTTGCATAACTATGCAAAAAAGCATGCAATTGGCGGCAGAGCAGTGAAGTGTGTAGTTGTAAAGGTAGGAAGCAGAGAGGCCATAGCCGACCTCTTGAGCTTAGGACGTGTTATTTTTTTGCAGTAGCTGAATGACGTAAAATGAGCTCGCCTGTGAAGGTTTTTGAGCCATTAGTAACAGGTTCGCCTTCAGCGAGTTGCTGTGCGATATGCATTGCGTGCAGGGTCATGGTTTTTATCGGTAGTTCGACTGTCGTTAGCGAAGGCGTTACAAAGGCACTTTTCTCTTCATTATCGATGCCGACGATAGAGACTTGCTCCGGTACCTTTATACCAGCTTCTGATAGTGCCTTCATCGCACCGATTGCAATATCATCACTAGCAGCAAAAATAGCGCTAAATGAAACTTTGCTCTTAAGGAGTTCTTGGCATGCTTCATAACCACCATAGACAGTAAAACCTGAGGTAACGAAGTGTCGACCCTGCGCAGTAAATTTGTGCTGTTCAAGTGTTTCTTCAAAAGCTTGGAGTCGAAGTTCAGTCGTTGGCGTTTTGGGCTCAGGGCCGATATAAATGATGTCTTCATGGCCAAGTTCTATTAAATGTTCAATAGCAATTTGTGCCGCGTGTTTGTGGTCAAAACCAATGGCATAGCCTGCTGATGTAGGCAAATCTCGGCCTACATTGACGATTGGGATTGAAATCGAGCGTTTAAGTTCAATGATGTCGTCGACAGACATTTTTCTCGTGTACAAAATGATTACGTCGCACTTACGATCGGCGAGGAATTGAATTGCCTCTTTCTCTCGTTTAGCACTATTGTGACCATCCGTCACAATGAGTTGCTTCCCTGTTTTTTCAGCTGTTTGAGAGGCTTGTTTTAACAAGCGGCCGAAGTAGTTACCATCAAAATCGGATAAAACCAGACCAATGCTATTAGATTTATTGGTAGCAAGGGCTTGAGCTAAGGAGTTAGGGCGAAAATTAAGTTCGTCCATAGCTTCAAAAATGGCCTTTTTGGTTTTGTCACTAACTTGACCTGTACCATTAATGGCTCTAGATACGGTTGCTTTCGACACTCCAACCATTTTACTAATGTCGTTTATTGTTGCCATGTATATTTCTCGTTATATGAATGCTGGCCGGTAGGTTTGTTATGAATTATTTTAGCCAGCAGAACTAATATTGCAGGCAATGTAACCGGTTTCCTTACAAAGACAATACCATAACCGATGTGCTGCTGAAACCGGTAAAAATAAAAGGTTCAACTGCTATTGAGCAAAGGCAATTGATAGTACTAAATTACTGTAGTTAAAATCGTATTAGCGAGACACGAAGGGCTGAAGATTCTAATAATGTGCTCTTGGTCATAGTTGGCCACATTACGCTGTAGAAGCGTAGTCGGGTCTTGCCTAATTTTATTCATTTATTGCCTAATTCTGTTTTTTAGCACGAAATGGTTTGATCTATCACTACTGCGACTTCGATAATGTGAAGCGACACCTTGAACGGAGATGCTTTATGAACCAATGTGCACTGAAGGCGAACGATTTATGTCATTACTTTGGCCTTTCAGCAGAGCCGGGCATTGTTGATACTGAATTATCAGGGGTACGGCTATTTAGAATTAATAAATACCATAAGCTGACACCCCAGATGTACCAACAAGGTGTAGTGGTTATTTTGCAGGGCAATAAGGTTGGCCACCTAAATGACTATCAGTTTGAATATGACACTGAAAATTGTCTGATAGTATCAACACCATATCCAATCGCTTGTGAGACTTTTGCTTCAGAGCAAGAGCCATTAATCGGGTTGGATATTGATTTTGATCTTACTGTGATTCAAGAGTTGGTTGATACGGTTGAGCAGTATGCTCAGAGTCAAGAAAGCCACAGTATTGTAAGTGATTTTGACAATGGACGTGGTGTGGCTGTAACCCCAATTACGCCAGCCATTCAAGAGTGCATCTGCCGCTTACTTAGCTGCTTAGATAGCCCATTAGACGCAAGAGTAATAGGGAAACAGCTCCTGCGTGAGTTTTATTATCAGTTGTTGAAAAGCGAGCAGGGCTATTTACTCGCGCAGTACAGTAAGCACGATACAACGTTAGCACGCGTATCTAAGGTCATTAATCACGTCCAGCTTAACTATGAGCAAAAACTGTCGATTGATGATTTAGCCGCAATGGCTGGAATGAGTGTGTCAGCTTTTCACCGAGCATTTAAGCAAGTTGTGACAGATCCACCGTTGCAATACATTAAAAAAATTCGATTAAATCGCGCCAAAACCATGATGGCGCAAGAAGGGATGCCGGCAAATGTTGCGGCAGTGAAAGTGGGCTATGAAAGCCCAACCCAATTTAGCCGTGAATTTAAGCGTTATTTTGGTTTGCCACCAAGCAAGGCTTCGCATATTGGAATCTCATGAGTTTGTGAAGTTTTTTCCTACTTCTATTAATAATTAATTACAATAAAACGGTGTTTTCTATTCTTAAGGTTGGGTTCAGGTTTATTCTGTACAGTGTGCATTATTGAAACGGCAAGCACTGAGTTGCCGCATTTTACGAAGGAAGTAGGAAAATAATTATGAAAAAGTACGCAGTAGCTTCAACTCTTATTCTAGCCACTTTATCTGCAGCACCTGCATTCGCTAACAATGTTGATTGGTTTGTTGGTGGTGGTATTGGTTACCAGAACGACTCTATAAAACAAGAGGGTATCTTTAACAACCATAGTAAGAATACAGAATCGGCAACTTATCAGTTACGTGCTGGTGCAATCATTAACGATCATCACCGTGTAACAGGTACATACAGCTACTTTGACGATAAGTATACCAGTGGTGTTACGGGGCTAGAGAACAAGCAAACTCAAAACATGTTCCTTGCATCTTATGATTATCTGATCCCTGTTCACCAAAATATTAACCTGTTTGCGGGTGTATCGGCAGGTTTTGCTGATAATAAAATTGAAACTGGGTTGCTTGGAATGAAAGCAGACTCAACTGATTTTGTATGGGGCGGCCAGGTTGGTGCTCAGTACAACATCGATAATAATTGGTCGACAGATCTGACGTACCGTGTGCTTGATCAGGACTATGACAAGCTATCCAATAAAGTTGACTATACACAACAAGTTGTTTGGTCACTTGATTACAAATTCTAATGACGTTTTAGCTAATGAATAACGAAGAGGGCTTTTTAGCCCTCTTTTTGTATTTGCAGATAAATAAAAATCGCCAACTGAACTAATTTTGTAAGTTTTATTTAAAACACTGAACGTATTTTTATCAAATGATTTAATGGGCTGGCTTTCGTCGTCTAAAAGTCTCAGTGTTTATTCAKCAATATTGGGTATAAAGATGAATTATTTACCCAGTATTCAATGGGTTTAATGCTATACCCTGAAATCTTTACAATCCATATTCAGCGACCATTCAGACTATAAAACATTGTTTTTTATTTTAAGTTTCCATACAGGTTAAAGGTGTAACGTAAATAGCGAGCAAACAATCTAGATAAATATTTCTTTGGGTTACTGCTTTATAGAGTATGCGTAACCGAAAGTCTAAGGAGCTATAAATGAAAAAAATTACTGCGCTATCAACAATTGTACTAGCTGTTTTCGCGGCTTCTCCTGTTTTGGCTGCTGATGCTCAATGGTTTATTGGTGGTGGTATTGGTTATCAAGAAGATACCATTAAAGGGGAAGGTGCTCAAAACGGTGAAGATGCAACGTACCAATTACGTGGTGGTGCTATTTTGAATGACCATCACCGAGTGATGGGTACATATAGCTACATGGATAAGTCATCACAAAATATGTTCTTAGCTTCTTATGATTATTTACTTCCAGTGCATCAGAACGTTAACTTGTTTGCTGGTGTATCAACAGGTTTTGCTGATAGTAAAATTGATGGTAAAAGCTCAACAGATTTCGTTTGGGGTGGGCAAGTTGGTGCCATGTATGAAATCAATGACAGCTGGTCAACAGATCTAACATACCGTTATTTAGATCAAGACTACAGCGAGAATAATACAAAAATTGATTACTCTCAGCAGGTTGTGTGGTCGGTAGATTATCGTTTTTAATCTGGGCTAATAGCTGAAAGTTTTATTGTAAAGGGAGGCTATGCCTCCCTTTTTGATATGCGCATTAAACATTGTTATGTCAATGGTGGGTATTAGCTGCTATAAACTATTGTAATGGAATATATTTTTTGGGTGATAGGATGAAGCCAATATTAGCAATAGGGATGTTAATTGCAGGAGTTACGGCCTTTGGTGTTCAAGCTACACCAGATTTAGAAGGCGGTACTTGGCGTTGTCAGCGTACGGATACACCAAATGGTGTGCAGGAGTGGACGAGCTATACCTTTCATACTAACGGTACGATTACTTCTCAAGAGTGGCTGAGAAACAAAGAAAATAATAAAGTTGTATTGGAATTTACCTTGTCTGTGAATTATAGCTATCACAATAACGGTGAGGAGTTCGTATTAAGGCCGATAGAACTGGCTCGAGATATAACGGTTGATTATTATAATATCGACCCGTTTAATTATGATTCTCGTCGCGATTTATTAGGATATCGAATTTTCTTCCAGCCACAGTTTGATGGCAATGATCGAGCTGAGTTTGATATGCGCCACCATATAACGCCAGAGCAACCTTTTTCATTAAGCTGTACTCGCAAAGCGTAACGTTATCGCTAAGCACGGCTTCGCTCTAATAAATTCTCTTTATATTGCGTGGGCGTTTGTCCACGCTGACGTTTAAAAGCTTTGCTAAAGCTTTGAGCGTTGGAGTAGCCAAGCTGTGAGGCTATGGTTTTTATTGGTATGTCTTTTTGCATATATTTTATAGCCTGATTACAGAGTACGTAGCTTGATACTGAGGTAAAACTCCAGCCAAAGTCATGTAATCGGCGTTGAAACTGTTGCCTTGAAAGCTTAAAGCGCGCTGCAATAAAGTCTATATTGGGGTAACCGTAGAACCTTGCGTAGTTAATCATTTCATAGACAACTTTGGCCGTATCATGCGGTTGTGGCATATTTAAAAACTCATCCAGTTCGAGGTTCGATAGCATCATAGGTCGGTTGTATTGAAAAGGTTCTGTATTACCGTGCTCTAGTATGGAAATGTCTAGCCAGACATTTGTCCTTGGCGCATTCCATTGAATATTACAACCAAAAAAGTCTTCAAACCTTCCGTTACCGCAGCGAGGCCCACTGATCTCAATGTTTTTAGGTGCATAGTTAGCTCCCATAAAATGCCTGAGAGTATTGGTAAACATAATCGCCATTCTCAGGCTGTCATGTAATCGACCTCTTCCTTGTGAAAAGTGGTTGTCATAACTCCATTTGATTATCTTTCCTGAAAGCTCACCGTGAAACGATGCCCCTGACTGTAGGCAAGAAGTGCCGTAATTAATGCGGCGAAATGACAATGCCAGCTCGGGGGTAGAAAGAAGCCAATCGCCGAGTTTATCCATATTATTAAAGGATAAATCGGGGGCGAGTGTTGCCATATAGGCAGCATCGCCAACCATCTCCTCTATATCTTCAAGCCACTTGTTTACATCAACAAACGGGATGAGTGTCATTTGTTCTGAGATCAGCTGGCTGGGTATGTTGAGGTGGTGGAGCTGTATTTGATAATGCTTTTCCAGTGATTTTGCGACAGGCTGCATAAACACAGAGCGAATGAATGATATATCAAAGAGAGATTGCGGCGTTGGCATTGGCAAATCTTTGCTGTTGTGATTACGAGATGGTCACATTGTATCATTTCCTTACCAAATGTGACCCAATCTAACCAAAAGAAAGATCTCTTATTATATACACTTCAAACTGGCATGCATAAAAACAACGTATTAAATCCGTGCAGATAACTGTGTGGAACCGGAGAATGTTTTATGAGTCTTGTCAGCATGCCTTTTGTTGATAGTGGCGTAGATACTGCTTTGCATGTAGTAGCTGCTGTTGTACTGCTGGGTTCAATTGCCGCCGTCGTTTACGGTTTTTGGCGAATTCATGAGTTACCAATCCAAAAAGCGCACACAAAAGATCACCATCAAATTGGATTAATCACCGCTTTAACATGGATAGGGTTTATCTGGCATTGGGTTTGGGTAGTTGCTGTCATTATTGCATTTGTCGATGGCGAAAAAGCACTGCGTCGGATCCGTGATATTTGGAAAGGAGAGAGTGATCCGCTCGCACCAGTACAAGATCTGGCTTCACCATCAGTAGTACAAACTAAAACGGTTAAGGCTACTGTCGAAACTGCTGCCGCGGAGGTTGAGAATGCTTGAGGGTCTAGCGGTTTGGGCATTATTCATATACCTGTTGCGCCTAGTGGGTATGCCTTGGAATAAGTACACCCAAAGTTTTGCCTACCTTGGTGGTGGCGGTTGGCTATTGTTTGTATGGGTTGGCTTGATCACCTTTGCACCGATGGATTTATCTGGCGGTTCAGTGGTGCAATCCCCACATGTGCAGCTGCGGCCGGGCTCAACAAAAATAAAGGGTAATGTTGATCAGATTTTTGTTCGTCCGAATGAACAAGTCACCAAAGGTCAGTTGGTATACACCATTGAAGATGAGCAATACCAAATTGCACTCAATAAAGCTCAAGCCGGCTTAGATGCAGCCGCAGTGACGTTGTCGATTGCTAAAGAAGAAGTACGGATTAGCGCCGAAAGCTACCAAGCGGCACTGAAAGATATTGAAATCTCTAAGCATCAATTAGTTGCTGCAGAAGAAGAGCTGAAATGGAAGCAAACCACACTCAAACGCTACGAAGAGCAAAACCGTGTGGTGAAGCATACCATTACAGAAACTAAAATGGATGAGCAGCGTACTGCGGTAGAAGTGGCGAAAGCACAACAAGTTGCTTTGAAGTCACAACTTGATAAATCGTTATTATCGTCAAACAAAGCAAAGCTTGCTTTAGAAAAAGCAGGGTTAACGGTTGAGAGCAAACGCGTTAATGTCGCGAGTGAAAGAGAGAATGTTGCTCAGGCACAATGGAATCTCGATAACACCAAAATCCATGCGCCATCAGACGGGTACTTAACCAACTATATTATGCGCGAAGGTCAATACATTGGTACGTTGCCACGAATTCAGATGTATACCAATGAAAAGTATGTACTGATGCGGGTAAACCATCAGGCTATTCGCAATGTAAAAGTTGGGCAACAAGCTGRATTCACCTCTGCTGTCTATCCGGGAAAAATCTTCAATGCTGAAGTTGAAGGTATTATTGAAGCAACAGGTGAGGCACAGGGAAGCCTATTGGCGCGTGATGACAGTATTCGCCAAACCACAGGACAGAATGTGATGAACAAACATCATTTCGTCCGACTTAAGCTTGTTGAAAACGATGGTTATGACATACCGGTGGGTTCGGTGGGGTTGGCATGGATAAGTGCTGAAAAGCCAATCAGCTTCCTTCAATTCTTGGATGTTATACGTGGGATTATTATTCGAATGAAATCACAAATTTACTATGTTTGGTCAATGTAATGCTTAAGACCTGTACATAAAGCACAAGACAGGGTAGCGAGATAACTACCCACTTACTGACTACGACTCTGCTGACCGTAGGCTTTGCTGCAATTTTCTGGTAGTACGGAGTTGCAGCTTTTTTTTTATATATCTCCTCAACATTGAAACAACGAACGCTATAGCATTTTTATCTTCAAGATCAATTGAAGGATTAGATCTAGTGACTTAGCCAAACAACGCTATAACCGCAAGGGTAAATAATACAATATGTGGAAAAGCGATGGTTGGTCTGAGTGATTGCGAAATATATTCTTTTATTAATCCAAATTGGCTTGGTCGAGACTGATAATATTGGCTGTTGAACTGATATGGAGGCTCACTATTTTCATCAATGATGTCATTTTTTATTGATTGTTCAAGGCCAAGTAGCCTTGGTTCTATTCTGGATTGAAAGGTTTTCCAAATTGCATCCTGCATCCACAAAATGAGTAAAATGGTGACAGTAAATAAGGTGACATCGCTGAATAAATAAAACGAGCACAAGAGGGTAATACTCAGTAGCTTAATAAGCAGAGAATACTTTTCATACCCATCAAATTGACTTTGTAGTAGTAACCATTCGTTTTCTAATCCTTGTTTTTCGATTGTACTCATTTTATGTCCATTAAAAGAGTTATTGGTATGTGCTGATTTGCTCTATTTACTTTAGACAACAAAATTCTTATTTGCTTTTTTGTTTGCTTAAAGCATCGTTATACTGTGGTGGTTGTTTGTATGGAGTGTTTACTTTGTCATTGAAATTGTCCTCATCAGCGTTAACCCAAAGAATCAAAATGGGTACTTTACTCATAATGATTTTGGGCTTTTCTTCGGTTTCGGCGAGAGAGGTTGCCTTGCGGCAAGATATCGCATTCGGTGATGATATTAAGTATGTCAGTACCATTGCTGAAGGGTTTGATTGCTCGGTGTTATATCATGACGGTGATGCTGAAAACCTCGCGTATTGCTTCGATGACACCAGCTTATTTAACCTCAATACCGGCTTATATAGCGCACACTTTATTGATGGTAAAGTTAATAGGGTCGAATATCGAGCCCCCTTAACGTTGGTTAATTACAATGCGATACTTGCTGGCTTGCGACGCCAGAATTATGTATTTGCCAAACTACATGTCGCTGATGAAAAACTTGATGTATTGGCTAGTCTGCAAGTATTAGGTAGACAAACAACTGATGATCAGATGTTTAAGCTTGCTAACCGCTATGATCTCACTGTTCATCGTGAATACTTTTTCTTGGATAACAGTAGTTTCCAGCAAGCAAGTCAACTTGGGCTAGAGAATATTGATGCGTGGCTATTAAATGAGTCATCAGACAATAGCTTTGCAACGACGACTCTAGTCCGTCTGTACATTGATGGTAGTGAAATAGCGCTAGACGCTTATTTACCCTTTGCCGACTAACTTCCGGTCTTGGCCATTATTAGCTGGTGGCTGGACTATCTACGATTCATGGTAAACAAACTCAGTCTTGCCGAAGTTTACTCACGGTAGATATAGGGGTTGGAAAGCGTTTCACGACCCAATAGGTTGAAACGATAAAAGTGGTCATAGTGGCCACTTGGATAAACAATGCAGCATCGGGTGAGAGTAAATTAGCTTGCATCGCCGCATAGGCGACTAAGAATGAAAACTCACTGGCTTGACTCAGCCTTGCACTAAGTTCTCTATTCATCGAGTCTTTCTCTTTCGCTAAAGAGAGAGCCTTTGAAAACCCCCATGCTTTTACTGCGACGAGTATAACGCCAAAAACCCCGCCCCATAAAACATAGATATTGGCTTGGTCCAGTGTCATTCTTGCGCCGATAGCAAAAAAGAACAGAATAAGAAAAAACTCACGTAGGGGCTTTAGGTGTACAGAAATAGCTTGTGAGACTTGGCTAACTGCAATGGATATTCCCGCAATAAATGCCCCACTTTCATATGATAGCCCCACTTGGTGACTGAGTTCGGCCCAGAAAAAACACCAAGCTAATGTTGTGACGAAGCTGTATTCCTGAATGACATCGAAACGACGAAATAGCGGTAAGATCAGAAAGCGAACCCCCATAAATGCGAGTAAGCAAAGCATGGCAAACTTGCCAAGCATGAACACAAATGACAACAACATGTCGTTCCCGTCACCCATGTTGAAAAAGATGATCACACTAATGGCGAGAATATCCTGCACCAGCAGAATACTGGTAATGACTTCACCCATGCGCTTGTGATGTAACGTCGTGGTTGGAATGAGCTTTAAGCCAATTACCGTGCTGGAAAACATCATAGCAGCTGCCACTATGATGGCGTCAATAACGGATAGTTGGATAGATATACAGAACAGCAATGTGATTAAGAAGAAAAACGCACAAGTACCGAGAGTAATGATGGCACTTTCTTTAAATAGGCTGAGTAACTTTTTAGGTTGGAGGTTTAGCCCAATTAAGAAGAGTAGCAATATCACCCCAAGGTTGCCTATTTGCGTAATATTTTCGGCACTGGTAACAAGGTTTAGGCCGTGTGGCCCTATAAGCATACCAGCTGCGATATAGGCGAGAATAATGGGCTGGCAGGCATATAAAAAGAGTGTACCAAGAATCGCAGCACTGATAATAATTGCACATAATTCAAAGATCAGCGGCGCTAAATCAATCTGCATAAATGCGACGCCTATATTGCTGGAACAGGATTTAAGTTTGGTTCATTACAGCCTATTACGCCTAGGTGTCTGGTTTCTTATTGAGTTTATTATTATGACTCAACAGTGATCTGCGTCACACTTATTATACGGTTCGCTGTTCTGTATAATAATGTGGTGATAATCTCATTTCTGTAATGGTTCTCGCAACAAGGATGTTGTCGATTAGGCTTATATTTAAGTTACCTCAAGATACTTTTGTGCCTTGAAGGAGCTTGGATTTTATGCAGCGGGCTGAGCCCGCTCTTTTTTTATCTACATTAATTTAACTGAGCATTCAGTGTTTTGGTTGTATTTTAGAGTTTTCACTCTAAAATGTTGAGTATCTAGCCACCTTTGGGCTGAAAGGTACAAAATGAAACTAAAACCCATCGCTTTGCTAATATGTTGTGCATCTTTTGTTATGCCAGCAACAGCTGCGGTATCGCCAATTGATGGTGAGAATAAAACCAATACAGCAACGCCATATACTGCTCGTCAAAATGTCAGTTTTTTTGATGCGTGGCGCGCTGTAGTTGAAAATAATGACGGCTTGGCGGCAGAGCGCGCCAATGTCGATCGTACTCGCCATATGCAAGATGCAGCAAAAGATCTGTATCTTCCGAAAGTAACCGCCTCGGCAAAATATACCCGTCTTGATAAAGCCGTTGAAATCAAACCCTCAGACTTGTTTGATAGCATGGCGGTTAGCGATAAGCTTAATCTTAACCTCTCTTCGCTTGACCCACTTTTTACTTCCCAGCTGACTGAGCGTGATGTGTTCACCAGTTCCATTCGTGCTGTTTGGCCGATTTTTACCGGCGGCAGGATTAGTGCTGCCCAAGATATTGCGAAAGGGCAAACAGAAGAAGCTCAGTATCTGTTGGCAATGAAACAGCAAGGAACATTTGAAGATCTCTCAAAATTTTATTTCGGTGTTGCGTTAACACAGCAAGTGCTAGATGCACGTCTAGATGTTGAATCAGGCCTGAAAAAACATTTTGAACATGCCAAAAAGCTTGAGCAGCAAGGTCAGATAGCAAAGGTCGAAAAACTCCAAGCAGAAGCCTCTTACGATAAAGCACGTGTTGAGCGACAAAAAGCCCAGCGAGATATGGAAATCGCGCAAGTTGCGTTAACCAAATTGTTGAAGCTTGATACACCAGCAATGCCTTCAACAGC
The DNA here is from genome assembly GCF_050336715.1 of Photobacterium makurazakiensis. Taxonomy (NCBI): domain Bacteria; kingdom Pseudomonadati; phylum Pseudomonadota; class Gammaproteobacteria; order Vibrionales; family Vibrionaceae; genus Photobacterium; species Photobacterium makurazakiensis. Next base: position 30,974 of record NZ_JAKJSJ010000060.1, read on the forward strand.
ACTGTTTATCAATCCATCGTTACCGCCAATGTCGGCTTTTATTGATAAGACCCTGATTGATTACCCTGGGTTACATATTCTTGATGCCAAGAAAAAGCAGGCCAGCGGGTTGATTGATGCAGAAAAGGGGAAATACTACCCAGAAGTGTATCTGTACGGGAATTATAACCTGCATGAAGACGATACATTGGCATCGAAAACCGCACCTGATTGGGCAGTTGGTGTCGGGGTAAATATTCCGTTATTAGATAATTCTGGCCGCTCGGGGAAAGTCAAAGCTGCCCATAGCGCAGTCACCCAAGTGAACTACTTACGTGCTCAAGCAGAGCAAGATTTAACGGTGTTGGTTGAAAAAACGTACCGCGAAGCAATGCAATCATTAGAAGAGTACAACGGCTTAGCTTCAAGTTTGCAGCTTGCCAAAGAAAATGTCCGCTTACGTGAAAAAGCATTCAGTCAGGGCTTATCAACATCGCTTGATGTTGTAGATGCCGAAATGTATTTAGCGGGTGTTAGAACCCAGCGTTCGGCCGCAGCATATCAGTATGTCATTTCTCTTACCCGGTTACTGGCCGTGAGTGGTGAAATTAATAGTTTTAATCAATATCAGCAATATCAAGGTATAGAGGTTCAGTCATGAGTAAGTTTAAGTCTATTGCAATGCTTGTTCCGGTTGCGGCACTTGTTGGCTGGCTAGGGTTTACCTTCTGGCAAGCTTATCAGCCAGATCCAATACGTATGCAAGGGCAGATTGAGGCCCAGCAATACAATATCTCTTCTAAAGTACCAGGACGGATTGAGCAGGTTTTGGTAAGAAAAGGCGATCAAGTTTCTCGCGGTGAGTTGATATTCACCCTGTTAAGTCCAGAAATTGACGCCAAGCTTGAACAGGCAAAAGCCGGACGAGAGGCTGCAGGGGCAATGGCGGCACAAGCTGAAAAAGGCGCTCGCAGCCAAGAGATAGCGGCAGCGCGTGATCAGTGGCAAAAAGCTAAAGCGGCGGCTGCTTTGATGGAAAAAACCTATCAACGGGTAGATAACCTCTATGAAGACGGTGTAATGGCTGAACAAAAGCGTGACGAAGCTTATACCCAATGGCAGGCTGCGCGATTTACTGAGCGAGCAGCTTATCAGATGTATGCAATGGCAAAAGAAGGGGCGCGAGACGAAACCAAGCGTGCAGCCGTTGAAAAAGCACGTATGGCAGCAGGTGCTGTTGCTGAAGTGGAAGCTTATGCCGCAGATACACAGGTTGAGAGCTGGTACGACGGTGAAGTGGCACAAGTTCTGCTCCATGCTGGTGAATTAGCCCCACAAGGTTTTCCAGTTGTGAGCGTGGTTGATATGAACGATGCATGGGCGGTATTCAATGTGCGTGAAGATAACCTAAAAAACTACAACAAAGGTGCAGAGTTTAAGGCGGTTATCCCAGCTTTAGGTAGTGAAAGCCATCAGTTCAAAGTAACGCATGTGGCTGTGATGGGGGATTTCGCAACGTGGCGCACGACCGATGCAACCCAAGGCTTTGACTTGCGAACGTTTGAGGTTGAGGCTCGTCCACTTAAACCGATCGAAGGTTTACGTGTTGGTATGAGCATCATTGTTGAGTAATCGCTTATGACAATAGCTCAAGAAACGGGTGAGGTGAGTGTGTTAGCACAACTTGCTAGAGAGTGCCGGATAATCAAAGGTGACCGATGGATTTTTGCAATGTCCTTTTGGTTGCCGTTACTATTATTTACGTTGCTATGGGGGATATTCTCCACCGGCATTGCACGGAATTTACCGATTGGAGTCGTCGATCTCGACCATAGTCAATTATCACGGCAGTTAGTCCGCCATTATGATGCGAGTCCTGTGTTAGCGGTGTCAGAGAGATATACCTCTGTCGCTGAGGGGAGTGCAGCACTGAGAGGGGGAGGTATTTATGCACTATTGGTTATCCCCCCAAAGCTTGAACAACAGACGCTAATAGGGCTATCACCAACGGTCACCACTTTTTATAACAGCCAGTTTATTCTAATTGCTAAGCTTGTGAATTCTGCTGTGATACAGGCACAAGGTACCTTAAACGCCTCAATAGATACGCTGAAAAATATGGCAAGTGGTGACAGTGTACCGGTCCAAGCCCTCGGGCAGGCAGTGCCTTTACGGTCGCAAATTACACCGCTATATAACAGCAACAGTCATTATGGCCAGTTCATTGTTTCTGCGGCTATTCCTGCTATCTGGCAAATTGCGATTGTGATTACCACGATCATGGCCCTGTCGTTTGAAGCTCGTAACAGTGCTAATTCGCAGCAGGGTATTAGTAAGTGGCTGTCAGGTATGCCTGTGCGTAATTTAGCCCTTAAATTGTTGCCGTATACCTTGCTGTTTATGGTGCAAGGGGGAATATTCTTAACGGCCTTATATGGGGTGCTAGGTTGGCCGATGCATGGTCATTGGGCCATTTTAATACTTGCACAATCGCTTATGGTGTTGGCGTGCCAAGCAGTTGCTTGCTTGTTCTACTTACTGACATTGGATGCGACAAAAGCGATGAGTATGGCAGCTGGTTTTACTGCGCCCGCTTTTGCGTTTGTCGGTATTACCTTTCCGGCGAGTGACATGCCGTTTTTGGCTCAAGTATGGCGGGCAATGCTGCCGGTATCACACTACCTTGAGGTTCAAGTTCATCAGGTGAATCAGGGGCAAACATTAGCACTTGCGATGCCTCAGCTGCTGGCCTTGCTGGCTTTTTCTCTGTGTTTTGTTGTTGTGGTATGGCGATCACTACAGCTTGCACAAGGTGGTACTGTGTGTAACCAGAATGGGAGTAAGTGATGAGTTGGCGTTCACTGTTCAAATTTGAACTTAGGGCTATTTTCACTAACCCTTCGATTTTATTTACCATATTTGGTGGGGTATTAATTTATTCTTTTTTATACCCACTGCCTTATTCAAACCAGTTACCTCGAAACCAACTTATTGCCGTCGTTAATTTAGACCAAACACAATTAAGCCGTGAGCTGGAACGTATGGTTGATGCAACCCCGCAGGTGCAAATTGCAGCGCGAGCACATAGCTTGGGTGAGGCAAAGGCACTTGTGAATAATGGTCAGGTTGATGGCTTGCTGGTGATCCCGCAACATTTTAACCGTGACTTGTTGCTAGGAAAAAGTCCGACACTTGTTTACGCGGGAGATGCGGCATACTTCTTGGTATATGGCACCATTGCAGAAGGGTTAGCCACCGCTGGTGGTACATTAAGTGCCAAAGCTAAAGTGTCTCGCATGGTAATGTCTGGCGAGAATATTGCGCTAGCATCAGAACAATATACTGCGATTAAAGTGAATGCTCAGCCTGTTTTCAACCCTACAATGGGGTATGTAAATTATGTTGTTCCGGCAGTCTTCGTGTTGATTTTGCATCAAACCTTGCTCATTGCCGTTGGGCTACTGGGGGGAGGGCAGAATGAACATTATCGTGAGGGAAAATCCGGTTACTGGCTACATTATCCAGCATGGCAGGTGCTGGTCGTTCGAGGTATCTCGTTTACCCTTATTTACCTGCCATTAGTGATGTATTACTTTGGTTTTAGCTTTCGCTATTACAATATTAATCGCTTAGCTGAAATATCCGATTTACTTGCGATGGTGTTACCGTTTTTATTCGCTGTTATCTTTTTAGGTATGATCCTCGGTCAGTTGGTTTCTCGTCGAGAGTTAGTAACGGTAATGGTACTGCTTAGTTCACTGCCAATAGTTTTTGCGACAGGCTTTATTTGGCCTATAGAGGCTATCCCTGCACCCATTACGGCCTTGGTTCAGTTAGTGCCATCTACGCCAGCCATCAATGCCTTTTTACGATTAAATCAAATGGGAGCAAGCTTTGACCAAGTGATTGGTTACTGGGCTCAACTTTGGTTACAGGTCGTGATATATGGTTCGATTGCCGTGTGGTTAATGCTAAAGGTAAAGAGACGAGCAAGGCCTGCAGTGAAAGTACGCTAGTACAGGGCGGAATAAGGAAACAAAAAAGGGTGTCGCAAAGCGACACCCTTTTTTGTTTGTTAGCTTATGTAATACCAACCTACATAAGTACTTGATCAGTATTACTGGTTAAAACCGCTGTTCTCTACGTTAGAGATTTTGTAATTAGAACCACTAGTTACTGCAATCTCTGCCTTGATAACAACAATTTTTCCTGCGTAATACTTAGATCAATTACTTATCCAGATTGGTATAATTAAGCGATTTGGGTTTCTTTTTGGGTGTTTTGGCGGCGTTTCACCATCAGCAGAATACCCGCACATACCATGCCGGCAGCAGAGACCGTTAAGCCAATACCGAAGATCATTTGATATGCTTCAACTTTATCGAAAGTATCAATGATCCAACCATTAAGCGCGTATGCCCAGAATACAGAAGCGTAGGCAGCAAATGAACCAACACTCATGGCTGCACCACTGCATTGCTCAGGAACCCCGGCTTCTGCTACTGGAGCCAAAATAATACCTTTGGCTAAGAAAATAGAGAAAGAGAATGCCATTAATAAGATCATGTTCATCATTAACATGCCTTCAGTTTTTGGCATCAGAATAGTACCCAGCAAACACAAAGCAGTTAAACCAAGCGCAAACATCATCATTTTAGTTGAAGATTTAAAAACGAAGTCCGAGATTGAACCTGCCACTAAACCGGCAACGACACCCATTGCACCTGTATTGATAATACCGAACATCGCAGCTTGAGAGGTGCTTAAGCCAAATACCGCTTGTAGGTAAGGAACGGTATAAATGAGAGTAATGTATGTCCAATATACTGTCATTGATGTCAATGCAGCTAACCATACTGTTGGCATCTTCAATACATGGATAAGGCCTTTAAGCGCGGCTTTATTTTTAGTTTCGCCTTCTTGTACATGCAATGTATTTTCTGGCACATATTTCCAGATAAGGAAGATCATTGGAATAATCAGTAGGGTGTAGAAAACAATCGCGCCCTTGAAGACGAGGATCGAACCGCCGACTAAAGCCATGATACCCACAATAGCGGCATTCATGCTCATTTCCATTGCACGGCGAACAGACTCAAGTAAGCCAAACGCCATACCTTTGTTGTTGTCTCCCGACATCAAGGTAACGCCATTTACAACAGCAGGCCAGAATATCGCATCGGTTATACCCCATATAGCGGCAATAATTGCTAATACGGTAAAGTCGGGCTGGAACACAATGATAAACATCATGCTGAGGAAGCGGACAATGAGGCTGTTCATTAGAATGGAACGTACAGAAAAGCGGTTATTCACCCAGCCAGCCGGGATATAGAAAAACATCGCAGAGCCAATAAGGGTAAATAATATCCCCATCTGCGTATTATCAATACTAAGTACATCGAGTAAAAGGTTATAAAATGTACCTTTAAATGCTTCAAAGGCGGAATAAATTATTTGTCCTGACATAACAACAGATAAAAAACCATAAAATCGTTTGTTGGAGTCAAAACCTATTTTTTGTATCATTTTATTCATAATATACTTTCTTCTTCTTATCGATTCTTGTAAGAACGATTCACGTTATACGTTTTTATATTTAGAAGGGAACTGGTGCGCAATATCGGTAAATACACCGTCGACGCCCCAATTGAATAGCTGATTGGCACGCGCAAGATCATTTACAGTGTAAACGTTGATTTTTAGTCCGGCTGCTTTGAATTGCTGTACTTTTTCTTTGGTTAAATTGACATCTTCTGGGTGAATATATTCAGCTTGGCAAGCTTGAATGATTGAGTGCCAATCATCCCATAGGTTTGCATCTTCAAATAAACACGCAATGGCGGTATCAGGGCGACGACGTTTGAATTCTGCTAGTGCTAGATGGTTAAAGCTTGATATTATTAGCTCTCGATCTTCATTAAGCTTTTGTAGTTCAGTAATGACATTATCAAGCAGCTTCTCTGTCATATCCCAACCAGCAGTACATGACTTGATTTCAACGTTGAGGTTGAGCTTATGTTCATTAGCAAGAGTAACGAGTTGTTCTAAAGTAGGGATTCGTTCGTTAATGAAATCGTCATGGAACCAACTACCAGCATCAATGCTTGGTAAATCACTTTTGGTTAGATCATACAAGCTACCACAGCGATCAGTACAACGATCCAGTGTATCGTCGTGAGAAAGTACAACCGTTCCATCGGCTAAGATATCGACATCACATTCAATCCATTGAATACCATATTGCTTGCACATGGAAAAAGCGGCTAGCGTATTCTCTGGTGCTAACGCTGACATACCACGGTGAGCAAATACTTTTTTCATTTTGTTACCTTTACTGTTTTCGAACGAGCTTTATTGTTTTCGAACGAGTTTTGTCGTGGTCGGAAATATACAGGTGGAAGTGCATTAATAATGTGACATAAATGCAATAAAAGGCAGGCAAAGTGTGATCTGTTTAGCAGATAAGCGAAAAAGAGAAAATATCAAATAAACAGTAAGTTGTTAGAGAAGATAAACGATAACCAATCGTTTTGGCTCGTTGTGTCCAATACAATACATAACAAAGGGTGATCTGTCTTATTCGATAAAAGCTAGGAAAGCTATATGCAGGTGTTTATGAGGGTTTGATGTAACTTTGTTCACTTACGAGCATGTCAGGGGCGGTATTATCGAAATACTCGCCCATATCATGCCGAATCTTACAATTTAGGTAGTTTGGCCTGTGGCAATTACTGAGTACTTTCAGTGGTTGGCTGAACGTAAGCTTTAGTTCCCCATAACGGAACTGTAGACAGGCTATGCTTGAAACTTCCTTCTGTCTCTTTAGTTGTGTAAGACAAGTAGAGCAGGGTTTGGTTTTCTGCATCGTAGATACGTCTAACTTTCATTGTCTTAAAGAAAATGCTTTTTGATTTTTTAAAGACAACTTCTCCAGACTTACTTTTATCAATAGTCGCAAGCATCTCTGGTGTTATATCACCGGTTTGACGGCAAGAGATTGAACTATCACTTGGGTCTGCCAGACTTAAATTAGCTTCAACTGATGCGATGTGACAGGTTATTCCTGGAATTTTATCGTCATCCAAATTCGAAATTTTTATGTCCTTCATGGTAAAGATGCCCAAGCTCACATCACCCACTTCATTCTCCGAGCAACCAGCCATTAATGTGGTCGTAGCGATTAGCCCCGCAAGCAATAACTTTGATTTCATTATTTATTCTCCATCATTTTTCATGATGATAGCAGCTAGTCACCAAGATGGATAATGCCTTTAAGTATTAGCCGTGGGTCTTTACTAACACTCACATAATAAAATTAAGATTTATTATGACTGAGTTGCCACAATTTTTCGGCGTGAGTACCAATAAACCAAAAACTGAGGGCAAGAATAGCGAAGAAGATTGTTTTATGCATTGAATCCCAAAAGTATTCAAAGTATCGAGTATAGAGATTGATTAATAAAAAAGTGATACCAAAGCTGCGAGCAAGTTTGTCTTCTTGACTAATGCCATAGTAAATAAGTCCTAGGCATATAACACAAGACAAAATACCCCAATGGAGCAATGTAATTTGTGGGACTTTAGACCAAGCCGCGGCATCACCGTAATTACCTATGATCGATACCAACCATAAGGCAAATAATACATAGAGATAGCCTATGAAACGTGTAGGCTCTATAAAGGGCTGATAACGTGCATGTTGCGTAAATAGGTGTGCAAAAATTAAGACAAATACACCTAGAAAAACAAGGCGTAGAGGCTGATTTAATCCGAGAAAGTGACCGCTGGGTGTTTCCCACAGGTGGCTTTGCTCCAGCCCCCACCAGGCAAAGCTGAATAGCGAAAATAGCCAAACTAAGGTACTTGGCAGCTTGAGGCCGAGTACAACATAGATCATCGTCAATAACAGAAGGAATGGAGCGGTTTCGGTCTGGATAAACAATGACGTTTCTTGTAAAAATCCGAGAGATACAGCGGTAAACAATACGCCAAAGAAATAAATGGCTTCATTACTAATTTGTTTAGCTGGAGCGACTTTTCGGCGTCGTTGCCCGGCCCAGAATGCGGCAGCTGCAATAAGCGCACTTAGAGCAGAAAGCAAGCTTGCAGGTGTATCAATCAATTTGGCCAGTAATGCCATAAGATAATCATCGGCAAGTAGCACGCCAATAGAAATGATGAAGCAGGTAATGGCAATCCAAAAGGAATAGACCGCGATAAGCTTCCAATCGAAACCAATCACGGTGTAGCTATCACGCAAGGTTTTTGCCATTTCAGGAGGAATAGTTTGCTCATCCTCCCAGTGCTGGATGGCTTGGCTGATTGTTTTGGCTTGACGTTTACTGATGCGCATCATGTACCAGTGTATAGAAGAAGTGAATAAGGCCGAAAATGATTATTGCTGTACTTCTTCATTATCTTCTGTGATCTCTTCAGGCATAAACGTCAGAATATGCTGTTCAGAGGTTAGCGTCAGAATGTTGTTTTCAAGTGCCGCGTTATTCCATGCTTGTAGGGATTGGGTCATAATTGCCTCCACAGTGGCTTGGTCATCTTGAATACAGATCATTTTGGTGGAACCCATGCCATTAAGGCGGAGTTTATTGCCGTCGGTGACCTCTAACTGGCCAAAGAAGCGGTTACAACCACTAAACCCTGACACTTTTAAATCGGCATCTATAGCCATACCGGGAACGGTTCTCGGCTCTGCTATTAGAATATTTTTTCCATCGACTTTGGTGAGTACCCAGCTTTGCTGGAGGTTTTTTTCAGAAAAACCTTGAGTAACTTCAGCTTCGCAGCCCATTAAGAAGAGAGGAACTGCTGATAATGCGATTAGCCACTTTTTCATAGATATCACCTAAATGATTAAAGACCTAAATTTCTTTAAGATTGGTATAATAGTAGCACTTTTCGGTAAATATCAGAATCTTATCGAATAGTTATAAAAAGCTTCGCCCAAAGCGATTGACTTCGCCCTCTTGCAATCGTAATCCTGACTCTTGCTTGTTTTCATAGGCTTGAAGAGCTCGTTGGGCATCGCAATAACTGTTATTTTCTGCGAAGACCTCTCGAGTGAAATCAATTGCTCGTTCAGCGTTTCGACGAACCTCTTGGCTCGACTGACTATCACTGAACAACATTTGTTGTTTGCCGATGAGTTTTTCCATTTCTTTCAGACAAATCATTTCATTATCAGGTAGAAAAGTTGTTGCGTTAGCTTTCATCGCCATAAAGGCGATAACAGGAAATAATAAACGTAGCTTTAGCATGTATCCTTCATCAATAAAATTGGCAGCGGTGCTTATAGTGATTGAAACGACCGCTATAACTCAAAAAAATAGAGGCGGTGTCTGTTTTTTATAACTTGGTAAATAAGAAAGCTTCGTTAACAAATTATATTACCCTTCAATATGTATGGGTAAACTGCTGAGCTTTTAATTTATTAGCTATTTAATAGCGGTAATGTCGATAAACATTTACGGCACAGGCA
>NZ_JAKJSJ010000061.1:0-40446 GCF_050336715.1 Photobacterium makurazakiensis
GGTAAAAACTTTACTATTCATTATATAACTCATCATGTCGTAGTGGTCATTTTTATAAACAAGACAAATGTACACATTATTAGGCACAAAAAATACCCCAGCTTATCCAGCCGGGTTTTTGGGAGCAATATCACATTAGTTATTATCTAAATACTCAATAATGATAATCAAATACTCCCCTAACTATCTAATAAAATTGAGTTTAATATGTGTAATGATAAATATGACAACATGCTAGATACATGTCCAAAATGCGAACAATCAGACCACTTCCTGATTGACGAAGAAGAGAATCTTATTATTTGTATTTGCGGTTATAAATGGTTGATAGAGATATATCACCCTGATGAAAAACGTCTAAATTAACGTTTAGTTACCCCGATAATTTATCAGCAACTTTATTAGTAAATATTACATTGCGAATCTGAAAGCACAAGTAGTTCCATTTATAGTCGAAATGGATGTATAAAAATGCATGCTTTCATAAACTAATAATTCCTGATAGGTGTGCTAATAACCATACCGTGACGTACATCACAGAACCCAACCAAGACATATGCCTATTATTCATATGCAACATAGATATTAAATTGCTTATCATCGTTCTTGGGGGGTTACTTTAGCTCATTTTTACGATACAGCCATTTATGAAGGTGTTTATGGATCAAGCAAATGGATTGCGTAATTTATTCAGTAAGGAAAGCAGTAAAGATAGAGTAATAAGTGCTCAACATAAACTGCGCCAAGCAATTATCAGAGGAGAATATAATGACTTACATAAATTAATGCTCGAGCTTGAAGATGCTCAGAGTGATTTCGAGTCTCGCTTTCAATAGCAAGACCAAAGCGCCTCACTTTAATAAAAGTAAAGTCGTTAGCAGAGTACCCCAATAGAAAATTATATTTTTCAGTGTCAACAATAAATACCAATATGACCAGTCAAAACTAGAAACGATATGCTTAAGATCACCTAAAGAGTAGTGACAGTGTCACTGCCGCTTTACTTATTTCATTAGGCTGATCTTTGACTTCAACATCATAAATACTGGAAATAAATGTAAAAGTAGTAATCGGACTACATGGCTAATCATAACAAATGCAGGCTCTATTCCTAATAATAACGCCGTCGCAGTCATCGCTTCGATGCTACCAGGCACCCAAGACATCACCAATACGAGAAATGATATATTCAGCAAACTACTAAAGATCCCTGCAACAACCAATGTCACCGAGAGCCCGATGAGCATGACTGCTATTCCTGCCCATATGTACCGTAACACCTCACGGAATGTAACAAACTGAACCCTGACAGCAACTAAACCGCCTAATAACACCATTGCAAGCAGCCCAGTAAATTCAGGAAGCTCAACATTAACATCAGGGAATGCAAACCTAAAAACTGCCGTAGATACAACACTGGTTACCATAAACGGTGCCGGCATTCCCCATTTTCCCAAAATGAAGCCAAGTACATAGGAGATTAGAAACACCCATAATATTGCGTGATAATTAGGTACAATAATTGTCGGGATATGGACAAGAGAACTGCTTGTATCCCCTCCCTTCATGGCAATAACACTGGCAAGTAACATCAAGGCGACTAAACGAACGGTATGAGTAAATACCACACGCTGAGATGGTGACTTTTGGCTATCGGCAATCGCTAACACAGCTCCCATTGCACCAGGAAAAGACCCGAGCATACTTTCATCTTTACTCCACCCCGCCATTTTATTCAGCCATACATAACCAAATAGCATCTGCAAGCTTAAACAAATCAGTAAGCCTATAAGTAATGAAGGTGGCAGTGTCTCATGAAACGTTTGAACATTAATGAGAGCTCCAACCCCAATGCCTAAAATCAGCTGTATTACCGTTAGTACCGAGCTGGGTAAGTGCATTTCCTTATGAAGTTTACTCGCACCAATAACCGCGATCATTGCCCCAAACATTTCACCCATAGGTAAATTAGTCTGTGCTCCTAACATGGCACCCAAGATCATATAGCTGAAGGTTAATAACATTCCATGTCCTAGTCCTATCGTGGGCTTTGAAATACAATGCCCATTAATCACAGTGTACCAACCATTGGTAACTCACTCTGAGTATATAATGTGTATGAGTCTTTTTAGTTCACTACTTTTCGGAGCGCTATTTCATGCAACAGGGGCAACTGGTTCCACTCATTAAAACCGTTCATGCCAGTACTTTTGTATCTTTACTCAAACACTTTGAACAGGATATCTACCCTCTGCTGCAAACTGTTGGGCTACCCGACGATATTTTGTCCAGCAAGCATGAGTACATCCCTGAAGCACCGATAAAGCACCTTTTAGTTCTGATGTCTGAACGTGCAGAGCCCGATTTTTACGGTAACTTACTTCGCACCACTATACGCGAATATTTCATACCTAAAATTCTTAAGCACCTGAACCAACCATCAACGATCGGTGAGGCACTCGAGCAACTCAGAACAGCAATATTACACGATTCGCCCTCAACTGAGTTAAGTATTCAATATTTTAAAAACACACCTTGGATTTGTCGTCATAAAAATAGAGAAATAACGGAAGGTTTTATGTGGGCAGAGATTTTTTCTGTCTTATACCTCATTGAATTTATACAGTATGTATCTAAAAAAAATTGGCTACCCAATAACATAGCATTACAAGCAGACGGCGCTCATCATCTAAGAGGGATTCTGAAATGTCGCCGAACAACCTTTTATACAGAAAGACAACTTGCCGCCATAGAGCTGGATACAGAGATAATGGCACTACCATGCCATTTACCCGTCAGTTTAAGTTTAACCCCTGCAGATGTAGCAAAGACGCAACCTGATGCACCAACGTTTATCGAGTCTGTTTATCTTGCTTTGTCACCCTACCTTTCTCGACAAGATATGGCTATTGAACAAGCAGCAGCTTTACTAAACACAAGTACCCGCACCCTTCAGAGACGGCTATCAGCTGAACACACTAGCTTTAAACATGTTAAAGATAACATCATGCTCGCAACTGCCTGCCGCCTAATGGAACAGAAAGAATACTCACTAACCGATATCGCCTCAGAGCTTGGTTATGCCAATATTGCGCACTTCTCTCGTGCATTTAAAAAACTAACGGGCTTCCCTCCAAAAGATTACCGCAAACGCTTTTTAACCCTTAGCAATACCTAATGCTCCGCTGTTGTGCTCGATATTCCAGCCAACAGGCAACTAATACCATGTATACGCTGGCTAAAATAATCTGCCAGATCCGAGCATAAACATTCAGGTCTATTTCTTTACCTTCACTGGCAATAGCTGCGCCAAAAAGTACCAACATTGCTGATAATACACTCGCATATAGCGCTGCTTTTTCCGGGTTACTGTATAGGTTCTGTGCAAACAAGAGAACGATAAATGTCATCAAAGCTATTAAGAATGGAAACCAAGGGACTATCACCAATAGCTCGTAAGCAACAACAGCTAAGACCCCTCCCGTCACATTCGTAAGAAGTAAGAATACAGATAACTTAATACTTTTTAAACGCGTGATTTGTAATGACAATATCCCAATGAATGCCATTGTGAGTAAGGCACCATGTATTTGAAAATAATAAAAATACACAATCACAGGAAAACTAATTAGTAGCGCTTTTATCGATTCATTGACCTGAATAACCTGTTGTTGCTTGATTCTACCACCAGTAACAGCTTGCTCATCTTTGCTTGTCGAAGGCTCAGGTAATAAGGCATGCATGGCCAAAAAAATAACGACAGCGCCAACGCCTGACATCATAAGTCCCTTACCCAAGCTTAATGCTGCTATTGGGTGAGAAATCCCTAAGTAGGGAATAAGAAGCGTTGAAATAATGAGTAATGTTGCAAAAAAATTCCATTCTGGGTTCTGAAATAAATAGTAGGCCCAAAACATAAGCAAGCCGATAAGTAGCAAGAGAATAAACGGGTAATGAGTAATACCGTTACTCACTAGCAGCGCAATGAGTACAGTCCCGATCATTGATGCAAATAACTCTATGACGGTATGACTCGTTGGACTAGGTTTATCAATAAAAATTTTAGCGACAAATACCGGCATAATATATGCCAGATCCCAATTAATACCATAAGCAAGTGTGATAGATAGCATAACCCCTAAGGTATATCGAACAATTTTCCTCGTTGGTGTGTTTAGCTTCGTCATTCTCTTGCCCTCTATCGAATATATGACAACCAACTAATTACACGTATCCAAAGCCTGCCAAACATATTCATTAATGACGTTTCTTGGGTATAGAGCATAACATCTGCTTGACCGCCAACACGTAAGGCCCCATCAGGTGATTTACCATCAAAACGGATCACAACAGGGAAACGCTGGCTCTGACGTAACCAACCGATTTGGTTTTCTACACTCGCCAACTCTCCAGACTGATGGCCTTGCCCCCAATTCACCCCAAAGTCAATACTGGCAACTTGCCCTGTAAATATCTCACCAGGCACATTGTCCAACGCAATTTCAACAGCATCACCTGCTTTAATGTTACCCAGACTGTTTTCACGATAATAAGCCTCAATCCACCGATCTTCGCCTGAAACAAATGTCATTATGGGTTGGCCTTTATTGGCGTAAATACCTTCATCTAAACGAAAGTTTGATACTCCACCGAAAGAAGGTGCACGAATCGTTGTACGCTCTAAATCAAGTTGTGCTTTTTGAAGTGCCAAGATCGCAGTTTGCATTTCTGTGTTTTGCTCACCGTCACGACCTAACTGTTTCTTCGCTTGTACCAAGCCTGCTTTTGCTTTTTCGACCTGAGCACGAGCTTGAGCAAGTGCTGCCCGTGTTTTGTCAGCATCCGACTGCGTTACAATGCCTTTTTCGACCATTGATAACACCCGGTTCGCTTGGCGGCGAGTATTTTCTTGATTGGCAATCGCATCAGAGAGTTGAGCCTGTGCCGCTTTAATGGACGCAGTTTGTACACCAATCTGCTTACCGGCAATTTCAAGCCCTTGCTCTGCTTTCTTAACAGCAATACGATAATCTGATTGATCGATCTCAATCAACGGCTCCCCTATGCCAACAACGTCATTGGGTTTAACGTGCACAGCTGTTATCTCGCCAGAGACTAATGGCGTCAATGGCACAACATTACCACGCACCCTAGCCATATCTGTACTCGGGATCACGCGATCAGCAAGCACATAAAATATGAATAAACCGATACATACTAACAAAACATACAACGTCACTTTCTCTGGTGCTATCGCTACTTTCTTAGCTTGTGTATTACTTCCGTCGACTTCGGAATCTAACTCTTGTGAAGACGGCTCATTCTTTACTAATTCATTGCCACGTTTACTCATACCAACCTCAAGAATAAATACTTATTCGCAGACTTGCTCTGGATGCTGGCCTATATTGTATGCAGTTTTATTATTAATAATTTACCAATAGACGCCAGATGGTAAATCGAGTGCTTATGCTGTGTAACCTCAAAGTGATTAGACACAAGTGATTGTTTAAACGAAGTAAAGAAGAAGCACCTCAAAATTTTGGAATCGACCTCTCACATTTCAGCTACTGATTATTATATAAATAATGCTAAGCGGAATAGCATGATGGCTATGAAGAATGAAGTAAGTCACACGAGGCAAAATGGAAAGGTTTCCAGAAGTACATATTGACTATGATAATGCATTCGATTCCGATTTTGGCACCTTAATACATCGTGAATTTAAACCCGTTTATGCCGATGAAAGTTTATGCCGTATTCTTGGGTTTGATTCTACTTTTGATATCCTATCGCTACCAAGTCTACTCGACCTTTTCAATAACGTTTCACCGGAGTCAGCTTTCAAGCAATATCACAACGTCATCTCTGGTAAATTAAAGCCAAGAGTACGTACTTTTTTCTTTAGTAAAGCTGATAATAGACGAATGAACCTTCTTACAACAGAGTCTGTAGTTGAGTGGGAGGGTAATCCAGCAATACAAATATTCGTTATTGATATCACAGAAAAATATGAAAAATACAACCAGCTACAACAACACGCGAATATAGATTCACTGTCGAAACTCGCGAATCGCTATCGATTGGGAGAAATTTTAGAAACTGAGGTAAAAAAAGCACAGCTGCAAAACTACCCTGTCACTTGCTTATTTATTGATATAGATAACTTTAAAGCCATAAATGATCAATATGGTCACGCCGCTGGTGATGAAGCTATTCGGCGACTTTCGCATTGCTTTAAAAGTAGTCTTCGTAAATCTGATTTTATTGGTCGTTGGGGAGGAGATGAATTTTTGGTCATTCTTCCTAAAACCCCCCAAGAAATTGGTGAAAACCTAGCCGAACGATTACGCTGTCGAGTCAGTAAACTCACAATCCCTCATGCTTTGGGCACGTTTTCATTCACGATTAGTCTTGGCAGCCACACACTCATTCACAATCCTTATAACGCCCTTACCTTAGTCAAGCAAGCTGACATTGCATTACACCATGCTAAAAGTCATGGTAGGAACAAAGTTATAACCTATTCGTCATTATTTGAAGATGCCGTTTAAATCTAACATGACCTATATTCACCTAAAGTATAAACCTACAAGTATGTAGACCGAAGCTACTGAGTCAGTTGGCGTGAAATGGTAAATATGTGTTGATGCTTTCTCATACACTTCGTCTCGTTATCAACAACATTAAGCGAGATAAAGATGAAGAGCATTTGGACGAACATCAAGCAGTTTCTGATGACTCCCTACGGTAAAGCATACTTAGTTTTAATCACTCTAACCAAGTTATACCTTGTTTATATATGGGCATTAGAGCATGTAAAAAGCTTTGGTGGTGAAGTGTTTAATATGGTTGGCGCGTCAGTATCTTTCGGTGAAAGTTTATCGGCTATCATTTTTACTTGTATCTGTGGCTATTATACTGTGCAAGCAATTATCAATATATTCCGCACACCCACAAAAAAAGTTGAAGAAATTGTATGACACCCATTGTTATAAAAATGGGAGTATTCGCTCCCATTTATACATCAACAGCAAGTATCTAGAACACAACTAGCACTGGAAGAATGAAAGCTGCTTACGCTGATGTTCTGCTAATTGGGAAAGCTCTTCACTTGCACTAGCACTTTGTGAAATACCCACCACATTCTGGTGAACCAACTCTGACATCGTCACAACGTTGCGGTTAATATCTTGGGTAACTTGTGACTGTTGCTCAGCCGCGGTTGCAACCTCCGTATTCATATCACCAATAACACTCATGGCATCAGTAATACCTTCAAATACTTCATTTGCTAAGCTGGTTAGATTTTCTGACTCTTCCAACATTTGCAATGATTCTTGCATACCTTGGTTTGCATTGACCGATTGCGCTTGCAGATCTTCAATAATGATCTGTATTTCACGAGTTGAATCTTGTGTTCTTGCTGCCAGTAATCGTACTTCATCAGCGMCAACGGCAAAACCTCGTCCAGAAGCCCCAGCTCGTGCTGCTTCAATCGCGGCGTTCAGTGCTAACAAATTTGTTTGCTCTGAAATGCCTTGGATGACATCAATAACTTTACTGACTTGAGCTGATTGTTCTCGAAGATGTAATACTACTTTTGCAGCTTCAGACATTTTACCCGATGTTTCACGATTAGCTTGCTCGCTTTGTACGAACACACTTTGACCTTCATCGACCATTTTCTGACTTTGCTTTGCACATGTATCAGCTTCACCCGCATTGGTGCTCACGTTATCAGCCGTACTCGATAGTTCATTAACCGCAGAAGCAACTTGTTCAATCTCTGCAAGTTCACTTTGTGCATTATTTTGTGCTGAAACCATAACGGCAGTAAGCTCTGTTGATGCTGACGATACTTCTTCACTAATACGATTTAAAGAAGAAATAGTGTCTTGCAATCTATCAAGCGTGTTATTTAGATCTCGGCTTAATTCACCGATTTCATTAACACCCACCTCTTGCGAGCGTACCGTCAAATTACCTTGAGACAGTTGACGCAATACATCTCTTACCGCAACAATTGGCTGTACAATGCGACCTGAAAGGTACCAGGCTATAAATAATCCAATGGCAACAATACCTGACATTATGACCATGATGTTTCGCATCATTTGGCGATAATCTTCAGCCACATCACGAAGCTGTACTTGAACATTATTATTAATCGCAAGCGATAACTCATCGATAGCATCAATCAACTCTGTACCAGCTAATTGAAAGCTTGTTGACATGCGCTCAGCTTCAGGCTGAGTAACGCCCATGCTCGCTGATTTCACCACAAAAGGTTTCAACTGATTTTGAATAAATTGTTTATAGTTTTCAGTACGTGAATTCACGTTATTTACTGCACTCGAAAGTGCGGAGTCTTCAGCAATGTTATTCAATAACGTTTTATTCTCATTGAACCCTTGCTGTACTGTCTGATCAAGGTTGCGAAATGCGACCTCATCATTTAATGCATAAATAGCACTCACTCGAATATTAAACGTGTTTTCCAATACTTGCTGAATGCTGGTCTTATGGTTCAATGCATTGAATGTAACATCATTATTACGCTCACGCTGAGCAGCAGATTGCTTTGCAACCACCGTAAACGCGATTAGCATGATCAAGCAAATCAGCAGGACAGGTATCAACACCTGCTTTCTCACTGAAATATCATTAATATTCAACAACATATGAAACCCACAATCAAAGATAGCTATTTATAAAATATTTAGCTGGCGACTTTAACATGTATCCATAAAGGAATGTTGATACTTATCAATATATTAATAGTGAAACCCCACTGTTGCGATTACTTACCCACATCAACTTGCTTTATTATTCATTGCATCTCGGGTTGAGGAAATAACGCTGTCAAAAAAGCGGGTTACCTCTTCGCGATTAAGCCATTCTGGCTTAAAACGAAATTCACTCCAATTACTTACCTCTACCACCGTTCTATCCCAAGAGGGGCTATGGATATATAGCATGCCTATTAGTACGCATTGCAGCGCGCTTAAGAATGGGTTTTTCGGTGAGAATACTTTTAATGCCGATCCAAACGACATCTTCAACCGGCGGTTCGCCAAATCAACACTATAAAGTTCATCAAGTAGCAGGTGGACAATACCACCAAAAAATAGAAAGCAGCCAGAGAGCCAAGCAGTAACATCATTATAGCCAAGCAAATAAAGTAGCCAGACCGTAAATAGCCCCGAAAGGAGGATAAAAGCCAATGAATGACAGCACCCGCGATGAACCGTTATTTTTTCTAGCGTTGACTTACAGTTATATCGAATAGTTAAATAACAAAAACAGCCATAAACCATAAGCTCTAGCATTGATACCATTTGATAGATATGGCCTACGAAACTAAACGTAACCAACCCGCCGAATAGTCGGAATAATGTACTCATTGATGTTGAGTTATCTGAATCAATATCGGGCAGTAAACCACCAACTGTACCCAACAGCATAAGCCACAGTGCTGTTATTGGCACAACATGTCCCGCAGACAATAACGCAGTCGCCGCTAAACTACTGGTTATCGCGGCTGATCCAAGATGTGTTTTGAAATTAGCCACATTATTCACACTACACGACTATCACTAGAATGAAGTTTACTCCATTAACGTACAGTCACCGCCTCTAAAACTGGATAAATAAACAGTATTATGTAGTAAATGCATGTGACTGCAATAAAAATCACAAAATTAACAATAACATGACGTCATATGATGCTTTTTTAGTCACTAACTGTGTTTGGGGTTTTATAACATGCTATCGATAAGGCTCACTGTAAGTCGCTTATTGAAACTGTTCGTTTGTTTTTCCTAAATCATATTGATAAAAAACCAAATCGAGCCAGCGGTCAAATTTATACCCAGCCTGCGTGATCGCGCCTTGCTTACGAAAACCTCTTTTTTCATGAAGCGCTAAACTTGCTAAATTTTCTGCATCAATAGCGCCGACCATAACATGAAAGTTCTGCGCTTTTGCGGCATCAATAATGGCGTTCAATAATTGCTTAGCAACCCCTAGCCCCCTGAAATCAGGATGGATATACACACTGTGCTCCACGGTGAATTGAAAAGCGGGTTGCTCACGAAAGCGACCAAATGTCGCAAAACCCATAAGCTCTCCATGACGATCAAATGCGCCTATAACAGGGTAGCCACCGGTTACCTTGGTATTAAACCAATGCTTCATAACAAGCATATTTCGCGGTTCATACTCATACAATGCCGTTGTATTTAAAATAGCGTCATTAAAAATATCGAGAATGGCTTCTGCATGTTGTTCATAAGTACAAGGTTGGATGTACATATACTTGTCCGTAAGCTAATGTCTTGGTTCTTTAACCTTTATAATATCGAATAGCTTCAAGTGTTCAATCCTCGTAGTGGTAGATTTGCTTTCTCGCGATGAACCTCTAGCCCTAGAATTGGTTAATAGTTCCTTGTTCTTAGAGAGTTAACCTCTCATTCATCACCATCAATAACATACAGAGCTAAAGATTATCGGTATACTTAAGACATACAAGAACGCGCAATATATGGATAACACATGGAAGCTGAACAGCTCGAAATTCTCAACTTCATCAGCCAATACACCCCCTTTAAGCAGTTACCAGAAGACGCCCTCAAGCATATCGCTCTGAATATTGAAGTCTCTTACTATCGTGCTGATACAATGGTTTTAAATTTTGGCGACGATATACATGATTTATACCTCATTCGTAGTGGCACCGTAGAGATTTACCGTCGAAAAGGTGAGTTGTATAACCGTATAGATGAAGGTGACTTGTTTGGACAAATGGGTCTATTGATGAGTAATCGCGTTCGAATGCCAGCCCGTGCTATTGAAGACACACTTGTTTACTGTATCCCTGAACAAATTTTCAATTCGCTATGTGATGAGTTTGATTCCTTTGCTGACTTTGTTGAAGTAGAAGAAAATACACGATTGCGAAATGCTGTATCTACTCACTCAGAAGGAAATGATTTAACCACATCAAAAGTGCGTACTCTACTAGCACGTGAACCCATAATGATTGCAAAGAACGAGTCGATTCAGACTGCAGCAATGACCATGGCAGAAGAAAGCGTTTCATCATTACTTATTACCGACCCAGAGCGAGATAATAGTGATGAGGAATATGATCCTTTAGTGGGAATTATTACTGACCGTGACCTTTGTTCACGAGTAATAGCTGAAGGTATTGATATTTCAACGCCAGTGTCTGAAGTAATGACCACAGAACTCATTTCACTCGATCATAACGCCTATGTGTTCGAAGCAATGTTAACCATGCTGCGTTACAACGTTCACCACTTACCCGTATTAAGAAACAAATATCCAATCGGGGTTATTGGGCTAACAGATATCGTTCGTTACGAATCACAAAATAGCTTGTTGCTCGTTAGTACTATATTCCAACAGCAAACAATTGAAGAGCTGCAAGTCGTCTCTGAACAAGTTAAACACTGTTTTGTGCGTATGGTAAATGAAGATGCCAATGCACATATGGTAGGTAGCGCCATGTCCGTTATTGGCCGGAGTTTCAAGCAACGCCTAGCTGAACTTGCCGAAGAAAAATTTGGTCCACCACCTATTCCTTATTGCTTAATAGCGCTTGGTTCAATGGCGAGGGATGAACAACTCATTGTTACCGACCAAGATAATGCACTGATTTTAGACGATAGTTACGATGAAAAGATTCACGGTGAATATTTCGAAAAGTTTTCGCATTTTATTTGTGACGGACTGGCGGCTTGTGGCTATACCTATTGTACTGGCGATATTATGGCAACCAACCCGGAATGGCGGAAAACGCGCAGCCAATGGGAAGACTGCTTTGCTGAATGGATAGATAATCCTAAGCCTCAAGCATTACTTAACAGCTCTATCTATTTCGACCTTGCTGGTGTTTATGGACGTGAGAAATGGGCAGAGCAGCTAAATGGTTTTGTTATTCGCCGAGCACGAAGAAACAACCGATTCCTTGCTTGTTTAGCACGAAATGCGATTACTCGCACACCACCACTAGGCTTCTTTAAAGACTTCGTGATGGAGAAAGACGGCCAGCACCGAAATTCCATTAACCTGAAACGCCGTGGTACAGCCCCACTCGCTGACCTCATTCGTGTGCACTCTCTTGCTGTCGGCTCTCGTGCTCAGAATTCATTTGAACGTTTAGATGACATCATTGACGCCGGCATCTTACCCAAAGGACGAGGGCAAGATTTACGCGACGCGATGGAATTTATCTACATGGTTCGCATTCGACATCAAGCACTCGACATAGAAGCTGAAATCGAAGCTGATAACAGCATTGAACCTGAAAACATGTCAGATTTCGAGCGACGAAATTTAAAAGCGGCATTCCAAATTCTAAGTAATGCTCAAAACTTTATTAAATTCCGCTATCAAGGGAATCGTCGTTAATGAGTGATACATCTTCAGGTTCAAAAACAAAAAAGCCGAGTCGTCAGCTATTGAATACTCGTTCGACCCCTGAATGGCCGACGTTCTTTAATACTTTATTAGAATCAGCAAATGATGAGCGCATCAAGCAGTATTACTCAACCCCAGTGCCTAGTGGTTCAACACCATTAAAAGAGGTTGAATTCGTCGCACTTGATTTTGAAACAACAGGATTAGACCCCAAAAAAGATGCCATCATCAGTATTGGCGTTATTCCTTTTAACATAAACCGTATTCGCTGTCGTGACTCAGCTCAATGGTTTGTTAACCCTCACCGCCCGCTTCAAGAGGAGTCTGTTATTATTCATGGCATTACAGACTCAGAAGTAGAAAACGCACCAGATTTATTAAAGATTCTAGAGAAAGTATTAGATTCATTAGCAGGAAAAATTGTTGTTGTTCACTACAAGCAAATTGAGCGCGAGTTCATGAATCAAGCGCTGCATGACCGACTGAATGAAGGAATACATTTCCCTGTTATTGATACGCTTGCGATAGAGTCGGCGATACAACAGCGTAAATTTGGCGGCTTAATCAACCGTATGAAAGGCATTCGTCCTGGTTCCGTTCGTTTAGGCCGTGCACGCCAACGATATGGTTTACCGCCTTATCAACCACACCATGCCCTAACAGATGCGCTTGCAACGGCTGAGCTATTACAAGCCCAGATTGCTTACCACTTCTCGCCTGATACACCATTGTCAGAAGTCTGGTTATAACGCCTTACGTAGCACCATAAAAAAACGCCGCAAAATTTGCGGCGTTTTTACATTTGAGCACTAACTAAACAGGAAAATTAATTAACGAAATTTCTCTGTTTTAAAGCCCATAATCAAGCTCACACACATCAACAGCAGAATGAATACAAATGGCAATGCTGTAGAAATAGCACCCGCTTGTAATGCTTCAATGGCTTCAGTACCACCGACATAAAGCATCACTGCTGCAACCGCACCTAACAGTGCTGCCCAGAAGATACGTTGTGGCATTGGTGACTCAATTTTACCACCAGCGGTGATATTATCGATAACCAGCGAACCTGAATCAGATGACGTAATGAAAAACACCATAACCAAGATAATCGCCACAATAGAAATGAATGAACTCATTGGTAGTGAGTCAAACATTTCATACATCGCTAGTGGAACAGATGTTAAACCGTTCGCACCAAGCGTACCAACGCCATTTATGACCTGATCAATTGCCTGACCACCAAATACAGACATCCAAAGGGTCGTAATAAGGGTCGGTACAATCAGAACTGCGATCATAAATTCACGAACAGTACGGCCTTTTGATACACGCGCAATGAACATACCCACGAATGGTGACCATGACATCCACCAAGCCCAGTAGAAGATTGTCCAGCCATGCATCCAAGACTGATCTTCACGACCATGCGGGTTACTTAGCGCTACAAAGTTCTCGGCATAACCCGACACTGTTGCTGGAATTGTCCCCATAGAAACCGCAAAACTAGCAAGTGCAACAAATACAAGTAGGGCTATAGCCACTAACATGTTTATGTTACTAAGTAGCTTTACACCACCATCAATACCGCGTGCAACGGATACGATAGCAAGCAAGGTAACAACAACAATCACGGCAATTTGCAGACCTATGCCACCATCAATGCCAAACACATGCTCAATACCGCTCGCAGCTTGTTGTGCACCTAAGCCAAGTGATGTAGCCAAACCAAACATCGTTGCGATAACAGCAAAGATGTCAATAATGTGGCCAGGCCAACCCCAAACGCGGTCCCCTAATACTGGGTAGAAAATTGAACGGATAGAAAGTGGTAAGCCTTTGTTATAAGCAAAGAAGGCAAGAGATAATGCAACGACACCATAAATAGCCCATGGGTGTAGACCCCAGTGGTACATAGTTGCACCCAGAGCCAACTCCCTTGCTTCAGGTGTGTTTGCCATAACATTCAATGGCGTACCAAACCAACCAGTATAGTAAGCAACAGGCTCCGCAACACTCCAGAACATCAGGCCGATACCCATACCGGCAGCAAATAGCATTGCTAACCAAGACATACGAGAGTAGTCGGCTTCTGCATCTTGACCACCAATTCGAATTTTACCGTATGGTGAAACAATTAGAGCAAGACAAAATATAACAAAAATATTCGCAGCCCAAACAAATAGCGAATCAAAGTGATCGATGATGCCATTCTTTACGCCGTTAAGGGTTTCTTTAGCTGTAGTAGGGTCGCTGATTAACACTGCAACCAAAAACAAAACAATCAAGCCAGCGCTGGTACCAAATACGGGATTATGAACATCAAACCCCCACTTTTGGACGTTATCCTGACCTACCGTATAATCCGTATTATCGATACTGTACTTATCTACTTTACTCATCATTAAACCCTACTTGGTACAACTTTCACCAAGAATACTTAGCCCTATAAATAATAGAAAAACATATAGATCAAACCATTCTCACCACTACAATGTCAAGTTTTAATATAAATCAACGATTAACGACTAAATTTTAGACACAAACTCCATTTATGAGGACATTAGAGTATAAAAAACATTCACACAGTTATTTCGTGATCTAAGTATTTTTCTGCTGATAAGTTTGAAAATACTTAGAGCTATACCTATTTACTCAGCATTTTTGCCATTCTGCGGTCACTGGTATTAGCCTTAATAAAAAAGCGACCAATTTGGTCGCTTTTGTCAATCGGCTTAAATGCTTTACGCTAGATAAAAATCAGATAAGTCAAAAACATCGCTGCTAAGCTGTAAATTAATGGATGCACTTCTTTACCCTTTCCTGCTACAACCATCGAGAATGCATAGCTAACAAAGCCCATTGCCATACCGTTTGCCGGTGAGAACGATAGCAAGGTGAACATAATGGTAAAGAAAGATGCTATACGAACTTCAACAACGTCCCAGCTGATATCTGCAATACGGCCAATCATGTAAACACCCACAACAACCATTGCTGGCGCAACCATTGCAGCAGAGAAGATGGAGAACACCGGATAAAGGAATAATGAGACAAAAAACAATCCTGCAACTACAACCGCACTCAAGCCTGTTTTAGAACCTTGCGATGACGCAATGCCAGACTCTGAGAATGCTGTTACAGAAGTTGTGCCTAATACCGCACCTACAACCGTACCACCTGCATCTGCAACCAGTGCCGACTTCGCATTTGGAACCTTACCGTCTTTATCAATAATACCAGCATCGCGCCCTACCCCAACAATGGTGCTCAAACCATCAAAGAAGTCGACAATTAAGAAGATAAGTACAATGAAAAATAGATCAAATAGCTTTTCAGGTGTAAAGCCTGAAAAGTTAAAAATATGCCCAAATGTCGGTGCAATACTTGGTGGCAACGAGAATAAAGAATCAGGAATTGGTGCATTGCTGGTGCCCATAAAGAAATCAGCAAGCATGGTTAATACAATGGCAGAGACAAAAGCAATGAAGGTCGCAAGTTTAATATTGCGAATCATGCACGCTAAAGCAATGAAGGTTGAAATATACGCAATCGCAACTTGAGGATTCGTTACATCACCTAGGCTTACTAAGATAATAGGGTTTGAAACAATGATACCTGCGTTTTTCAACCCTAAGAATGCGATGAATAAGCCCAGTGACACCGAAATGGCTAGCTTAAGATCTTCTGGAATAGATTCGATCAAAGTCTTACGAATCGAGGTCATGCTAAGAATTAGGTAAATAATACCAGATAGGAATATACCCAATAATGCTTCATGCCAAACCAGAGCAATAGAGCCACTGAGTAGAATGCCTTTAAAAAAGCCGTTCATACTCATGCCCGGCGCTAACATGACCGGATAATTACCCCATACGCCCATGACTAAGGTTGCTAATGCTGAAGCCAACGCTGTCGCTGTGAAAAGTGCTCCGCGGTCCATCCCCGGAATATCACCCAAAATAGCTGGGTTAACGGCAAGAATGTAGCTCATGGCCAAAAAAGTAATAAAACCAGCGTAAATTTCAGTTGAAACCGTTGATTTACGTTCCGTAAGCTTGAATATCTTATCCAGATTCACAACAAAGATCCTAAGATGTTAAAAGTAGTTGTCACTTGGGTATAAGACAGGTATCAAATTGATATTCA
This sequence comes from Photobacterium makurazakiensis, assembly GCF_050336715.1. Taxonomy (NCBI): domain Bacteria; kingdom Pseudomonadati; phylum Pseudomonadota; class Gammaproteobacteria; order Vibrionales; family Vibrionaceae; genus Photobacterium; species Photobacterium makurazakiensis. The sequence continues at coordinate 16,597 of NZ_JAKJSJ010000061.1, forward strand.
AGGGTTGGATCAGCCGCTAGCTACTACAATATCGCTAGCATGTTCAATTGTAGTTTCGAGAATAGGCCTCGAAGTAGAAACTTTTGGTCCATATCACCAAAAATATACAATAGAATCCGTCTTTGGCGCGGATTTTATAGTGATATGGAAGAAATACAATACTGAAAAGTGTGATCGGTCATTATTGAAACATTTTGAAACAAATCAAGGCAAACGGTTGCGCAACCGTTTTCATTTTCTTGCTAATAAAATCAAAATTCCGTCATCAATTATTAACAAAAGTGAAACAATACCGCTTTACGATTAACGGCACAAAACAGCTTCAAGCACCAACGACTATCCGTTGGAATTAATAAGAAAAAGGAAGTAATAATGAGTCGTCTTGATCGCCTAGATAGCCTTCTACACCCGCGTAAAGAAGAGCCAGAGTTCAATGATATTATTCGTAAAGGTGTTAATCGCCGTCAGTTTCTAAAAGCAAGCACGGCAACAAGTACTGTGGCTTTCTTTGCTTCTGCACCAATTGCACAAGCTATCGCCAGTACTAAACAAACGAATAATCATCTGCTGGGTTTTGACGCGGTTCCGGCTTCTACTGCAGATGATATTGTCGTCCCTAAAGGCTATCAAGCGGATGTTCTTATCTCTTGGGGTGACCCAATGTTCAAAAATGCACCACGCTTTACTCAAGGTGCAGACAGCAACGCACAACTCCAGCAGTTTGGCGACAACAACGATGGTATGACGTTCTTTCAAATCAGCGATGATCGCGCCGTATTATCAGTGAATAATGAGTATACCAATCACGTTTACCTTTTTGCTCACCAAGGGAAAAACTTAACGGCTGATGATGTACTCAAGTCTCAAGCAGCACATGGTATTTCTGTGGTTGAGCTTCATAAGAAAAACGGTAAGTGGGTGATCAATCAAGAAGGTCGCCTAAACCGTCGTATTACTGCTAATACTGAAATGGAAATTACAGGTGAGGCTGCCGGTCATGAGCTAATGAAAACGGCGGCAGATCCTAAAGGAACAAAGGTACTCGGCACATTCAATAACTGTGCAAACGGTGAAACACCTTGGGGCACATACCTTACTTGCGAAGAAAACTTCAACGGCGTATTTGGCTCCGACAGTAACCCTGCCCTTGATAGTAACTATAAGCGCTACGGCTTATCAAAAGATGACTGGGATTATCAGTGGTATAAGCATGATGAGCGATTTGACCTTGCTAAAAACCCTAACGAACCACACCGCCATGGATGGGTTGTTGAAATCGATCCAATGAACCCAAATTCTACACCCAAAAAACGAACAGCCCTTGGTCGCTTCAAACATGAAAATGCCGCATTAACAATTAACAATGATGGCTACGTGGTTGTGTACCTTGGTGATGACGAACGTGGTGAGCACCTTTACCGCTTCGTATCTAAAAATAAATACAACCCATCTAATCCAGCAGCTAATCGTGATTTGCTAGAAGAAGGCACGTTATATGTGGCTAAATTCTCGGCGAAAGACGGTGAGCTAGAAGGTAAAGGTGAATGGATTGAGCTGACCTTTGGTAAAAATGGGCTTACACCCGAAAACGGTTTTGCTAGCCAAGCTGAAATTTTGATTTTCGCGCGTAAAGCGGCAACACAGGTTGGCGCAACGACAATGGACCGTCCTGAGTGGGTTGCCATCAATCCAAAAAATCAGCAAGTCTTCTGTACGTTAACCAATAACAAGTACCGCGGCGTTAAAGCCAACCAACCGGTTGATGCTGTTAACCCACGAGAAAAAAACCCGTATGGCCACATTGTTCGTTGGTCACCTTCTGGCTCAGACCATACCTCGAAAAACTTCGACTGGGATCTCTACTTAATTGCTGGCAACCCAACCGTACATGAAGGGTTAATGGCTGGTAGTGACAACATTAATGCAGATAACATGTTTAACAGCCCTGATGGTGTCGGTTTTGACAACGCAGGTCGCCTATGGATTCAAACTGATGGTAAATACTCGAATAAAGGTGATTTCGAAGGCATGGGTAACAATCAAATGCTATGCGGCGATCCAAACACAGGTGAAGTACGTCGCTTTTTAACAGGCCCTATTGCTTGTGAAATTACGGGGTTAACATTCAGCCCAGACCAAACAACCATGTTTGTTGGCGTTCAGCATCCAGGTGAAGATTTAGCGCCCTCACATTTCCCTGATGGCGGTAAATCAATACCACGCTCTTCTGTTATTCGCATCACTCGCACTGATGGTGGCATTATCGGCGCGGCGTAAAAATATTCCAATAACGAAAAGACACACCTGCATCACGTAATTTGGCAGACCAACATGGTCTGCCTTTTTTCGCACTAGATACATCGATTTAAATATCTCACTTTACTCATGCAGAAAGCCGTTATATACGATAGAGTAAAAGCTAAAAATGCCACTAGCCATATATACAAATATATATCCATCATCTCTAGCAACCGCTGTTCACCAAACGAGGATATTAATTTTATAAAAAGTGGATGTATAAGATAAATTCCAAAACTATGAACCGCGAAACAGCTTAATTTCAAGTCGTTGTTGGCGTGCTTTTTAATCAGGAAAAACACTGCCACGGACGCAGCAGTAATATTCACACTTAAATATGAGTAAAAATAAAGGTGTGTTATATAATAGCTACCAACAATAGTAATTAATAACGCTACTATAAATATCAGAAAGCACCAATGAGTATTCGCCTTAACTTTATACTTGGCAATATACCCACCCAAGCAGAAATAGCCTAAATAACTTAGAAAATCATTGGTAAATAAGCTAACTTTAGCGCTCAAGTCAAAATATAAAAGAACAACATTTGAAAGAGCAGATAGCATGGCCAATGCAAAGCAGATGCTAATAAATGCGAAAAACTCCTTTTGTTTAAGCGAGCTGATAATCACCCTTAAAACAGGCGTTACTAAATATAAAAAAGGTATCATAAAGAGATACCAAAGGTGATAGTAAGGTTCACCAAGCGCCCAGCCTTGAGCAACCGTAAAATAAGCGGTAGAGATATCACCTTTAATAAAGTACTTTAGAAGCACCCACAGAGAGTAAAAAAAAGACCAAAATAAGAGCGGGATCAGAATTTTATTTATTCTTTTTTTGAAAAAAACGGCATTTGATTCTGTCTTATTTAGTAAGAAATAACCGCTAATCATTACAAATAATGGGATACACCACAGAGTTATAGATGCGTATATGTTACCAGCCCACCAGTCACGACTGCCGTAGATATCGTTACTTATATCAATATCACTAACAAAGCCAGAAGCAACATGTAATAAAACCACAGCAAAAACAGAAAATACGCGTAAGTTATCAGCCCACAAAAACAGAACCCCATCAATTTTTGCCAAAGTCTATCACTAAAGGAGGAATGATAGTATGAACAAAAGTAATATCTCGTTAGGTTGTGTATGAACCACTACAAATCGCCTATCTAGAGAGTAAAAATCTCTTTATTGCTTCTGTTTTCTATACACCTCGGATAATCGCTTTTTTTTCATCACTAATATGATCAGAGAATCGCATAAGTAATAGCTGTAATTTAGGGTTTATTCTCGATTGACAAAATGGCTTATTTGGGTCCGAGTAATAATAATTCCATAGCGTTTCCTTGCTCAACTTAAAATCGCCGAAATCATATACTCGAGTTAATAGAGGCATACTGAAATCAGCCTGATTTAACGCCATTGCTCGTTTAGCAACAGTACGTTGTGCTTCATTCATAACATAAACACCGGAAGGATACCGGTAGCGAAGTGCATGACTAGAGGTGCAATCATGGGTATGCAGGTGAACAGCAATAAGTACTTCCAGTGAGACTTTATCAGGGGAAAAATCAATTAAGACCCCTTCAGTATAACTCAATCCATTAATGGGTTTTATCCAGCCTTGCTGTACCGAACTAACCCCAATTAACGATTGAAATACAGCTTCGATACACCAGTAACACCCGCCAGAAAAACCAGCTCGCTGAATTTTTCTATCATTCATAGTGACCTACTTTTTTATGTGTTAGATATAAAATACATCTCGTCTAGTAAAGAATAGATTAATGCCTCAAGTCATCCTTTCGGTATCTAAAGTAAGCCTATAGACATAATACAGAGTATGCAGCGACTCCTTGTTGGTAACCTGTATCCAACTTTTGTTTATCTGTCGTTACACGCCCTACTGCAAACTCTTCCGGTGGTGCAATAACCGTTAACTTACAATCTGCTGGCGGGTTTTCAATAAAATCAATCGCTTTATTGTATGCATCAGCGCGTTGTAGCATTGCTTCCGCCAATTCAGGTGTATCTGACAGTAACTGCCTAACTAACCACTTACTCTTTGGCGCCGATTTACGGTAACCTTCAGGTTGAGAAAGCACAACAGTAATATCTCTTGCCCCCATGTCGTAGGCTTTAATGACAGGTATTGAGTCCGCGACCCCGCCATCAGTCATCGGTTCGCCATGAATTTCTGGATAATTTCGATAAGCAATAGGCACGGAACAAGACGCTTTTAATAACTCATTCAAATTTTCGGCAGTTGCTTGTATGTACGCCGCATCACCCGATTTAACTTTAGTGGTTACAACGTATAAAGGAATTGGTTGACGCATTAAAGTATTGCGGTCGATCTCAATTTCAGCAATTGTGATATCCCAAAGCCAATCAAGATCAAGCCAATGCCCGCCTTTGATGAAACGGTATAAATCAATGAATTCAGGTCGACAGGAGTAATCAGTAATAACGTTATAAATACGACCATGTTGATTCGCAAGCCACGATGCTAGGTTCGTTGAGCCAGCAGATACACCGATGCAGAAATCGAAAGGACGATGATCCTTCTCCAAAAACGTATCGAGTACACCTGCAGCAAAAATACCTCGCATCGCGCCACCTTCAACTACCAGCGCTGAAGAGCCGTTACTATTCTGTATCACGTCCATATCAAACCACCCTAATCATTCACGACTTCAACAGCTTAGAACATACGCTCTAGATGTGGGCTGAATAACGGTCAATTTGCTAAGGGGCTCAAACTATCCATTTTTTAGAGTTCAATGCCAACTCGTTGGAAACGAAGATTAGTATCAAGGTATGATAGGTTCGTCGGCTGATAATACTCTGGTGGCATCGCTTCAAGCCAACCATGCTGTTTCAGCGCTTGCCATTCCTGACGACCTAATATGATATATTCAAGCGATTCATCAAGAAGTTGAGAGATGGCTTCGATCGTTAATCGTTCATCTCTTACCAGCGTTTTTAACTTCCCAGTAAGTACGGATAACGGCAATAAGAGCTCCCTTACCGTTTGTTTTCGGTCAGTAATGTTCGCAGCTTGTTTTGTTCGACGAGCAACGTCAAAAATCTGTTCCCAGTCAGGCTTGCCTTGACGGGTCACCAATTGATGGCGATAGCAGTAATAGGCTTCAAAGTATTGTCTTAGAGAATGATAACGCTCAGCGTAAGCTTCAAGATAGATATGTTGAAGCTCAATGTTAGCATTAAACTCATTGATATTTTGCATTATATTTTCCACATATTACTGCTGCAATTTACTAGAGTCGGAATCTTACCCCAACTGCACCTTCAAGTTCGATATTTGAAGAGTCTTCTATATACCACGTTGGCCCTGCTTCCGCGTAAATCTGAACGTTGCGAAGCGGTAATACAAAACCTAACCCTGCTCTTGGCCCCCATTGATTATCCCTATCATCGACCCATTGCAGGCCAGTATACGAATAGAAAGGAGCGAGATCAGTACGCCCAGTTAACTCGTTGAGATACCATTTTGCGTCAACACTCACACTAAAAGTATCTAAACCAACCGCAAGTTGAATTTTATCCCAGTATTGGAACGTCAATCCAGATGTTGGACTTCCTAAAAAGACACCTGCAGATAAAGGAGATGACGCAGCAAAAGACGCCGCTGGTAAAACCAATGCTGATGCTAATAAAAGCGCACGTATTTTCATTCTATTTCCCTGAATTTTCTTTTGATACCAATGAAATAACGAGGAGACATTACCGTCTTCTAGACTAAAATCAAGTAATTGTAGGGTTTAATGAAATTTTATTAACAAGGATCAGGTCTATTGATGTAATAGAAATCTTTGAGTAAGGAATGCTATGTTAATCAAGAAACCATCTCGCTGGTCATTAAGCGAAAATGATGCAACACCAGAAGGTGTTTATCAGAAGCGTCGGGACATTTTAAAAAAGTTAGGCATCACCCTCGTCGGTATGCCATTGGCATCTCAAGCTAATGCAGGTTTATTTGACGCTTTTACCAGTAAAGATAAAAAAGTCATCGATAACCGTACGGCATTGTCGACATCTCCATCGCCTTATTCTAACAAGCAACTGGCCTTAACCCCGGAAAGTAAAATATTGCAATACAATAATTTTTACGAGTTCGGTACCGATAAGTCTGATCCTGCTGAACGCGCTCAGAATTTTAAAACAAACCCATGGAATATTGAAATTGATGGCATGGTTCGCCGCCCTCTTACACTGGGCTATGAGGATATCTTTAATAAATTCACCCTTGAAGAGCGTATATATCGCTTACGCTGTGTTGAAGCATGGTCGATGAATGTACCGTGGGTTGGTTTTTCATTAGCAGACTTAATCAAACTCGCCTCACCAACTAGCAATGCAAAGTACGTTGCTTTTGAAACATTGTACGACCCTAAACAGATGCCCGGACAAGCTTCTCGACGGCTTGGAGGAGGGATAGATTACCCCTATGTAGAAGGCCTACGTTTAGATGAAGCTATGCATCCTCTCACACTCATGTCGGTAGGGCTATATGGTAAAACGTTAGCACCGCAAAATGGTGCACCACTACGCCTTGTCGTGCCTTGGAAGTATGGGTTCAAAAGCATTAAATCCATCGTCAAAATCACCTTAACCGATAAAATGCCGCCCACAACATGGAATATATTAGCCCCCAATGAGTACGGTTTTTATGCCAATGTAAACCCAACGGTCGATCACCCGCGCTGGAGTCAAGGTAGTGAACGTTTTATCGGTGAAGGAAGCCTATTCAGCAGTCGACGCCAGCCCACCCAAATGTTTAATGGCTATGAGCGCGATGTTGCTAGCTTATACAAAGGGATGGATTTGAAGAGGAACTTTTAATGAAAAAGGCCATTGGGAAAATATCACCGAGACAGATTATTTGGCTAAAAGCCTTCATTCATTCAGTGTCGCTTGGCTTTCTCGCTTTCCTTATCTATTCAGTTTTTTCTGGTGGTTTAGGGGCTGACCCTATTGAGGGGATCAGCCACTTTACGGGGAAAGCAGCACTTAACACGTTAATGTTAACCCTGATTATTTCCCCGCTTGCCCGTTTTCTTAAACAAGGCTTACTCGTAAGAACACGACGATTAGTTGGGTTATACAGCTTTTTTTGGGCATTACTTCATTTGGTGGGCTATCTGGCGCTCGATCTAAATTTTAATGGGTCACTATTATTATCTGAAATTATTGAGCGTCCCTACTTAACATTGGGCGCCGTAAGTTGGTTAATTCTTTTTGCCCTAGCGATTACATCAACTCAAGCAATACAAAGAAAAATGGGTGCCCACTGGCAAAAGCTGCATAATTGGGTCTACCTAGCGGTACTTCTTGCTCCTATTCACTACTATTGGTCGGTAAAATCAGGGCTTATTGAGCCCGCCATTTATATTATTTGTGTGCTAAGTATTTTGGCGCTACGCCATAAAATATTTCGTCGTTGGTTAATGACTTTCATACCACTTCACCGTTCAACCGAAAAAAGTTAGCTCTATAGCATATCTATATTAAATTACGGTTCTCAAACACTTGAATTAAGTAGAATATATTGTTTTTTCTGATACGATATAAACCATTACATATCTAACTCGGCGGGCATCACCCTTACCCGTTAAGTTAGTCGTTTGATGGGGTCTACCTTTGGTTTCTGAGTATCTTTCAATTAGCATTCAAGCATTTCAAGCTGATTGCCTTCAACTTTGTGAACAGCACTATCCAACTGTTCACAATAGAGGAATGCGTGAAAATCACTTAGGTAAAGCACTTTGTCGCCGCATTATTACCACGTTACATCAAGCGGGTATTTCATCAACGCTGCAACAGTGTCAAAACAATGACAGCCTTTCACAACCTATATTTCATATTGAAACCGATGACTTTTCGGTTTGGGTCGTTGCACATAGTATGCTGAGTGCGAACATTGCACGACGTAATAGTTTGCTTACTGCGATAGTGCAGACTCAACAAAAAACCAGCTCAGTTAAAGACCAATATTTAGTATTAGTCGCCGATCACTGGTTTGACCGAAGTAAAGCCAGTAAAGAAATACCAGCGTGGTGGCTTGGACAATTACCCTCAAACAGCCAAGATTATCTACAAGATGGCGTTAAATTGCTAACACCCGTAAAAAGCTTACCTGAACAACTTGAGCAAGAGCTCGGCTTCACTGATGGGAGCCATCATATTCACCACCCATTAAAGCGTGAAAATGATGGAAAAACCGTTCATAAGTATATTCTTCTTACCGCGCATTACCTTCTTCCGTAAGTGAACGCCTCATGTCTGGTACTAGCACTGCATCACACCTATCTTTAAAAAACGACTCTCTATACCGCTTATTTATTCACAACACTATGTTTAGTTATTGCGTTGGTCATCTGCTGCTTAGGTGTGTTATTTAGCGACGACATTCTGATATGGCTAGGTGCTTTTGCAAAAGGCAAACGTTTACACCTCGGAGTTCGATGGAAAATTAAACATTAGTAACCGCCCTACAAAGAAAAAGTGAGACTCTAATCACAGAATGTAACTGACCATTACAATAGTGATTCTCAACCGATTTGCAGTAGGTATCATCAGACCAATTCAATCGCACTTCTGGTGGTAACCATGTTCAATAAAACCCTGCTTGCAGTTTCTCTGGCAGCAGCCTCTTTTGTAAGTAGCCCAGCATTTTCTGCTGAGAATGTAGATCTTCTTATCAAGAATGCTACTGTTCTTACCATGAACAATGAGAAGACTGTTTATGAAAATGGCCTTGTCGCAGTAAAAGAAAATAAAATCTTCGCGGTTACCGACGGTAGTGATGTAAAAGAATACAAAGCAACAAAAACCATTGATGCTGACGGTGACATCGTTATGCCAGGTTTAATCAATACACATACCCATGTATCAATGACCGTTTTCCGCTCAATGGCTGATGATGTTCCAGACCGCCTGCACCGATACATTTTCCCACTTGAGAGCAAACTCGTTTCTCGTGACATGGTTCGCATTGGTGCGCAATTAGGTAATGTCGAGATGGTAAAAGGTGGCGTTACCACTTATGCCGACATGTACTACTTTGAAGACGAAGTAGCTAAAACCGTCGATGAAATCGGTATGCGTGCAGTACTTGGTGAAACCGTTATCAAATTCCCTGTTGCCGATGCTGCGAATGCTGAAGAAGGCATTAAATATGCGGTTAACTTTATTAAAGAATACAAAGATCACCCACGTATTACCCCAGCATTTGCACCACACGCTCCTTACACCAACACCACTGAAACACTGCAGAAAATTACTGAGCTGTCTAAAAAGTATGATGTGCCAGTAATGATTCACCTTGCGGAATCTGAGCGTGAAAACCAAGTGATTGCTGAACGCAGTGGTGGTAAATCACCTGTTGAGTACATGGCTGATATCGGTGCCCTAACCCCTAACCTTATTGGCGCGCACGTTATCAATGTAAGTGATAGTGATATTGAGCTACTTAAAAAACACGATGTTGGTGTTGCTCACAACATGAGCGCTAATATCAAATCAGCAAAAGGGGTTGCGCCTGCACCCAAAATGCTTGAAAAAGGTGTACGTATCGGCTTAGGTACTGACGGACCGATGTCTGGTAACACCATTAGTACTCTCGACGAGTTCAACCAAGTTGCAAAAGTACACAAGCTAGTAAGCCAAGACCGTGCAGCAATGCCTCCAATTCAAGTCATCGAAATGGCGACTATTGGTGCAGCACGTGCACTTCATATGGAAGATACTATTGGCTCACTAGAAATCGGCAAACTTGCTGATATTATTGTCGTCGATACAACAGCGCCAAACATGGTGCCAGTTTATAATCCATATTCTGCGCTAGTTTATTCAGCCTATGCAACGAACATTAAGCACACCATTGTTGATGGTCAGATCCTAATGGAAGACCGCAACATGCTAACGGTTGATGAAGATGCTATTCGTGAAGAAGCACTTGAATTTGCTGATAAAGTTCGCAAAACAGTCGTAGAAAGTGGCGAAGTAGTACAATAATACCTCTTCCCTTTTACTTCTCGACCTAAATGATAGGCTGCATGAATATGCAGCCTTTTTTATACACTACACAACGAGTAAATAAACAAAAGTTCCGACAAAGCCTATGATGAACATACAGATAGATGCTTTAATGTAGAGCCATAGAATTTTTACCATATAAGGCTCCATTCATTGTTAATTGCTCGAATTAGACCTCATACAAAGCTCGTTAATGAGCTCAAGAGTATTAGAGGATCGATTCATTAACCATAGCCGCTATCGTCAACTCAAATTGTCTCAAAATCGCAGCAAAGACACTCAGCTTAATAGGGTTAAGCCATTGCTACCCATCTAGCCGGTGCAGCTGATTGTTTAAAACATAATCAAATATTGCCCGTAACAAGAAAGAGCTTAGGTGACAGTTATCTTACAGCGGTAATAGTATGATATTATTCAGCTATACCGCTTCAACTTGGTAAAAGAATGAACCAGTCTCAACTGCTTTTAGACATTAGTACCAACGCTTTATTACACCTCGAATTTAAAAAACTCGACAAACGCCTAACACAAGCAGAAAAGAATAACCTGCTTGTTCAAGTACTTAAACGAGTTGTGAAATCCAACAGATATAGAACGGTTAGAAAAACAACTAAGAAATGGCTTTTACTTGGCCGGAAATCAGGCACCAACCTAGAATCAATTATAGAACAAGAGTATGAGGGCCTATTGCAAACCTGCTCAACGGATCTGTTTCGTTTTATTGAGCTTGTTGGGGGTGTAGAGTCTCAACTGAATACCAACGTGCAATACTCACAGGCTCGCGACATCGACCTAAATGCTCGATACGGCGAAGTATTAGTATGTGTCGTCGATGAAAATTTAACATCGAGTTTTGATGATGACGGGTTAATGATCAAGTCGACCCAGATCCTTTTCATCGGAAGCTCTGATCACAAAGATATTTTTTCTGCTGCTATAGAACAAAGTGATTATTTTCAATCTGTTATCGCATACGAAGACGAAAACCACCTGAGAGTTGAGCTCTTTAGGTTGTAAAAGTGCCACCCACAAACACCGTTGGGTATGACGCCACAATGAGTGATTATTCATGACCGAATTTGGGTATTGGAAAAACATTTATGTTAACGGTACTAACACGATAAAATAAATTAACCCGTTTCATATTCGCTTTGAATCGCCCTTTCCCATTAAAATAAAAGCCAGTAACGCCCTCCTGAGTGATATTCAGGACGAAACATTACTGGCTCCTGTTCTTCTTCAGAACATCGTTCTTGGTTAATTCGCTGTTGCGATTTTAGCCTGCTTCGGTCGAGGTTCTGTACTCAGCCCCTTCATTAAACTAACGCATATCAACAATAAAACGAATGTAAAAGGTAACGCCGTTATGATAGTGCCAGCCTGAAGTGCTTCAATCGCTTCAGTACCACCAATCCAAACGAGTACAGCGGCAATTGAACCTGATACAACTGACCAAAATACTCGCTGCGGTGTTGGGGTATCAATTTTCCCGCCTGATGTAATGCTATCTAGAACCAAAGACGCTGAATCAGAAGTCGTTATAAAAAAGATCATGATTAAAACAACAGCAATGGCTGAAATCGCATAGCTAAATGGTAACGCATCAATCAATTGGAATAGTGCTAAAGAAACATCGGTAATACCATTAGCACCAAGCTCTCCGATACCATTCATGACTTGATCGATAGCAATGCCACCTAAAATCGTCATCCAAAAAATACACACTACGGAAGGAATAAAAATAACGGCAGATAAGAATTCACGAATTGTCYGGCCTTTAGATATTCTGGCGATAAATATGCCAACAAACGGCGCACACGTAACCCACCAAGCCCAGTAAAATACGGTCCAGCCCTGCATCCATCCTTCATCCCCCCTGCCATGTGGGTTACTTAATGGGATGATATTTTCAATATAACCCACTAGCCCTAACGGCAAGCTAGACACAAACGACGAAAAGCCAACACAGCCCATGAAGATAAGAAAGCAAAAAGCAATGCAGATATTAGTATTGCTTAAAATTCTCACCCCACCTTGCATTCCTCTGACGATTGATACGATGGCTAACGATGTAACAAATACAATTACGGCAAATTGTAGCCCTAAGCCGTAGTCAGTACCGAAAAGGTGATTTAAGCCTGTCGCAGCTTGTTTTGAACCAAGGCCGAGTGATGTTGCCATACCAAAAATAGTGACTAAAACAGTCATGACGTCAATAATATTGCCAAACCAGCCCCAAGTACGATCACCAACAATAGGATAGAATATTGAGCGTACAGATAAAGGCAAACCTTTATTATAAAAGAAGAAAGCCAGTGCTAATGCCATGACCCCATAAAAAGACCATGCATGTAATCCCCAGTGGAATATCGTCGCGCCCAATGCAACTTTTTTAGCTTCAATTGAATAAGCCTCTACACCAAGCGGCGTTCCGCCCCAGCCAGTAAAAAATGCAGTAGGCTCTGCAACCCCCCAGAAAATAAGACCAATACCCATACCAGCAGCAAATAGCATGGATAACCATGAAACCATTGAATATTCAGTTTCACTTTGCTCTCCGCCCAACCTGATTCTACCGTAGGGAGAAACAATTAAAAACAAACAAAAAAATAAGAATATATTACCGGCCCACAGAAATAAGCCATCGAAATTATTAATGACCTGCCATTTAAAATTATTAAGAACAGTATTGGCTGTTGAGGCGTCTGATAATAATATCRCAACGAGAAAAAACAGAATTAAACCAGCACTTAAACCGAAAACACGGTTATGTACATCAAATCCCCATTTTTCCACATTGTCTTGGCCAACTGAATAATCAGTATTTTCTATACTGTACTTGTCTTTGTTTATACTCATTGATCCTCTTAAAAACGTTAGAGTACTAATAGCCACCAGAAAGGTGGCCTGCTAATAAATTGCATTATTTTGTTAGTACTCAAAGTGTTTTGATTTATGAATTCCCGAGTACAGTACCAGCTAAATCCCTACAAACCAAGGATCTGTTGATAGATCCATCAGAAAAATTGATATAGGATAACTTTATAGAGAGTAACTTTACTTAGACATCGAAACAAATTTAACCTTCAACAACCTACATATTGACTAAATTATGCCTATCAAATGGCTAGGATAGACAACTTTGGCACTTGAATTTTCAGCTGAAAGTTTAATCGTCACTAAATAACAGTGGCTACCTAGCCAATACGCTGAACAGCATAAATCTTATTTTCTACAGGATCACGAAATGGGGCGAAATAATGCTTCCCCCCATAAGAATAATCTCGAACTAATGTAATTTACTTATTTAGAATCAGACTTCAATTGTCATTAGCTCAAGAGTAACCAAACTGCAACACCAAACATTAAGCTACCAGAAATACGGTTCATCGTACTAACGTTTTGCTGGTTCATTAATAGCGCACGCAACGCTTTACCGCCGCTTGCATACAACGACATGCAAACAAATTCAGATAACATGATTATACCAACCAGCACACTAAGTTGAGGAATAAGTGATTGCTCAGGATTGATAAAGGGAGGAAGTAACGAAATCATAAACGCCCAGCCTTTCGGGTTAGCAATTGCAGTCACAAAACCTTGAACTAACAACCCTAAATTTGAGGATTGTGTTGACTGTAAATTATCGTCACTTAGCGCCATTTTTCCGCGCGATTGCCACATTTGTAGCCCTAAGTAGGCCAGATATAGTGCACCCGCTGTTTTAAAAGCAATAAACAACCAAGGCATTTTAATCATAATTGCAGCAATACCCAGCACGGCACTAATCGCAACCAATGCAACGCCAAAGACTTCCCCTAGCATCATCCATAAAGTGCGGCGAAAGCCAATGCTCATACCAAGCCCTAACGCTAACGTCATACACATGCCTGGGGTTATCGACACAAAAAAGAACGTTGGAATAAATACCAACAACACTGCTAATTCCAAGTGACCACTCCTACTAAATACTGACACGGCACTTTAACGGTATTATTTTTTTTCACAAATGTTTTATTGGCTCAAATCTCAACCAGTAGTAACGCAGGCTACCTATCCCAATAACCTCAGAAGAAACACGCAAAAAAAAGCGCTGTTAAATGAATAACAGCGCCTCTCTATGGTCATGGCTACCAATTGAATAAATTATCGGTTTAGACAGACCTCAACACTTCATCAATGAGTTGATCATTCGAACCCAAGTAATTACTTGGATAACAGGCTTGAGTGATTTCAGATTCACTTAGGTGAAATCTAATTTCTTGGCACTCCAGCATCATTGCTGGCAATAGTTTTGCCTGACAAGAATGCTCAGCAATAGCTTGCTTCACCAGTTGATAGCTTTGGCCCCGCCCAATTTTCCGCGCCAATGCCATCATTACCGACTCAGACATCATCATATAACGTGAATGCTCAAAATTCTTTTCCATCCGTACGCTATTAACGCCCAATGTCGACATCATTTCGGTAGCTTTCGCTAATGATGTTGAAACAGCAACACTCGCCTCAGGAACTACACTCCAGCTCACGACACGCATAGAGGCTGCCCTAATATCTTGCTGATCCATTAACGACGGCGCACCTGAAGCATACATCCAGCCTAAACGCGATAATGACTGGATCATATTCGCTAAACGTGGATTTGACTTATGTGGCATGGTTGATGATGCCCCACCCTTCGCTCCCTCAACAAGCTCTCCGATAGCACTACGCCCCTGCAACTCCACATCATTTGCCATTCTGACTAATGAACCGTGAATTAACGCAAAAACTTGTACCACTTCCACAATACTGTCTTGGCTGCCATTCCAAGCACCATTGGGCACTGTTAAGCCTAATGCTGCTAACAATCGGTCACGAATCATAAGCCCATCGACATCATCACCCAGTGACGATAAATTACCAATCGCACCACCAAACATGCCAGTACATGCTCGTGGATACAGTTCAGTAACTCGTTGCCTATGGCGTATCAACTCCGATAAGTAGCTTGATACTTGCAACCCCCAAGTTGTCGGCAAAGCATCCTGTGAGTTTGTTCGAGCAACCATTACAGTATGGCGATGCTCATCTGCCATTTTGGCTAATACTTCAATGAGCTGTTCTAATTGACTCAGAACTAGATCAAGCGTACTTTTCAGTCGTATTGCTTGGCCCGTATCAAGCACATCTTGCGTCGTTCCCCCCCAATGAAGATAAGACTTAACGTACTCATCCCCAGCGTGGGTCAATTGGTCAATAACAGGCTTAATTGCCATGCCATTAAATGCAGTCTGCTGATTTAACTCCTCCCAATCAATTATATCTAAGTGACAAATTTGCTTTATTGAGGCCAATGCTTCAGCGGGTATAATACCGACTTCTGATTGCACTTTTGCGAGTGCCACTTCAAAATCTAGCCACGATTGAACAACAGCTTGGTCATTCCAAATCGCTTTCATATCCGCGTTAGAAAACACTGATGAATATAACTGAGAGTCAAATACAGAGACCGCATTTTCATTCATAATTTAATTATCCTAACATCGCGCTCATTGCAACAAGTGCAACCAAACCACCCATCATAGGAATCGCAGTACGTTTAACAAGTTCTATTGGTGATACACCTGCAGCACCGGCACACGCAATAACAACACCTGCAACAGGCGAGAATGAACGGAAGATACCTGATGATAACTGCATTGGCAGTGCGAATGCGGCCGTTGATACACCCAACGTACCTGCAACTTCTGGTGCTAGGTTAGAAAAACTAAAGAACGGTGCATTACCTGAACCAGAAAGAAGCGCCGTGGCACCAATGATTGATACCATAACGATAACCATTGGTAAGTAGCCTAAACCTGCCGTTGATGTTGCACCCAATAGCATGCCGATGAAACCAATAGTGCTTAAACCAACAACAAACGTTTGAGCTGCGATAATCAGTGATACAACACTTGCAAACGCTTTGCCCATACCATCTAGGAACACTTTTAATGATGCCGCTACTTTTTTACCGTTGCGAGTGACAATAAAATCACAAACCATCGAGATAAATAGGCTGACGAACATTGCTGTTACAACGTCAACTTTAATGGTATCAATCGCAAAGCTACTGAACGTTAGTAACATTAATAGAGGAAGAACTGGAAGAATAGCAAACCATTTTGGTGCGCTTGTTTCTTCTTTCTCTTCGACTTTCAGCTCGTAAGTAACACCGTTTTCTGCATCTTTCTTATCAAACCAGCGTTGACAGAAGAAGTGAAGAACCGCGATAACCGCCATAACAACTGGTGCAACAACAATCTGGTGGTTGATAAAGTAAGCCGCAGCATCAATACCAATAACTTCTGCTGCCTTTAATGAGTTACCCGATGCTGGACCTAAATCCAAACATGCTGTTGTTGCTAATACTGCAGCAGTTGATGCTGGTGTACAGCCGATACGTACTAAGACTGGGTACATTGCAACAAGCAACAACATCGCCAAACCAACCGCTGATGGAATGAAGATATTCAGCACCTGACCAAGTACATAAGTCAGTGCTAGTACAACATATGGGCTTTTGATCAATGAAAGTGGCTTGGTTGATACCTGAACCATCGCATTTGCAGCACCAATATGATTCATGTAGCTAGAGAAACCCGCTACACTCATGATAATTAGACCAAGATTCGCCACTGTTGATGAGGAAATGGCTTTAATTACTAGAAAGAAATCAAAAACAACGGCGCCTGACGAATTAGTTCCTGCAGGTAGAAAGTCACTATTACCTGATAGAACACCAATAAAGATCATTAAAAGACCAGCTGCGAACAGTGCAGCTTGTGTATTATATTTTTTAACAATCAAAAAACCCGCACCGAATATAATCGGTAGCGATAGTAATGGGATGAACATAATATTTCTCACTCTGTAGCTTCAGACAATATCTATTGTTTCATATAACCCTAAGATTAATTACAAGTTAAATTACCTTTTTACTTGTTTGAAACAACACAAATGGGTCTACACAATACATTTGTATACAAGGCCAGTCCTTCAGCTTTATAAACCCTAAAACTTGACGGTGCGCAATAAAAACAGAACACTTACAATCACCGTAAATAATTCAACCATGACTAACACTCTCGATAACAAAGCGTTAACCTATCAAACGCAATCTTTATTCCGTCTTCATCGTTGCACCACATGTTTAATTTTACTGAATATCTAATTAGAGTAATTGTATAATCAGCGCCTGTTGAGAGCTGCATCATATTCGCATTTGTAACATAATGTTACTTGTGAAGGAGTTAATTACAGAAGGTGAACATTATAAATAACGATGGGTATTTATAATGGCTCAAAGTTTCAAAAAATGAATGACTGGTGACCAGATCAAGCAACATGTTAAATAAAGATCAAGCGTCAAACAATATTGAAACGTTTCGCCATTCTTATCTACATGCTATATAAAGGCGATATATAACACCTTTATATACCAAATGAGAATGCACAGCTATCATTATTATTCCAGGGTGGCAATGCAACCCCTTTGTAGCAAGTATTAGCTAAAATTAACTTTCATCAAATTTTACAACCGCCTTTTCTTTTAATAACGTCGGCAGTGCATGCTCTTCTCCCCAGTCTTTTAACGCAAGTAAAATAGGTTCGAGTGAACGTCCTGTTTCCGTCAAACTATATTCAACCTTAGGCGGTACTTCTGGGTATACTTCTCGGTGAATAAGCCCATACGCTTCCAACTCTCTCAACTGCTTAGTCAGCATTCGTTGGGTCACAGTACCAAGACGACGTTTTAACTCATTAAAACGTATGGTTCCAGAGAGTAAATGGTAAAGAATCATGCCTTTCCCTTTACCACTAAACAGCTCTAATGTTGCCTCTACAGGACACCCTTCATAAGCGTATGAGTCATACCTACTTCGTTTCATAGTATCCTTTTTGTACCTATGGCACATAAATGTGCGTACTTGCGATTTTGGAACATAACACTATCATAGCTCGCCAATAACAGGATAAATATATAAGCAGGAGACGCTTTAAATGAACCTTACTGATATCGTGCAAACCCGCTACTCCACTAAAGAGTTTGATGCGACAAAGCAAATCCCAAGCGAAATTTTTACTCAATTAAAAGATCTTCTTCGTTTTAGCCCTTCAAGTGTAAACTCTCAACCTTGGCACTTTATCATTGCTGATACTGACGAAGGTCGTAAGCGTATCAGTAAAGGCACACAAGGTTTGTTTGCTTTCAATGAAGCAAAAGTACTAAATGCTTCTCACGTTATTCTTCTTTGTGCAAAAACCCAAATTGACGAAGAATACTTAGGCCACCTTTTAGACGCTGAAGAAAAAGATGGACGTTTTGCAGAATCTACATTTAAAGAAACCGTTCATAAAGGCCGCTCAATGTTTGTTAACATGCATCGGTTTGATCTGAAAGATGCTCAGCATTGGATGGAAAAACAAGTCTACCTAAACATGGGAACAGTATTACTGGGTGCTGGTGCGCTTGGCGTTGATGCTCTACCAATCGAAGGTGTCGATACCAAAACGCTAAATGAAGAATTCGGTCTACTTGATAAAGGTTACTCTGCGGTTGCACTTATCGCTTTAGGTTACCGTAAAGAGACAGATTTCAACGCAGCATTACCTAAGTCTCGATTACCAGAAGAAGAGATTTTCACGATCCTGCCTTAAATAGCTCGATATAAATCGTAATAGCAAACACTTAACTAACCTAGAAAGCGTATTCATATGAATACGCTTTTTTATTGTGTGCAACTACTCATGTTAATATTCGAGTTTATAACCTGCCCCGTATACGGAATGAATAAGCTCATAATCAGGCTGAATTTCAGTGAACTTCTTACGCAGTTTCTTAATATGGCTATCAATGGTACGTTCACTAACAATGCGATTGTCCCGGTAAATTGCTTCCATCAACTGCCCTCTTGAATATACCCTTCCAGGCGATGCTGAAAGTATATCAAGCATGGCAAATTCAACAGCAGTGAGCTCTAGCTCTTTTCCTCTGAGCTTGGCCTTATATCGAGCTTTGTCGAGCTGCAATACCATTTTCGGCTCAGTATTAGATTCTGTTGTTTGAACAAGGTTTTCAGGCACTAATGCGTGACGCCGTAACACCGCCTTCACCCTAGCTACGACTTCTCGTAAACTGCATGGTTTGCAAATATAATCATCTGAGCCAATCTCTAGCCCTAGCAGCCTATCTATCTCATCAACTTTAGCCGTAACCATAATGATAGGTACCTGAGAGAACTGCCGTATCTCTTTGCATATTTCAACACCATCTTTACCAGGTAACATACCATCAAGTAAAATTAAATCAGGACTATGTGTTCTTACCCATTCAACAACTGATAACCCCTCATAAAGAGCACTTGTTTGAAATCCTGATGCTTTTAAATAGTCTTCTGTTAATGTCGCTAATTGTATTTCATCTTCAACGACTAATACGTGCTCATTCATGTCTACACTTCCTTGCGGATAACCAACTTCATACACACACCACCCAATGAAGAATGCTCTGCTGATAACGTCATACCGTGTGCATCAGCAATGTTATTGCATATCGCTAAACCTAACCCTGCACCATTATTATTTTGCCGAGTGCGGGAACGATCTGTACGATAAAGTCGTTCAAAAATCTGATTCATCTCGTCATCTGATAAACCTGGTGCCGAGTCATAAAAAGAAAATAATAACTTATGCTCACCAATCATTTGGGCTTCTATTTTCAAAACCCCACCACTATCGGTGTACTTCAAAGAATTCTTTATTAAATTTGAAAATAATTGCTGAATCCGATTTTGATCCAGTTCAATCATCATATTTCTCATTAACTCTGGATTACCTTCATAATGAAGACCAAGTGTCAGCGTCTTCTCTTCAAACGCATCGCTATAAAGATCAACACACTGTTCAAGCATTGCCACTGGTGATGCTTGAATTTTATTGTAGCTCAATGCACCGATATCACTTAAAGAGAGTTCATAAAGGTCATTCACTAAATGCGAAAGATGTATCACGTTGTAGTGCAATGATTTAAATGTTGCATCACTATTTTCTCTAACACCATCCTGCACCGCTTCAACTTCAGCCTGCATTATTGCTAGTGGGTTCCTTAGCTCATGAGAAATATCAGCGATCCATTGCTGCCTAGCCTTTTCATTTTTTTCTAATACCTTCGCAAGATGATTAATATCGCACGCAAGATGCCCTAGCTCATCGCGTCGTTTTATAGGTAGTCTCGTTTTATAAGTGCCTAAAGCCAATTGACGAACGCTGGCATTAAATGATTCAACTGTTTTAATCAGTCCATGCGCCCAAGGATATGCCATTGCTAAGGTTACACCGCATGATATAACCCAAATCCATAAGAGACTGCCATTAAAATCTTGCACAAACTGCACTTCTGTTGCTTCAAGGATTTTTTGATGGGGAATATGACCAAGAAAGGCAATAGTTTGGCCATTAGCTGTAATAGGATACAGCATTTCATCTGGGTGATTGTTCGCTCCAATGATAAGGTTTTTATCAGCATCAAGGAGCATTAAACGGTGTTCAAACAAAGATGACCCAGCTTCTCGCCTTGGCGGAAAGCCTTGCTGCTGGCTTCCATCTACGAATTTGCCGTCAGTCATGTTCCATCGCGGTTGTTCATTAAACATGGTGGGCTTAGGTGACAAAGAACTGATACGACTACGTTCCAATTCATTAGGATTAAAGCCAGCACTTAATGGTGATGCTGGTCTTTGCCACTCCTCAGCACTCTCAGGCAAGGTGGAGTTAACGAGTTTTGGCCACCAGCTATGTGGATTACTACTATTTTCTAAGTAAGCAGGAAGATATTTCTCTAATTGGACAATTAGCTTCTCAACTCTTAACTTTTCTTCACTATTAACATAACGTAGAAAACCTTCATTCATGGTCATTTTCGTTAGCATAATAAGTGTTATCGATCCGACAAGCGTAGTCGCAACAATCATCAAAATTGCACGAAATCGTATATGATTTTGAATCGCAGATATCAGATTTCGAATCATAGTATCCATTTAATGACTCTTAATAATCAGTATGTAATAGTTTAATTATAACCATTATTCAATATTTATTAGACTTTATTTAAATATGGTTATTCTGATGAATCAATAATATATAAAGTAAATTTGCTTTTTCATTTTTCTTAGACTACTGACCTCTATCAATGCAATAATCATTAAAAGCATAAAACCAATCATAAATAATGCTGTAACCACGATGTTATTCAACAGCAATGATAGCATTAAGCATATAAATGAAAGTATTAAAGAAAAAGTCCTCATAATAATATCTATCCTTGTTATACAAAAAGAGGGGATTAAGCTACTCTACAAACCATTTATCACTATAAACAGCTGTTGATGTTATTTTTTCCTTTTCTTTCTGACTCGACACTGAATCAACAATAAACCCTAAAACAATTGAAAAGTAACCGAGTAATGAGAAAGAAATCAATAAAATATCCTCTATCTCAACGGCTAGATATATACTAAAAAACGATATCAATAAGCCTATATACTTTGTCATCATCTTTCCCTCTCAATCAATACATTCTTCAATGTGAAACTTACCTAAAATCTTGCAGCTAATCATTTTTCCAAGGTTGTCAAAACACTCACAATCAGACAGTACATCTGTCACTTTCACCGTCACAGCACGATACGAACGACTTTCCAGTTTTTGTCTATTTTCATTTTGACATCCACAAAGAATGATAATGGAAATACTGAATATCATTTTCAAAAACATCACTCTGCCCCGTGTTGTTGATTTGATTTAAATGATACGAGTTGAATATGGAAGGATTGGGGATGAAATGTGCAAATAATGAGGAGAAACACAATAGCGGTATTTTAAGAAGAGATAGATAGAAAAAGTCCTATTCAATAATGGCTAAATTAAGCGGCTATTGAATAGGACTCTCGTCCTGAATGCTTACCTTTACGCTGAAAACTGCCCTTGCCCTTCTTCGATTTCACAATACGAGTATAAAACAACTGACTCGTCACTGCAGCTTTTAACGCATTGTCTTTAATTATACCACGGCCCAAATCGGTATCATGACAACCGCTGCTTGGAGAAACCTCTACCAGCTGCAATTTACGCTTTTTACTCATCGCTGTATCCTCTTTAATCTTTGTTTATGGTTGATAGCCTCGCTATCTAACACCGTAGTTTAACGCGCTCATGCTACCGTTGACTAGTGTTAGCTTGTTTGCGGTTGATAATGCGCTTTATAAAGCTTCAAGAAGTGCAACACAATCTCACGCGCTACATCAGTCTCACAGTTTGTGAGAAAGACAATCCCCGTCTGCGTTTCAGTATTAAATAACATTTCAGTTCGAATCCCCTTCACCCAACCACCATGATGAACAAAGCCTTTAATCTTCTTGTAATCAAACGTACGCCACCCTAATCCATAATATACATTACTAAGCTGTTTACGATATCGATATTGATTTGCGCGAATATGAGGCTTATGCATTACATCTAATGAAGATGGCCGAATTACTGTTGGGTTATGACCAAATTGCGCCAGCATCCATTTAGCAAGATCTTGCGCACTGGCATTCACACCTGCAGCGGCTGGTACTCGATAATAATAAGGTGCAGGCTTAACTGCCGCAAAACCCGCTTTCACTTTTACATGAGGTACAACACGGTTTTTCGTCGCTTTAAAAGCATCCAGCCCATATGAGGCATGATCCATTTCTAATGGGATGAATACGTTTTCTTTCACAAAAGTGGCGTAATCCATACCAGAGGCAAGTGCCAACATTTCAGCGCTGAGATTATAAACAATATTTTGATAGCCGTAGCAATTACCAGGATCACAAACAAATTTGACGCGATCAAGCATCTGTAAAATGCGCGTATATTTCACATTATCTTCTAATAAGTCTGAATATGCTTGTGGTACCAACCCAGTAGTATGCGACAACAAATGACGTAAAGTCACTTCACTGCCAAGTTCAGCATCACTGAACTCTATGTTTTCGAGATAAGGTATAACATGGGTATCCCATTCTAATATGCCTTTATTCACCAAGATAGATACTGCAGCCGAGGCAAATGTTTTAGAAATAGACGCCAAAGGAAACACTGTAGCTGAATTGACTTTTTTTGCCCCCCCGGTCTTCGTAACCCCATACCCTCTTAATAAACGTACATTGCCATCGATAATGACGGCTAAAGATGCGCCGGGAATACCCTTCTTCACGGCTTTTTTCACGTAAGTATCAAGGTTAAGTGCTATATCATCATTATTAGCCGCGACGCTCTGATTTGTAATCGTTATTAAAGCAGCGAACCACAGCACCTTACATAACTTGCTCACGATAAACACCTCACCATTCACCCACACTAAGCGTAGTTGCTGGTAATGCCTTCCCTTTTTCTCTCAATTGAGAATTTACGCGATTATTAGCAGGCTAATGAG
>NZ_JAKJSJ010000062.1:0-40340 GCF_050336715.1 Photobacterium makurazakiensis
GCAGAGCCGGGGCCAACAATGATCCCTGCGCGTAATTCAGTGACTGGAATATCACATTTTCGAAGAATTTCACCTGTCGCTTTACGTGCGGATAAATGTTTTGAAAACCCATCCTTCGGTTGTAAAGCTCCAAGGTAAATGACACGCTTAACTTGGCTTTGCTTTAAGGCGGAGCTGAAGTTTTCTGCAGCATCTATTTCGATATCAATAAAATCGTGCCCATGGTTCATGCCATGGACTAAAAAGAAAACAGTATCAACACCTTGTAGTAATTCATTAAGGTTGTGTGGGGTGTTTAAGTCAAGTTCATGAAGTGAAATATTACCTGTTTTTTCCCACTTTCTTTTTTTTAACAATTTTACATTGCGTGACGTGGCTTTTACGTTATAACCCGCACTTGAAAGCTCGGGGACTAGGTGGGTACCGATATAGCCCGATGCGCCAACAACTAAAACTGTTTTTACCATAAATTACATGCTCCCTGCTGTAATCATAAATGCATGTTACGCTTTTAATACTATCAATGTAGTGGAAAACGGTGTGAAAAGATTTATTTACTTGAAGTGAATGATGAAATAAATCGCTTAACAATTAAAGTAGATTTAAAGTATTAAGCTTATAAATACTCAATTACGCTCATAATATAATGTTAAATTAATCAAAGATATACATAGGAGTGAGTATGAATAAGCTGTTTTTATTCATTTTGTGAGTGGATTGTTTGCAGTGTAGGGTAATTGTAGAGTTGATGTAGCGTCTTGGATTGCATTTTTCATTATTACTTTTAAAGTGCTTTATAGAATTAGGGGTTTACGGTAAATTCCTTCCACAACTTTCCTAAATTGGGGATAAAAATGTTACGACTGGTCGACCTATGCAAAGGATATCAGGATGGCGGTGAATATCATTCTGTTTTGCAGGGGGCGGAGCTAGCACTTAAGCAAGGTGAGCAGTTGGCTTTAATGGGGGAGAGTGGCTCCGGGAAAAGTACGCTTCTTAACCTTATCGCAGGTTTAGACTCGTCGGATTCTGGTGAGGTTTGGCTCGGTGATACTCCAATTCATGCTATTTCTGAGCGTGAACGTACTGCTTTTCGTCGTAACAATATAGGTCTCGTTTTTCAGCAGTTTAACTTGCTTCCTACACTAGTAACCGCAGATAACATTCGTTTTTGCCGCCAATTGAAAGGGTTGAAAGAAAACCCGGCATTGTGGCGTCAAATAATATCTGCATTGGATCTCATGCCTTTACTCGGTCGTTACCCTGAAGAGATGTCTGGTGGGCAGCAACAGCGTGCCGCAATTGCTCGGGCATTATATATGGAACCAGAAATCTTATTGGCTGATGAACCAACGGGGAGTTTAGATGAACGTAATACCGGCGCTGTTATTCGATTATTGGTTAATTTGACCAAACAACTCGATTGTACGTTATTGCTGGTCACGCACAGTAAGAAAGTTGCAGAACATATGAATGGCTGTATTCGTCTTCAGGGAGGACAATTACATGTCAAACCCCGTAGCTAAAGCGCTGTGGGGGCATTATAAACGCCACCCTCTTCAAATTGTTCTCGTCTGGTTCGGCTTGACGCTTGGTATTGCACTATTGGTAGGGGTACTAGGCGTTAATCAGCAGGCTCGTGAAAGTTACCGTGACGGTGAACAGCTTTTCTCAAACCCTTTTCCATACCGTATTCGTCATAACCAACCATCACTTAAAGTACCACAAGGCTTTTATATCCAATTGCGGCGTGAAGGGTTTAAGCAATGTGTGCCTTTTGATCAAGTAAGGGTTGTTACTGATAAAGGCCAAGATTTTGAATTAGTCGGCATCGATCCTATTTCTTTGTTCTCCAGCTTTACGTCTGGAGGAGGGTTATCGCAAGTAAGCCAACTTCAAATGCTGGAGCTGATGCAACCGCCTTATCCGATATTAGTGGGCGCACAGCTTGCTAACTATATGGGCGTAGTTGATGGTCAACGTTTGACACTAGAAAGTGGCAAGCAAATTGGCCCATTAAAAGTTGTAGAACAAGAGCGGGTTAAAGGCCCGAGGATGATCGCTGACATGTCTTTACTCCGTCAGCTTCAGCCAAGCGCAGGGCTAACTGCCATTTTATGTGGTGTAATGACAGATAATGAACGTATTGAACTACAAAAGAGGTTACCTCATGCACTTATTCTAGAAAAAGAGCAAAGTGCAGGACTAGAACCGCTAACTAATGCCTTCCACCTGAACTTGTTCGCAATGGGAATGCTTGCATTTGTTGTTGGGCTGTTTATTTTTTACCAAGCGATGTCATTGTCGTTTACTCAGCGCCAGCCACTTGTTGGGCTCTTGCGACAGGCGGGCGTATCATCATCACAATTAGCCAAAGCCCTTACGTTAGAGCTTATCGTATGGATTGTGATGGGGCTGGTGGGCGGTAATTTATTGGGTATGTTGCTAGCTCAGCAATTATTGCCGTCAGTGGCTGAATCCTTAAGTGATTTATACGGTGCTAATGTTAGCCTTTCCGTTACTTGGCATTGGCAGTGGGGTTTAACCTCTTTATTGATTGCGGTATTTGGTAGTTTGCTCGCATGTGGGTGGCCGCTCATCCGCTTAATTCGCACACCGCCAGCCCGTCTTGCGACCCATATGTCGTTGGTCCGTTTCAGTGGCAAAGAGTTTGCGATTCAAGCCGTTTTATCATGTGTATTCCTTGGTGCAGCAGTTGGAATCTATCAGCTGCCGCATGGACAACAGGCTGGCTTCATGTTGATTGCCTGTATTTTGATTGCATCGGCATTAGCCATGCCATTTTTGTTGTGGCAGTTATTTAAAATACTGGGCACTGTTGTGCGTTCTGCAAGGTTGCGCTGGTTCTTTTCTGATGCCGCAGCAAGCTTAAGTTATCGAGGTGTCGCTGCGATGGCATTTATGTTGGCGTTAGCATCGAACATTGGCATGGAAACCATGGTGGGCAGTTTTAGACATACTACAGAGACGTGGCTTGACCAACGTTTAGCGGCTGATATTTACGTTCGTCCATCCATTAATGTTGCCCCTCGCGTATCAAACTGGTTAGAGAACCATGAAGATGTCAAACAAGTGTGGTGGCAGTGGCGTAAAACCCTGAATACTGACGCCGGTACGTTGCAGGTTGTGAGTGTTGGTGGAACACAAGATGAGAAAAGTGCGATGGTAATGAAAGTTGCGATCCCTGAATATTGGCAGCAACTACATCATAATCGTTCAGTATTAGTTAGCGAATCATTGGCTTTGAAGCAAGGTTGGCAGCCTGGTGATGTCATTAATTTACCCGCACCGATGAATAAAAAATGGACTATTGCTGGGGTGTATTATGACTACGGTAATCCTCATGGGCAGGTTGTACTGGCTCAAAAACGTTGGCAAGCGCTATGGCCATACCGTGGGCAGGTCGGCTTAGCGATTCATCTGAATCAAGGTGCAAATACCCTAGAAGTCATGAAAGATCTCGGTGAGGCTTTCCGCCTTCCGCCAGAGCGTGTACGCAATAATGCCGAGCTTATGCAAAATGCCATGGAAGTGTTCGACCGTACCTTTATTGTAACGGCAACGCTGGGCAAGCTGACTCTTTTTGTCGCAGTGTGTGGCTTGTTCTTTGCGACGGTAGCGGGCGAGGTTTCACGGCAACGGCAATTTGCCTTACTACGTTGCATGGGGATGACAGGGCGAGAGTTAGCACTACTAGGTGGAGGGCAGCTCCTACTTATAGGCTTGCTCACTGCATTAATTGCCTTACCGTTAGGGTTAGTATTAGCACAATTGTTAATAGATGTAGTGTTGAAGTACTCATTTGGTTGGACAATGCCTGTGGAATACTTTCCAAATGATTATTTGATTTCACTGGGCTCAGCATTAATTGTATTACTCATTGCAGGAGCTTGGCCGGTTTGGCGTTTGGTAAAACGTTCTGCAATTACATCACTGCGAGAGGCATTCTAATGAGATCGAAACTGAGTGCTTTAGGCTGGTCTTGGATAAATAGAATGACCATTCTCCTTGTCTTGGTTTTATTACTATTTGGCTGTGATACAGCTAACGAAGTCGATGATCGAGCTGTTTCGATCATGGCAGCACAAGGTAACGAGCATTTTAAGCAAGTAAAGCCCAATAAAGTGTTCAGCTTCCCCGAGGATCATCTAGCACACCCTGAATTTAAAAATGAGTGGTGGTATTTCACTGCTAATTTACAATCTGAGCAGGGTGATGTATTTGGCGTTCAATGGACATTATTCAGGTCCGCTTCTTCTATAAAAAAAGAAAAGGGGTGGATGAGCCCACAGCGTTTTATGGCACATGCTGTTATCACAAGTAAAGATAATACATGGGCAGCAGAGCGATTTTCTCGTGGTGGTATAGGACAAGCTGGAGTGACTGGACGTCCATTTCAAGCTTGGTTAGATAACTGGAAATGGAAATCTTATAGCGACTCTCCATTTCCCGCGGTACTAACATTTTCAGATGGCAATATGGAAGCGTCGCTTTCCGTGCAAAAAAGCGGAGAACGTATATTGCAAGGTGAGTACGGATATAGCAAAAAACACGGCACTGAAAATATAGCCTCGTATTATTTTAGCGAACCTTTTCTACAGGTAGCCGGGAAGCTGGAGCTTGATGGCAAACAGTATCAAGTAATGGGAAAAGGCTGGTATGATCGTGAATGGAGTAGTGCTGGGCTTTCCGAGAAGCAAGAAGGCTGGGATTGGTTTTCGATACATTTAGATGATGGTCGTGCATTAATGCTGTACCAGATCAGAGAAAAGCAAAGCCAACCATATTATTTTGGGTCAATTAGTTGGCCTAATGGTGAATCGATTTCTCTTGAACAAGAAGATATCAGGTTAGTGCCAGTATCGTATACGAGCCATAAGGGTAAAAACTATCCGCTCAATTGGAATATAGATATACCCAGCCAGCAAATTAAATTAAAAGTGGATGTAGTTCGCAAGGAGCAGTGGTTGCCATTTGTGTTCTCATATTGGGAAGGCCCAATATCGGTTTCAGGTAGTCACTCAGGACAAGGATTTATGGAACTCACAGGTTACTAAGTTGTGGTGCCGCCATAAAACGATAGGAAAGAAACGTGCAAAGTAACATTAGCTTTGATGAAAATATGTTAGCTCAGCGGTTGATGAATCACCGCCGAGAGTTCCACCGATACCCAGAAGCTGCATGGCGAGAGTTTTTCACGACGAGTCGCATCGCGAGCCACCTTCAAGTGATGGGTTATTCGTTGTGCTTTGATGATGAAATTATTCACCGTGACTCTGTTATGGGGCGCGATGCCAACTTAGTTGCTAACGCGCAAGAAAGGGCGATTAGCTGGGGGGCGGATTTACAACTTCTCGCTCAGATGAATGGTATGACGGGAGTTGGCGCCGTTTTAGACACTGGGCGACCAGGTCCTGTCATTGCGCTACGATTTGATATTGATGCTGTTGAAGTCATGGAAAGCCAAGAAGATTCACACCGCCCGCGCTTTTTAGGCTTTGACTCATTAGCTCCCGGCGTCGCACATGCGTGCGGCCATGATGCTCATGCTGCCATTGGCTTAGGTGTGGCAGAACTGCTTGCTTCAGAAAAGTCGAACCTAAACGGGAAGATAAAACTATTATTTCAGCCTGCAGAAGAAGGTTGTCGTGCAGGGAAAGCCATTGCTGAAAGTGGGTGGCTAGATGATGTTGACTATTTCTTTGCTGCGCACATTGGTATGAATGTCCCTAGCGGTACTTTAGTGTGCAACCCTCAGCATTTCCTTTGTAGCTCTAAGTTTGACTTACACTTTTCTGGTAAGCCGGCTCATGCTGGTATTGAGCCCAACGCCGGACAAAATGCATTAGCTGCAGCATGTACTGCTGTGACGCAAATGTTGGCAATTCCTCGCCATAGAGATGGTATGACTCGTATTAATGTTGGGCAGATGCATGCGGGGGATGGGCGAAATGTTATCCCAGCCAGTGCGGTTCTAATGGGAGAAACGAGGGGGGAAAACAGAGAACTGAATTCTTTCATGTACCAGCATGTAGAGAAGATTGCACAAGCAGCAGCGATGATGCATGGTGTCAGTGTTGATATTTGCCCACAAGGTGAGGCTATTGGGCTAACCAATGATTCTGAATTGGTTACTTTACTTGAAAGCATTGGTGAAGACAGTGGTTTCACTCAGGTGCTTCGAGAGAAAGACTTTGGTGCAAGCGAAGATGCTGGCTACCTAGTTGATAGAGTACAAGCCTGTGGTGGCAAGGCAATATACTGCCTCGTTGGTTCAGATTTAACGGCTGGTCATCATAATGGTGACTTTGATATTGACGAAAGCCGTATGCTTCCAGCGGTGAAGTTGTTATTTAATGCGGTAAGAGCAACACAACAGCAGCCTTCTTTAATCGAATAAGATAAAAGTACAAACTTAGAAGGCGTATATTAATAAAAGACACAGCAGCGCCTTGAGCTAACGATGAGCTTGAGGCGTTTCATCGAATAACCATCGTAGCCACAAAATATTCAAGCCCTAAGACATAATCTTACTTTAGATTCCCATTCTTCATCTACCCTTATTACTCCAATAGAAGTTTAACGTTAATCTATTGAGGGTGTTCAGTGGCAGAGTTGGGTACAGAATCAAAATCGGAATTAACACGCTCATCCAGTGCACTTGCGCGGCTGTTGAATCTCGATAATTGGTTAGTGCCGTTCTGTTTAAGCGACAAGTTTAAGTTTGCCTGCCGAGTTGCTATTAGTCTGACGATTGCGTATTTACTTCCTATGGCGTTGGGTTGGTCACAACCATCAACAGCAGCAACAACGGTGATGTTAATCGCTTCAACTGGCAGTCGACGTGAGTCGTTTGCGAAAGGTACACTCCGAGTCTTAGGTACCGTTGCCGGGGGTATTATTGGCCTGATGCTGGTCGGGGTCTTTGCACAAGATCGTTTTCAATACATGCTGGCCGTTTCTGTTGTTATTACCATTATTTTCTATATCCGATCAGCGTATTTAAAAGATCCCACTTTGTTTATGTTAACAGGGGTGATGATCTTAATGATGTATAACGGAGGGGATGCAGAAGGCGCGTTTCTTTACGGTTTAGATCGGACATTCATGACTATTTTTGGTGTCGTAATATATACCGTTGTTGGAGTATTTCTATTTCCACCGAAAGTTGAACGAAATTTGCAACAACTCGCGACAGCATTAACGGAAAGGCAGCAGGCGTTATTTAACCGGATAAGCGGCAATCCACAAACTGAAAACCACACTCATCACGAAGTTGAAAACCCAAATACACCAGAACAAGAAACGGAAGAAGATGATGCTCCCGCCCCGACTATTGCTGAACTAAGTCAGCAACTATTTCAAGCACAGCAAGATTTTGAGTCGCGATACCATACGATTAATGCTGATTGTAGTGAAATATCTGCGTATAAAAAAGAATGGGACGGTACAGTTGCACTCTATAAAAAGATCACTGAAATACTGCTGTTTGCAGCGAAAGAGCACTCGCGTTCAGGTGGTCACCCCAGTGAATTTATTCATGATTTTGAGATGCTGAGAGAGCAAATTATTGCGATGTTTGAGCGTGTCCCTACAGCATGGAAAACACAACATACTAAAGCACCAGAAGATTTTGAACCCATTGAGTATGATAAAGAAAAGCTAGAACAAGCTGGGCATTTATATCGAGGTGAGGCAATAAGCAGCGCTTTTTTATTAAGGCAGTTAAGAGAAAGGTTAGCTCAGCTTCATAGCTGCATAAGTAGCATTGATTCTGTGACTGGTCGTATTCAATTTGATCTTCCCTCGTTAAAAGCGCTGCCTGATTTTAACTGGTGGGATGCTGAAAATGCGAAAACAGCAGTGAAGGTATTTTTAACATATTGGTGTTCAGCGTTGTTTTGGATCTATTTTAACCCACCAGGTGGTTATAATTTCATTGTATTCAGCACATTGTTCGTTTCTATACTTTCTTATCTTCCGTTACATCCCTTTATGCTATTTATCCTATTCACGCTTGGGTTCGCCTTTTCAGTGCCAGCGTATGTGTTTATTTTGCCTCAGTTAACACTAGGCTCAGAGCTTGCCGCTTTCATTTTTATTTATACTTTTATAGGCTTTTATATTTTTAAAGGACCAATAACCATATTCTTTTTATTGGGAATGTTTACGCTCGGGATTAATAATGAAATGGTCTATCACTTTGGTATTACGATGATGATTGTTAGCTTGTTTTACCTTGTTGTTATTACAGTTGTTTTTTCCTATTACTTTCCATTTTCAGCAAGGCCTGAGCACTTGATGCTGGTATTTAGAGAACGATTTTTTCGTCATGCAGAAGGGATTATCCGGCTTCAGCAAAATGGCATACGTTCAACGCGCCATAAAATTGAATTAGGTTGGCGGGTTGCTACGATGAAAGTGGCATTAAAGAAAATGATGGTTTGGCGCACGAAAGT
Source organism: Photobacterium makurazakiensis (assembly GCF_050336715.1). Lineage (NCBI taxonomy): Bacteria > Pseudomonadati > Pseudomonadota > Gammaproteobacteria > Vibrionales > Vibrionaceae > Photobacterium > Photobacterium makurazakiensis. The sequence goes on from NZ_JAKJSJ010000062.1 coordinate 8,481, forward strand.
TAATACCCAATATTATGCACCAGTAACCATCGAGGCACTAACAGCCTTCACTGAACGGTGTGATGTTTTTCATCACCATTTAATGACATTGTTGCAAGCTGAAAAAACGATAGCTGGTAACCCGTTACTCTCAAGGGTAAGAGACAAGTACAAGGATCGGATAATTCCGGTGTTAGCTAAAAGTTTAATTTCATATCAAGATACCGCGATACCTACTGATTCAAATAATAGCGAAAAAGCAAACATTGATGGACTTGAAAATAATGGTCAATTTGTGGGTGTGCGAAAGGAGTATACCGACTTAGAACATCAATTAGATGATTACTTTTCGACAGTTGAAATAGAAAATTATTCAAATTCAGACATTGCAGGTTTTTATATTTTTCTAAACTTAAAGAAAAATATATTTGAGTCATTGATAGCCTGTAAACAAGCGCATGGTGATGTTTCATGGGCTACGCTATCTGACAAGAAGTTTTAAGGGGGCAGAGTGGTAGACTATTTTCGACATAGAATTGCTTTGCTTTCACTCTGTGTTTTATCGGGGTGTACTGTTTTAGGCCCTAATTTTGATGGGGTCGAACCTGTTGAGTTACCTTCACAGTGGCAGGCCGTTGATTATCAAGACAGTAGCTGGAAAACCGCCAAATGGTGGCAACAATTTAACGACCCTATTTTAAATGAGCTTGTATCGCAGGCATCACAACAGAACCTTGATTTAGAAGCCGCGGGATTAAGGATCCTTCAGGCGAGAGCAGCTACTGGTATTGCTAATTCTTTTCAGTATCCACAACGACAAACGGTATCAGGGAGCCTCGCTAAAATTTATCAGAATGAAACAACACTTGATAATGCAACCGTTAGTTTTGATGCAGGTTGGGAGCTTGATGTTTGGGGGCGTTATGCTCGTGGTATTGAGTCAGCAGAAGCCGGGTTATATGCCTCGATAGCGTCTTACCATGATATTTTGGTCACCATTACGTCAGAGGTAGCAAGAAACTACATTAATTACCGAACATTTCAGGAGCGAGTGCTGTTATCTGAGCGTAATATTGAGATCCAGAAACGGGTGGCACGCATAACACAAGTACAGTTTGATTCTGGTAATGTCACCGAGCTTGATGTACAGCAGGCAAAAACTCAGCTTTATAATACCCAATCGGCACTACCAAGTTTGAAAATTGGTATGATGCAGTCACGTAATGCACTTGCGCTACTATTGGGTATAATGCCTGAAGAAGCACAAGCACTTCTAACTGATCCATTGATTAACGCCAAAATACAGGCCTTTGATAATAAATATAATCACCGCCGTTCAGCAAAACTATCTGATACCTATGATCAATATTCGTTAATCCCCCCAACCCCTGCTGTTACGACACAAGTTGATGCTAACTTAGTCCTTAGGCGCCCCGATTTACAGCTGGCAGAATTACAAGCGCATGCACAGAGTACTCAAATCGGAATTGCTGAAGCTGATTTATACCCTCAATTTTCTTTGTTTGGTGCAATTGGTTTAAACAGCACTGTGCAGGCTGGTAATGACTTTAGTTTTAGTGATTCATTGAGCCTTACGCTTGGTCCGGCATTTTCATGGAACATTTTCCAATATGGCCGAGTTAAAAATGCTATTCGTATTGAAGATGCTAAATTTCAAGAAAGTCTTACTAATTACAATAAACAAGTATTATTAGCAGTGCAGGAAGTGAGTACTGCCTTATCGTCTTATCAACTAAATCTTGAGCAGAAAGGCTTAGCATTTAATTCGGTAAGTGCGTCGGTTCGAGCATTCAATATTTCGTTGACTCAGTATGAAAATGGTCAGATTACATTTGAACGGTTGCTGAGTTCAGTTGAAAAAATGACGCGTAGTGAAGATGCTTATGCGCAAGTGAAAGGCAACGTCGCAACGCAAGTTGTTGCCTTGTATAAGTCGTTAGGTGGTGGTTGGGAGGCTGAAACGGGAAAGGCATTTCTTAAGCCTTCGATGAAGGAGCAAATGGAACAACGAACAGATTGGGGAGAGCTATTAGATAATACTGAGTTGCCTGTACTTTCTACCGACGCTGTTCCGGTTGCGACATCTTCATTTGGCGAGCCTATTGATCCAAGTAAACAAGATTACCCCTTTAAACCACTGCATACAGGAGAGCAATAATGGAAATGCCTCATGAACTTGCCTGGGGGGATGTTTATTATTCACCATTTCTACAAGTATTGGTATTAGCTGTTATCTCGGCATGGATTTCAGTCGGTGTGTTAAATAAGACACGCTTATCGCGGCTAATTGCGTTTCCGTCAGTGACATTTCTTGCCATAACGGTGTTTTATATCGTGGCGATTGATGCCTTTTTCTTAAAGTTTTAGGTGTGGTTATGAAAAAAATAAAGAAGCTATTCGTAGTTGCACTTAATTTATGTGTTATTGCGGGAGCCTTGTACATAGGCTACCAGAAGTTTGAAGAATATTTTGATAACCCATGGACCCGAAACGGGCAAGTAAGGGCGAATATCGTCAAAATTGCACCACGTGTCTCTGGCCCAATTGTATATGTGGCAGTGAAAGATAATCAGTTTGTACGTAAAGGTGAGCTACTCTTTCAAATAGATCCAAGTACTTATGAAGTCACTCTATCGCAGGCAGAGGCGTCACTAGAACGAGCAAAAATCAGTTCTCGTGGTAAGAAAATCGAATATGACCGCTTGTTAGATATTCAAGCTAAAGACCGAGGTGCTGTTTCTCATAAGGATATTACACGGCGTCAAATTGCCTACGAAGAGTCGTTGATTCAAATTAAAGTTTCACAGCAGAAACTTCGAGGTGCAAAGCTGAATATGGCGTTTACTCAAATATTTGCGTCAGTTGATGGCTATGTATCAAATATCGACATTCAAGAAGGCACACAAGCGGTTGCCAATCAGCCATTATTGGCATTGGTCGATGTGAATAGCTTTTGGGTCTTTGGTTACTTTAGAGAAAATCAGCTGGCGAATATTAACATTGGTGATGAAGCCAGGGTGACTTTAATGGCCTATCCCGAACAACCGATCGATGCTGTCGTTGATTCACTTGGCTGGGGGATAGCCCCGAAAGATGGGGCAGTTGGCTATAATTTATTACCTAATGTTAATCCCGTATTTCAATGGATACGATTAGCTCAACGGATACCTGTCAGGATCTCATTAAGTCAGTTACCTGAAGGCGTTAGCCTTCGTTTTGGTATGACGGCATCTATCATGGTGCTGCAAGATGAAGACGACAACCACTCGCCAGATACAGCAGGCATGAATAGATAGGGGGAGCATCATGGGAAGAAAAATTACATCACATAATAATTTTTATTACTTAACTCTATCGTTGATTATTCTGTTAGTGAGCTCATCGCTTGAACTAGTCCTTAAATCTGGGTGGCTTGAAATTATTTTTCAAGCGATTACCGCGACCACTTTTTTGGTGTGTTTGCTCAGCCTGAGGTTTGATACTGGGTGGTATCGATTCTTGATGATGTTACTCGTACTTTGGGTTGGTGTCAGTTTATTAAAGAGTTTTTTTGACCTGTATAATACTGATTTGTTTATGTTGATTTTGATGTTCAGTTTTTTCTTTGGCACGTTTAAATCTATCATGCGTCAAATTTTATTAACGGGTTCTATCGACAATAATAAAGTCGTGGGTTCACTGGCTCTATTTTTATTATTGGGACTGATGTGGGCCATTATTTATTTGTTTGTACTGGAATTTTCACCCAATGCTTTTACCGGCATTGAGTATAAAGCGTGGGGAGAGAATTTCGCCAATGCTGCTTATTTTAGTTTTGTTACTTTAACTACCTTAGGGTATGGCGACATGAGCCCTGTATCACCGGTAGCTCAAGTAATTGTATACCTAGAAGCCATTACAGGTGTTTTTTATATGGCTATTGTTGTTGCGAGTTTGGTTGGTGCTAGCCAAAGTAATCAGGATAAAAATGATGAATGAACAACTTGAAAAAAACAAAAGTAGTATTTTCGTCAATAACATGGTCGAGTCAGCAATTCGCATTGGCTTATTGTTTGCGTTGATTGTCTGGACTTACGACATCATCAAACCCTTTATTATTCCTGTTTTGTGGGGCGCGATTATTGCGGTTGCATTAATGCCGCTTACCATAAAGCTCGAACGAATGCTTAACGGGAAGCGGGGGCTGGCCGCGACAATACTGGCACTTCTTGGCGTCGGTATTTTAATTGTGCCAATAGTTGTGGTGTCAGGATCATTGTATGACGGTGGCGTTGCGGTTACAGCGATGCTGCAAGAAGGCTCAGTGGCGATACCAAGACCAACAGAGCGAATTGCAAATATTCCGGTGATTGGTGACAAGCTGTTTGAAGTGTGGACGTTATTTGCGACCAACCTTGAACATGCTGTTGCGAAATTTTTACCGGAGATAAAAGCGGGTATAGGGACATTTGCTGGGTGGTTAGGGGGTAGTTTAGCCACTATTGTGATGTTTATTATCTCGCTACTTATTGCTGCTGGGTTTATGTCGCATTCCGATTCGATGGCGGCGGCAGTTAAAACCGTTTCCATCAGAGTAGTTGGTAAACACGGCGAAGAATGGGCGAGCTTAACGGCTGCTACCATACGTAGTGTCTTACTTGGTGTTGTGGGTGTCGCGTTCATTCAGTCGGTATTAATTGGTGCGGCAATGTTTGTGTTTGAAGTGCCTGCGGCTGCTGGGATAACGCTTCTTGTCTTTATTCTGGCAATCGCCCAATTACCTGCATTGTTAGTGGTTTTACCTGTCATTCTTTATATGTACTCGGCACAAGATTCGACATCAGCAACCATTTTTACTATTTGGGTATTATTGGCGGCCTTGTCGGATAATATACTAAAACCGATGTTAATGGGGCGGGGGGTATCAATCCCAATGCCTGTTATCTTAATTGGTGCTATTGGGGGAATGATTTCAGCGGGAATAATAGGTTTGTTTTTAGGAGCCGTTATCTTAGCGATTTGGTATGAGTTGTTTACCGCCTGGCTTAAGATATCACCAGAAGCGGATGGGAAAGAAGCAGATCTACAGCCAGAGCCTGACAAGGAATAAAAGCGAAAGCAAATTATTGAATCTATATGGTTATGTCAAACGGGTATACATGATAACTATTAATTTATAGTTATCATGTATTTCGTATTTTTAAGGGTGGAAAAACTGTGCTAGGGCACTGTAAATAGCCTAAGACCAAGGTGTTAATGATGGCATTTAGAGCTCAGCAGTTAGGGGAGTGATGAACGCTTCTATTGCGCGGTCATTTCTCAACCAGATTACGTATCCATTTTCGACTTCTAAAACGCTGGACGGATGCATACCATTTAAAGAGTGTTTCTAGGAAAAACATAGCAAACACCCATTCAGGAGTGAAGCCAAGTAAAAAGGCGCCAATCGCGGTTAATGGAATACCAAATGCCCACTGTGTAAGCATGTCTTGGTATAAGCAAAATTTCACATCACCTCCGGCTCGTAGAACGCCGACAACCAGTGTTGTTGGGACAGAACGTAAAACGATGCCGATACAAAGAATGGCAAAAAATTGTTCAGCTAATTCTCGGGTGTCAGCCGTGATAGCTGAAAACTGATCAAGGATTGCGGTTTGGTTAAGGAATAAGATGCAAGAGACTATAACCGTTACTGTTACGGCGATAGCTATGAAAATGATGGCTTGATAATATGCAGCGGTATAATTTTTTGCACCAAGCTGGTTGCCGATTAATACAGAAGAGGCATTCGCAACACCAACAAGAAAACTGAGTGACATTGCTTCTATTGGCGTTATAACAGAGAGCGCAACTAAGCCTTGAGTTCCGGTACTACCCATTATGGCATGGTAAGCAAATAGCCCTGCAGACCAGAGTAGAAAGTTGAATGTTGTTGGGATTGAAAGCTTAAGAAAGCGTATTATTTTTCGGCGTTGACAGGCTGGTAGGTCTGTTGTAAAACTAAAAAGCAATAAATGGCGTTTGAAATATAGATAAAGTAATAAGCAGGCCACTTCGACGATACTGCTTATAAGTGTAGCAATCGCGGCCCCTTTAATGCCCAATTCAGGGAACCCAAACTTACCAAAGATTAAGAGCCAGTTCAGAACTATATTGGTTGAAATACTGATAGCACTAAAAAAGGTGCAAACACCTGGTTGCTGCATTGAGCGTAAACTTGCTGATAAGCTACTGACTATAGCGGCGAAGAGTAAGCTAAATGATGTAATAACAAGGTATTGGCTACCAAGGGCAATAACTTCTTTCGATTGCGTGGCTAATCCCATTATTTGGTTCGCAAATAAATTGAATCCCAATATGGTGGTCAAAGCTGCGATCAGCGTGAATAGCAGGCTGAGTGTCGTACTTTCTTGTAGCCCTTTGTTATCTTTCGCTCCCCAGTATTGAGCGGTTAACAAGCCGCCACCAGTCGTAATACCTACCAACATTATCGTTGCGATGAACAATATTTTACTGGCTACTCCTACCGCTGCGATATCCGTTTCGGTTAGCTGGCCTAACATCATGACATCAACCAACCCTTTACTAGAAAACATAATATTCTGTAAGGTAATTGGTAAGGCTATAGTGAGTATTTTCTTTAGGAAGTCTCCTCGGGTGTGATCATAAATGTTGCTCAACACAGCTTGCATGCAATGCACTCTTTTTATTATTAATTGTTGGTATATTAGTGACTACTTAACGCGCATGATCCGGTGTTCAGTATCAATCAGTTCCAAAAAAATGATTTCAGAACGCTGCAGTTTATCGACTTGGACAATCATCTCATCAGAATAGTACTGATCTTTCATCCACTGCATTGGTTCAGTGAAGGAATCTTCATTGATGATTAATGACTCGTCTTTGAAATGTCCATCAGTGATTTGAATAACCCAAATTCGAGATTTGAACTCGATAGCATTTTTTAAAATGTTTAAGATTTTATTTGCGAGCATTTATTATGAGCTTCCTTTCTCACGGTTATATTTTATGAGTCGAATTAAGTTTCGGAGATAATATACCGCAAAGCGTTCGTTTTTTGAACGCCATTACATGTCCTACTGTTAACGAGTGAAAGTAAATATTACGGTATTATCATTCATGCTCATTTAGTCAATAAGTACTTTGTAAAGCTGATTAACACAGCATAGTTGCTGGTACAGAGCTTCGGTTTTTGGCATTTCGATTTGATGGCGTCGAGCCATATCAAGCGCGTTTTTATACATGTATTGTAATTCGAGTTCACGGCCATTGCGCTTGTCTAGCAGCATGCTGGTAAGGTAAGGCTTCATTTTGGCTGTGTTCGAGAGCATAGTTTCAATTAGCTCTATCTCTAATTCAGTGCCACTTGTTTGCGCTGCATCTTTGACTTCAAGCATGATTGCTTTTGCCAGATCAACTATTTCAGGGCATTGCATCATTTGAGCTGTATCGGTATCTAATACGGCAGAGAGGCCATTAAAGGGCGCATTCCACAATAACTTTTTCCAGCGAGCGGAGAGGATCTTATCTTCCACATCAACTTCTACGCCGCTTTGACTAAAGCCTTCAGCAAGCTGCTTCAATGCAGGTAAGCCTGCTTCGCCATACATGCCTAAGGTCAACCTACCGTAATCGAGGTGGTGGATATGACCCGGTCCTAGTTTGTTTGAGCAAATAAAACACAGCCCACCGCCAACATAAGGTAAATCAAGCTGCTCGGCTAATTCTTGCTCGGCACCAATACCGTTTTGCAGCAGTACAACCAGAGTATTTGATTTCAATAATGGGCGAATTAGTGAGGAAAGTAGGTGATTTTGAGTCGTTTTCAGTGCGACTAAAACAACATCGACAGCTGGCATTTTACTGCTGGTTTGATAAGCATTTAGCTTATCGGCAGGTATCGAAAAGTCACCATAGTGAGAATCAACCTTTAAGCCATGATGGCAGACATGATCGTAGTCACTGTTGAAAAGGAAATGAACTTCATTTCCACCGTGGTGTAATCGTGCACCATAATATCCGCCAATAGCACCAGTACCTATCACTGCGTACGTTTTGCTCTCCATCTACTTTACTTCCATGTTATTAACTGTTTAGTTAATGTACATGATTTTAGGTGAGGGCTGCCATGTTTCTATTTGAAATATGAACGCTTCTAGTAATACCGATACTAAGATGCTGATATTGCCATAAGTAAGAAGGCTGTGGCTTGCTCGGCATGATGATCAATCTTTGTCTGATTAGGTTTTTCCAATTCCATAAGCACTTCATCCCGTAGAGATAGCAGCATACCGATCCAGAAACGCATGGGTGTTTCGGCTTCTTTAAGCTTCAGGCGTTCAGTAAAGAATAAAGATAGCTTTTCATGTGTCTCATTGGACCCTACTGACTTGAAGCTATCCAAAATTTCTGGGGCTTTAGTGCTTTCTGCAATTAATAAACGATATGTAGCTATATGCTCTTCAGATAAATGGAAGGCAATAAATTCTTTAGCGAAGCCTGTTAACGCTGCGCGCGTATCAGGATTTTCTAGATGCTCTAGATAGCTCTCATCAAACTGTTCACCAATTTTACGCAATGTTGCTTGGAACAGGTCGATTTTAGACGGGAAATAACGATAAACAGTTTGTTTCGTCATCTGCGCTTGAGCGGAAATTTTGTCCATGTTTGCTAGAACATAACCGTCAGATAAAAAAACATCTTGTGCACTAGCTAAAATCGCTCTTCTTTTTTTCTCTTTATTTTGTTCGATTTTGCTCATTTTTAGGTCCTCATAAATCAACATCATACTATACGGTATGGTTTTTGCGAGGGCAACGTAAAACCAAAATCATACTTCGAAGTATGATTTTGGTTGACATGGTCGGCGCGATAATAAATCATACTCATAAGTATGATTTATTATCAGGATATATTTATGACAACGACAATATTAAGCGCCATCACAAAGAAAGGGGCTCGAACAGTAGGCTTTATGATTACTTTGCTCGGTGCTTTGCTCATGAGCTTTGATCCCATATTTATACGCTTATCAGGTGTAAGTGGGTTTGACACCGCGTTTCTATTTGGCTTGTTTACCGCTATCTCGATGCCGATATGCATTCAGTTAAGAGATGAACGAGGCTTGGTAGGCGCAGTAAAAGAAAGCGGTTGGCAGGTGCTTATTTCAGGTCTGCTTATGCTAGGTAGTGCTGCTGGCCTTGTTTTGAGCATTAGCCATACCTCTATTGCGAATACGTTTGTGATTCTTAGTGCTTCACCTGCTCTAGCTGCTGTATTTAGTTGGATGTTTTTAGGGGAGGTGACAAAGCGCTCAACTTGGCTTGCGATAGCCTCTGTAATGGTGGGCATAGCGATTGTAGTTTCAGGATCATTTAAGTCGGGTAACTTATTAGGCGACGGCTTAGCATTGTTTGCTGTTTTTTGCTTGTCTCTAAATCAAACCCAGTTGCGCAAGTATCAGAATGTAAGCCGGATGGCGAGCGTTGGCTTTGGTGGCTTATTCTTGGCAATTTCGATGTTCTTTATCGCCACTCCGTCGGAGTATGGCGTAAATACATGGCTAATTATGGGTGTGATGGGGTTGTTTACAGCACCTTTCGGACGAGTGTTGTCACAAGTTGCTACCCGTTATATCACTGCACCAGAGGTAGGCATGATCCTGATGATAGAAACAGTACTCGCATCTGTTTGGGCTTATACCTTCTTTGATGAAATACCGCCAGCCGCGAGCATTATCGGCGGGTTGATCATTCTTATCACAATCTTTATCTATGTGTTTTCCATGATGAAAGACGAACAGTAATTTATACAGGAATAGAATAATGACAGCAGAACTTAAATTTATTGGGTTTATTAATACACCATTTAAAAAAATCAAAGATTGCCCGAACAACATTCAATTAGATGGAAACTTATGTGACATCGCATTATATGATGAATATAAAGACGGGTTATTAGGATTAGTGACAGGGCAACATATTTTGATTCTATATTGGCTTGGGTGCAGTGATAACAAGGCTGATATAAAAAATGCTTGCGTACAAAAGACTTGCAAATCGGTGATGAAGGGGACTTTTGCGTTACGTTCACCCCTACGTCCAAACCCTATCGGTGCGGCAGTATTACCTATTGAGAAGCTAGAAGGCGGTAAGATAACAGTACGAGGACTAGACTGTTTGGATAAAACGAAACTTATTGATATTAAACCTGCTATTTATCATGAAGTTGAAAATGGAAAGTAAGCTAAAAGGTGCATTCACTCATCTGTCTGATGGGCGATAATAATTCAGCGCAGAACTTTGCACCTTAATCAGTTTTCTGGCAAAAAAAACCTTCACTGAAAACCAGTGAAGGTAATGGTGCGTTGAAAGTTAGCTTAAGTTCCCTTAAACCAATAACAGCATGGAAGTTATAACCCTAAAGGCTAATACCTTGTGAGATGAGGTAGGAATAATWATCGAACACATTCGTGAAGAATAGATAATATTCATCATCTTATTGGGTGTTTATGACGGTGAAAGTTCACTGGGGTATATCCACAAATGTTCACTATTTATTAAAACTCCGTTTGAGTATGGTAATTCTATAAATTAAACATAGATCTATAAGATTTACAGATTTATAAATTCGATAAGAGATGTATATCTTGGTGCAATGATGTTTTTAACTGCTTTTTATTTAACTTCACACTAACTAGATATGGCTTATAGGTGTTTAATTAATATAACTAGGTTATCTGTAAGGTTATTTTATATTTTTGTTAATAGTCAATAATATAAAAAAAACAAAGTTGATTTGATATTTTTCGAATGAAGATCAGATTTCTCACATTAAGCGTTTCGCTTGCACATTTTTTCCGTATTCCCTGCATATTATTTGATTAGCGGTAAAGTCATATGTAGGAGTTATGGCCAATGAAGGCATTCTTTGAGGTACATTTACGGTTAGTTATTACCGTTTGGGTGATCTTGCTTTCCGTGCTTGGTCTTCTGTACCTCATGAACTACATGAAGTTTGATAGCTTAATGTCTCAGGTGGTTTCGTCAAAGCTTGAGGTGATTTCGTCATCATTAGAAACGTCTATAAAACGTGTTGAACGGTTAGGCATTCCACTCCAATCTGCCAGTAATTTAAAAGAGAGTTTCGAACGATCGCGTCAAAGAGAAGCTAATGTGCGGGCGATTACATTAATAGATATAAAAGGCAATGTGGTTATTCAATCTTCTGCCGATGAGAAAGCAGCCCAGAGTTTACCAGAGGACGTTGTTCGAAGGGCGTTGAAATCTAATGAGACAAGCTGGGTGCTTAGCCATGAAACGACGTTATTCAGTGGGCTCCAAATAAAAAATGGTTTCGATAAATTAGCGGGAAGCATTGTTATTGAATATAACAAGTCAGCGCTGTTTGGTGTTTATGCCGCAGTACAGCTGCATTTACTGGAAGCAACCGTTGTTATTTTTCTTGCGACTGCGTTTATCGTGTTAATAACAATCCGTTTTGGGTTTGGGGACGTGACTAATGTCATCAAACTTATTCATGGCTACTCATCAAAAGATTTTAAAAAACTTGAGAAAGAACCAAGTGGAGAAATGACTAAAAATTTCGCCGAGCAGATCAAGCAAAGTGAAAAAATGAAAACCTATGTTGCTGACGAAATTGAACGAATTCAAAGCATGACCCACCGTAAAGACAGCGATGAAAAAGCATCGTCGACTGAGGTGAGCCAATGAGCCAAGTAAAAAGCTTGGCCAGCTTTATTAATAGCCGCTTGATACTTATTACTATTCTGAGTGCTTTGTTTGCTTCCATTTTAAGTGCTCTTTACACACTGGCCGAATTTAACTTTTCTGTAAAACCAGAGCTGTTGAAAAAAGCCAATGTTATTGCGCAGATAGTTCATGACGATGTTGACCTGGCAGTAAATGTGGGAGTACCTTTTGAACAGATCCGTGGGATGGATACTTATCTTGAAGATGTGTTATCAAAATATCCAGAGCTGACGTTTGTTGCAGTTACAAAAGGCGACAATGTTCTCTATCAGGCGGGAACTGTATCAGATCTTAATACACTTGATACCAAAGCTTTTGAGATGGTTTCATCGCATTATCTTAATGCATCCTTTATCGAGCGAATTAGCCTTGTAATAAACGAACTACCGAGTCTTTTCCCTTCTCTATTTTCAGATGAGTTACCTAAGGGCGATGTATTTCGACTAGAACTTAATGACAGTAATAACCTAAATGGTAGTGTCTTTGTTGGTTTGAGCTCAATGTATATCCAGTCCCAGCTTATGGATATTTTCTTTGATATTGCAATTGTTCTTGTCGCGGTACTTTTAGTCTGTTTCGAGGTCGTCATGGTTGTGGTGATGATCTATATCTCTGGGCCACTAGAAGAATCAGAATCTATTTTAAAACGACAGATAAAGGGTGATTTTTCAGTTAATGAAAAGGCACCAGTACGTGGGACGATAGGGTTATTTTCAGATAGGTTGAACCATGACTCCAGACAGCTACAGCGCAAGTTTAGTGTGTTATTTGGTTACCTTAGTGACAGCAAGCAGGATTCTTCGGGGGTAAAACGTCGTATTAAAGAGGTGGCAGAAAAGTTTCAGCTACAGAATAGGTTACAGCTGAGAAAAGGAGATATTGTCGATGCACGTATACCTTTGTTTGTTTTCTCATTGGGTGAAGAGCTGCAAAAATCATTTATGCCGCTGTTTGTCGCTGAGTTTTATGAGCCATCATCGTGGATCTCGCAGGATGTAATGCTCGGCTTACCAATTTCTGTCTTTATGCTTGTTATCGCGGTATTTACGCCCTTTGCGGCAAAGCTGGTTGAGCGATGGGGGCAAAAAAGGCTGTTCTTATTGGGGCTGATCCCGGCAATTGCTGGCTATCTAGGGTGTGCATTGGCCACGAATAGCTTAGACATTGTTATTTCACGAGGTGTTACAGCACTTGGGTATGCGGTGATAACCATCAGTTGCCAGAGCTATATCGCAGCGGTTGTGACGGCTGAAAATCGTGCGAAAGGGATGTCAATATTTGTGGGAGTCCTTATGACGGCAACCATGTGCGGCACTGCGCTAGGGGGGATTATTGCAGACCGTATAGGCTATCAACCTGTATTCTTTATTTCGGCAGTATTAGCGGCCTTTGCCGGGCTATTAGCTTGGAGGATGTTCTCTGGTGAGTTGGATTCCACCAGTAATAAGCCGGTGGTAAAAAAAGGTGGCCTACGCTTGTTAGCGCGTAACATCCGTTTTATTGCCATTATTGTATGCTGCGCCATTCCTGCCAAAATTGTGTTAACTGGTTTTCTCTATTTTATGGTACCGATTTATCTGGTATCGCTAGATGCAAGCCAGTCTGAAATTGGCCGCATTATGATGATTTACTCTTTGGTTATCATCCCACTAAGCCCGATAGCGTCTGGTATCGCAGATAAAACGCAAAAAACCCGTGAACTTATTGTGCTTGGTACCGTATTGTCGGGTGCAATATTGTTGTCGCTCTATGGTGAAGCTTCACTTTTCAAAATCATATTAGCGGTCACTTTAATGGGTATTGCGCACTCTATTCTAAAAGCACCGCTCATTGCTTGTGCGCTGGAAGCGTCTGAAGCAACGCCAGAAGTTGGTAGAACTGAGGTGTTGGGTATTCTTCGAACAGCGGAACGTATCGGTAGTGTTTTAGGCCCCATCATCGTTGCTTCATTGTTAGTCGTGGGCGACTTTGGTTTGGCGATGGCTGCTGTTGGTGCGGGCATTATTATTAGCGGCTTGCTGATGTTTGTCTTTCTGAAAATACCGTCGAGACAATCGGTACAGGAGGCGCAAATATGAAGCAACTATTTATAACAGTAGTGCTGTGTTTGAGCATGACACCGATGGCGAGCACGGCAACCGTAACATCATCAATAGCAGCAAATAGCAAAACGGTTTATATGGTGGTGTGGCGCGGCTGTGAAGAAGCGTGTCAGGGCTTTAAAGATTATCTAACAAGCAATGAATACCCCGTCGAGGTAATCGTTCGTGATGCGGGGCGTGATCGTTCAACACTGGATTTCTTTTTAGATGAAGCTAAGTTAATTTCACCGGATCTAGTTGTAACGTGGGGAACCAGTGTTACGAAGGCGTTAATTGGTACTCGTACTGAATATGGCTCAGAAACGAAGCTAGGTCAGATCCCATCATTGTTTATGATTGTGGCCGATCCTCTGGGCGCCGATATTATCGCAGAGAAGAATAAGACGGGGCGACCAAATGTTGCAGGGATCCGTAACCGAATCAGTGAAGATGTACAAATAAGGGCAATGCGTGAATACCTTCCCGTTAATAAAATCGGGGTTGTATATTCAAACGCCGAACTCAATTCAGTATTAAATACACAGAAACTAAAAGCTCTCGCACCCGAAATGAATTTTGAGATTGTTGAGGCGCTATATGCCCTTGACGAAGCCGGTAAGCCTGTACCCAATCAATTCGAAGCCAAAATTAGCGAGCTAGCAACGGCAGGGGTCGATGTCGTCTATGTCGGCTCAAGCTCTTACAACTTGGCAAATAGTGATCGTTTTACTCAAGCAGCCATTAAACATGGCCTACCTGTAGCAAGCGCATACGACTCAATGGTGACAGATTCGTCGGCACTAATTTCGGTTTCAAATAAGTATTACCGCGTTGGGCAGCTTGCCGCAAATCAAGCGGTGAAAATACTCTTCGAGGGTATGACTCCTGGTGAGCTTCCGATTGCAGAGCTAAGCCGCTATTCCATGTCGATCAATATGGCTGTTGCTCGCAAGATGTCCTTGTTCCCACCGATACAGCTGATGCGATTTGCGAATCTGGTAAATATCGAAACTTCGATAAATCAAAACACAGCCAATGAGAAAGGTAACTCGAGAGGTAGCCAATAATGAATGAGCTATTGGATGTGCAAGGAAGTTTTCTGGTTATCAAAGATGCGAGTAGTAACGAGTTTGTCGCCTCTGATTTAATGGTAAAGGAAGTATTAAGTGGTAATTACCAGTGCAGTGTCGATATCTTGGTTTCAAAGTCAGATCCAGCTAGCTGGATAGGCGAGGCGCTTACCTGCAATGTATATAACGTATTGGGTGAAAGTCGAAGTTGTATACGTGAGTTTCAGGGCGTTGTTGTTAAAGCACAAGCACAGTCTCAACGAGTCGACTCCAGCTACTACAGTATCAAGTTAACATTTCAGCCTTGGCTATACCTGTTGCAATACTCTCGGCAGTGCCGGGTTTTTCAAGAAGAAACAACGCAAAATATTGTCACATCGATTTTTGATGAGCTGGGTTTCAAAGGGTGCTATAGCGTGAAAAGCATGCCTTCGACAAAGCGTGAATATTGTGTCCAATTTAACGAGTCCGATTTTGATTTTGTCACGCGATTATTAGCTGAAGAGGGCGTACATTTTTACTTTGGTAAAGATAAGAATGCAGAAACCCTTTATCTGCAACAAGCCTCAAAATCCTTTTCAAAGGATGACTCGGTAATGCTGGATTATGCATCGGCACCAACTGGTGATAATGACATCATCGACAGTTGGCAGCGAGAACATTCCTTTCATAGCGCATCGCTAGAGATTGCCGGCTACGACTATAACCAGTCCAAGCTTATCACCAGTAAAGCTAAAAAAAGCAAATACACAATTTCTGGGAATACCAAGCTTACAGATTACCGTTACCCAGTAGCAAGCCTGGCTGGTACATATACCGATTTATCGTCTTCGTTAGGTGATATTCAGCGAGGACAACAAGACTCCAAATACCACTGTGCCTATGCAAAGACGGCTTCGTCGGATGTTTGTGTTGGTCACTATCTGAAGCTGGTCTCACACAGTCAAAGTGGTGAAGAAGGGTACTACCTTGTTTCAGAAGTCAGTTATGTGTTTAGCGCCAAAGGTGCGAACAACGACAGTGTACAAGCTGATTTTACTTGTATCCCTGAAGATCAAGACTACTACCCGCCACTCAAAGAAAAGCCGACGCTACACGGTTTACAATCAGCTGTTGTTGCTGGCAGTACCGAAGGAGATCCTGCGAGTGATGCCTCCGCAAGGGTCAGAATAAAATTTCATTGGGATACCGAGACTGGCGATAAAACCAGTTGCTGGGTGAGGGTTGCGCAGGGAATGGCAGGCAGCAGCTACGGGATGCAATTCTTGCCGAGGGCTGGGCAGGAGGTATTGGTCAGTTTTATTAATGGTGACCCCGATCAGCCGATTATTGTCTCTAGTGTGTACAACAGTAGCAATAAGCCGCCTTATCCAACCGCAAACACTACACAAAGTGGTGTGAAAACCAAGCTTGCGGGTGAGTCTAATGAACTCCGGCTCGATGACAAAAAAGACAATGAGTCTTTCTATCTACACGCCGCAAAAGACTTCTGCAGTGATGTTGTAAACGATCACCAAGAAACTGTTGGTGGTGAAATGACTCTATCGGTGACTAAAAACATTGCGCAAAGTGTCGAGCAGTCTTATTCACTGAACGCCAAAGAAGATGTCGCGGTGACCTCCAGTAAATCGTACAGCTTGAAGGCTGATGAGTCCATTACCGAGCAGGGCAAGTCAATTACGATAACAGGATCTGACTCTCTGACACTTAAGGTTGGGGATAGCAAGATTGTCATGAGCAGCAGCAAGATAGAGCTTTCTAGTAGCCAAATATCCATTGCTGGTGACTCTAAAGTATCTATTGAAGGAGGAAGCTTGAGCCAGTCAGGTAGCTCAGTGAGTATTGCTTCCGATGGATCGTTAAGTGCCAAGGCGGGTAGCTCTATGTCATTGCAAGCCAATAGCAGCTTTACAGCCAAGGCAACCAGTAGTGCGACTATTAAAGGGTTGAATGCCACCTTGCAGGGCGATGTTGGTGCAACGGTGAAAGGAACTGCTAAGGCAGAAGTTAGCTCTAGCGGTCAAACGGCCGTTAAAGGCGGCATAGTGATGGTGAACTGACGATGAAGAAAATACCTTATAGCAACTCAGCACTCATCTTTGCACATTTCGAGCTTTCTGAAGAAGCAGAGCTATTCGTCGTAAAAGAAGCAGCGCCAATAGACGTGATTCAGCAGCTGAAAGAGGCTAAGTGCTTCATCGAACTGGCCAACTTTTTCGCTCATGCTTTACCCGTGAGAGAAGCTATCTGGTGGTGTGTCCATGCATTAAAAGTACGCCAACAAGAATGGACTGCAGCAGAGTTACGCTTGATTGACGACTGTATGCTCTGGGTGCGAGATCCGAATGAATCCATACGACGATCAATTGAGCTGCAAATATCAAAGCTTGATGATAATAGAGCGCCAAAGTGGCTTGGCCAGTCCGTTTTTTGGAGCGGCACCGGCAGTATCGCACCGGCAGATAACCCAGTTGTGATGCCTGTAGAGCACCTTTATGCAAAAGCGGTGGCGGGAGCGGTTAATACGGCCGCCGTACTACCTGAATGGAATGATTACCAAAGATATTATCAGCGTGTTTTTAGTATTGCTCTGGATCTAGCAAACGGTGGTTCAGGCACTTCAACCAGAGGGAATGATTAATGCCTTGCGCTGCCCGATTGACGGATATGCATACTTGCCCAATGCAAACACCTGGTACACCACCGATACCGCATGTCGGTGGCCCAGTTGTCGGCCCCGGTGCTGCAACAGTCCTAATTTGCTGCATGCCAGCAGCAAAAATGGGCGACTCATTAGTTTGTGTTGGTCCGCCAGACAGTATTGTCAAAGGCAGTTCGACGGTGCTGATCAATAACACGCCAGCCGCGAGGATGGGGGATACCACAAGTCATGGAGGGTCAATCGTTATTGGTGCTCCAACGGTGCAGATTGGTGGTTAATTAGGAACAAAAAGCTTAGTGGAGAGAGCTATGCCGACTTATACGCGTGGAGACATCATTTCGCAAACGACCTTTTGGAGTACCTACCATAAGCGAGAGCAGATTGAAGAGCTGGTCGAGCAGGCAAAGGTAGCGAATAAAGAGCTTCAGAAGTTCATGCAGGCGCTGACCAAAAACGTTAAAAACGAAAGTGGTAAGCCCATAAAGTACTCGCGGGGACCGATTAAAACACGTGAGCGTATTGCCGAAAAGTGCGGCATTACCAATTGGGATGATCCAAGTACCGATAGGACGTCAGGGGCAAAAACACCCCTTGAGGTAAAGGACATTGCACGGGCAACCATTGTATTTAGCACCATTGCTCAAATGATGGCGTTTCGTAATTACATCTACAAATCCCCAAATTATCAAAATATAAAGGACAAACAATCACCTGCAGTGAAAGATCTCTGGACTAAAGGCGTCGAAGATCAGTACAAGGATGTGAAATTTTTCCTTGAAGTACACATCGAATTTACGGGAAGGGTAACTAACCGCGCCCCTGAAAAGCGCACTATTCCTCACATTGTTGAGTTGCAGCTCAATGTCTCACAAATGGCGAGAGGCAAAAGTTACGGCCATGCCTTTTACAACCTTTCTCGTTTGGCAAAGCTTGATGGCAAAGACCGGTTTATTTGGGATAACCCTAGTTGTGTTATCACGGTACCCGGGGCCAAGAAAGGCAATGTAGGTAATAAATTACGTACTGCAATCGTGATGTGTCGCAGCATGGCCTTGGGTGATCAAGACGTCTTATTAGCGACAAATATCTTGTCAAAATTACTGACTAATAACCTTCGATTACTCGATAAACGAGTCACGGGCAAGAAGGTTGAGCATAACGTTTACGAAAACGGGACGACACCATTGGTGATCC
The DNA here is from genome assembly GCF_050336715.1 of Photobacterium makurazakiensis. Classification (NCBI taxonomy): domain Bacteria; kingdom Pseudomonadati; phylum Pseudomonadota; class Gammaproteobacteria; order Vibrionales; family Vibrionaceae; genus Photobacterium; species Photobacterium makurazakiensis. The sequence goes on from NZ_JAKJSJ010000062.1 coordinate 27,259, forward strand.
GGTGTGGCCCTTATGACTACAAACAAGCAGGTAATCAGGATTCTGGTCCTGCACAGGCTTGGGCGATTTCTTATCTGTCGAGCTTTATCTGGGGCAACTTTACCGCTTTTCAGCGTAAACCCGGAGTGACTGGGACGTCTGCGAACTGGTTCGCAGAGCACTAGAAAAGGAACTCGGAAACCATGTTTGATGAATTGCTTCAGCCTATTTCAGAAGAGCAGCCCGGGGGCGAATATCTTAAGGATAATCGCGTGCTGTATCGCTCGTATCGTAATGCATTCAATGTTGCTCAGTCGTCGTTCCGGCAGTTAATTGAGACCCCTGAAGCACTGGAAAATGCCGAAACAGTGAATGCAAATAATGAAAACTGGACTCAGCTTGCATCTGAATGTCGAAGCTGCTTATCAGAGCATTCAAAAGACGTCGAAATTTTGTCTTGGTACACCGTCTCTCAACTCTTTACCAGCGATCCAATCAACAATTTAGCCAATGCGCTTTCTGCTTTTGATCAGGTCGTGAACCAATACTGGGATACGTTGCAACCCATATTGCCGGAAAAAAAACGCAAAGGGGCAACAGAGGCAGATCAAACTAAAGAGGTTACCGAGCATAGGGTGAAGCCACTACTACAACTGGTCGGAGATACTGCTGAAAGTGGCCTGCTTTATATGCCATTACAGATGATCCCATTGGTGGGAGATATTGATTTTGGTCGCTTTTTTGCCGCAGAGAAAACAGGCAATTTATCAGCGCTTAAACAGACCGCGTCAGAATGCTTCAGTACTGAGCAAGCAGATATTGAATCAAAAATTGTAGCCCTAGGAAAGGTGCTCGATTCAATGACTGTGCTTGAGCAAAGCCTTGCAAAAAAATGCGCAGCTGCTGGTGTAAGTAGTGTGAGCTTTCGATTTGTTAAAGAGTCTATTGAACGACTGATTAATGCGGTGCAATTTTTGGTTGGGGAACAGTTTTCTCAATGGCCTTTGGATGTTGGCAGTGTTCAGCCTGAAGTACAAGGCATGATAGCTGGCACCGTAGATCAGCCACCTGTTGCTCTAGCTATTTCAGACTCAAGGCAAGAAGGGGGCAGGACGTCTGAAAGGCAACAAGCCGCTCAACCTGCGGCTATCGGTACACACACTCTGGCTTCGCGTGATCAGGCTTTGGCAGAGTTGCAAAAAATTGCGGACTACTTTCAGCAAACAGAGCCTCATAGCCCGATTTATTTGCTGTTAAAACGGGCAATACGCTGGGGGGGCATGTCACTACCAGAGCTTCTTCAAGAGCTGGTGGGCGATCAAGACTCTGTGAACCAGAGGATCCAGCAACTAGCAGGGCTGGAAAGCGCCGAGCACCAAGCAACATTGGTGCCTGCTAGCGCTCCGTTAAACGAAGTTCAAGCGTCATCAGCCGTTTCGATGCCACTTGATGAACCAACTCAGAATTCAAGAACGACAAGCAATAGCCCTGATAGCGATGGTTTGTCTGAGATTGAATGGTAATCAAATCTTTTATTTTTTATGCATCACCATTGTAAATAAAGAGGGATAAGAAATGGCTTCTATTTTTATGCGAATCGATGGACTGAATGATATTAAAGGTGCAGCAACCGTGGGCGATATCGGAGGTAAAAAAGGTTTTTTTGCTCTCGATACCATGAGCTGGGGAGCTAACCGAGGTGTGAACGTTGATGTTGGTAATGCCAATAATGCCGATAAAGGCATGGTCTCTTTGGATGCGATTAATGTCACTCGTGTATCTGATGGTGCATCTCCTCATTTAACAACGTTCTTATTCGCCCCAGGGTCTGAAGGTAAAACGGTTGAAATTCTGTTGACCAAACCATCGCGTGATGGTGCTGGTGCCGACCCGTATTTGGTTATGACCTTAGAGAAGGCGCGTATAGCTGGTTACAACATAAATGGCTCTGATGGCAACCTGCCAGCAGAAGACTTTAGTTTGACGTACACCACGCTGACTAAGGTGTATTACCAAGAGGGGGATGGCGGCAAGATAGAGAAAGGGGACACCGTAAAGTTTGACTGTACTACAGGTAAGTTAGAGTCGAAAGCAAGCTAATTTAGATAGAAAGGAGATACAACGTGGCCTTAAATTCCCAGCATAAACGTGTAAGTAAAAATCGGGTAAGTATTACCTATGACGTTGAAACAAATGGTGCCGTTGAAACGAAGGAGCTACCGTTTGTTGTTGGTGTTATTGGCGATTTTTCAGCACACAAGGAAGATCGTAAAGAGCTTGAAGACCGAACATTCTATCAAATAGACAAAGATAATTTCGACACGGTACTTAATCGTGTCGGTCCAGAACTCAAACTGAAAGTTGATAATACCCTCGCAGACGATGACAGTCAGTTTGAGGCTGCTTTGTCCTTCACTTCCATGAAAGATTTCGAACCTGATTCACTGATAGAGCAAGTTGATCCACTGAGAAAGTTAGCTGAAACAAGGCAGCAACTTAAAACACTGCTTTCAAAGGCAGATCGCTCTCGTGACTTAGAGAAGCTACTGAAGGAGGTCCTGCAAAGCGCGGATCAGATCAATGCACTATCCAGTGAACTGGGTATAGAGACAAAAGGGGAAGAGTCATGAGTGCTGAGTTAGAAACACAAGCGGCGGCTGAAGCAGAAGCGGGCTCTGTTAGCTTATTGGATCGCGCCATTTCAGCTACCACCCAAACACCGGCTGATACAACCAAGGAGCTATTCTCAGTTCTTACCGAGCAAGCGCTGAGCGGCACGGTAACTTGGGATAAAAACGTCACCAAAACCATCGAGAATGCAATTGCAGAAATTGACAAACAAATGTCATGTCAACTCTCCGAGATCATGCAACAAGACGAGTTTCGTCAATTAGAAGGCTCTTGGCGCGGGCTCAACAAGTTAGTTCGTGAAAGCGACACTGGCCAATCACTTAAGATCAAATTGGTCGACTTTAGTAAAGACGAACTGCTGGATCAGTTCGAAGATGCTCCCGCCGTTGATCGCAGTCCACTATTCGATGCGTTATATCAGAAAGAGTTCGGTACCGCTGGTGGTGAGCCTTATGGTGCATTAATTGGTGACTACCACTTCTCCCATAAAGATGAAGATGTTGCCCTGTTGCGTTATATGGGGGAAACCGCCGCCGCAAGCCATGCCCCATTTATTTCTGCTGCTAACCCTCAAATGTTTGAACTTGATAGCTTCGAGACGTTTAACGAAGGTAAACCAGTAGCTGCAGGCTTTGACTCTCCGGCATATGCTTCTTGGAATGCGTTCCGTGAAAGTGATGATGCACGTTATGTGGTACTGACACTTCCGCAGACGCTTGCTCGCCTACCGTATGGTGATAAAGGGTTAGGCACGAACTCATTCGCTTATGAGGAATTAGCGACAGATAGTGATGGTAATCCAAAACCAAGCGATAACTCTCAGTTAGTTTGGTCGAACGCCGCCTACGAGCTTGGTTTGAAGATGACTCAGTCGCATACGGCATTTGGCTGGTGTACGGCAATTCGAGGCCTAGACAACGGAGGGAAGGTCGAAAACCTACCTAACCTGACGTTTAAATCCCTTGCTGGGGATTTGCAGCAACAGTGCCCGATTGAAGTTAACTTGACCGATGAAAGGGAAAAAGAGTTAAGCGATCTTGGCATGCTGCCATTGGTTCATTATAAAAATGCCAACTACGGTGTGTTTATCGGTAGCCAGACAGCCCAGAAACCGAAGACCTATACGGATCCCGATGCGACAAGTAATGCCGCTATTTCGGCACGCTTATCATACATCATGGCAAGTAGCCGTATTGCCCACTACCTGAAAGTAATGGGACGCGACATGTTGGGCTCAAACCTTGAAGCCAATGATATTCAAAAGCAGCTCCAGACTTGGATTGACCAATATACCAATTCAGGTGCAGTTGGGAATACTGAGCGCTCTAAGACGCCTCTGTGTGAATCTCAAATTCAGGTGGTTGAGCAACCCGGACGGCCAGGCTCGTATTCTGCGATAGCGCATTTACGCCCTTGGTTACAGATGGAAGAGCTGACGACGTCTGTTCGTATGGTCGCCAAAATACCGGGTTAGTAACCTGTGGTTAGTAGAGGTGGTATCTGGATGATAAGCGCAGATCTGCAAGAGCAATTAATCCGGTTAGACAGTAACGATAAGGCTTACTTAAAAAACGCTTTATTGCTGCTCGCCCAATTAGATCAAGAGATGCTTAAAAGTAAGCAAGCTCTGAGGGCGTCGGTTAACCATTTGATCGCCGAGATAGACCGACTAGTGTCTGAGCAGCTCTCTGCGCTTATTCATCATTCTGATTTTTCACAACTTGAATCAACATGGAGAGGAGTAGAGACATTGGTGTCTCTACCTGTTAATTATCAAAAAATAAAAGTGAAGATCTTAGATTTATCATGGGACCAGTTATCTCACGAGCTCAATACCGCAGTATCGCTAAAGCGTACTGCACTTTATAACTTGATTGGTAATCGAGAGTTAAATACTTCAGGAGGGCAACCTTACGGAATGGTTGTTGTTGACCATAAGATTTCAATGAACTTTGAGAGCGATTACGACGACCTATACACCTTGGAGTTATTAGCGCAAATGGGCGATATGTGTTTATGCCCATTTATTTCTTCTCCTGCCGATAACTTTTTCGGGGAGTCTGGTGCAGACTGGTTATCGGACACCGCACGGATTGATAAGATCATTCAAGGGCCAGAATTTATTTCATGGCAGCGCCTTCGTAGCTTATCTATCTCCCGCTTTATCGGGATAACACTTCCCAATGTGTGCCTTCGACAACCTTATACCAGTAGTTCAGCCAAAAGGGTTGTCTTCAACAATGGCAATCATACTGGCGAGGGGCTATGGGGAAATTCTGCTTTTCTGTTTGCTTCAATCGCGATGCGRGAATTCAATCGAATCAATTGGTTTGGGTTCATGAAATCTCGTTGGCAGGACAAACATTGCGGTGCCCTTGTTAACCTTCCGCCAACGGGGCCGGGGACAGAGGCAACGTTGCATCCATCACCAGATATTCGTTTTATTACTGAAATGGGGGGCTTTTATGCTGATTACGGTTTTATTCCTCTCTGTCATAGCTTAACAACCGATAAGTATTTCTTTAGGGGGAATGCCTCTATCTGGAATCACGGAAAAGATGATGCCGAAGCGGTAATGGGACAAATCCAAACAACGTTGATGATTTGTCGTATTGCGCATTACCTCAAGGTACAGATCAGAGGAATGATGGGTAACTTCCAGACTGCAAAGGAGTGTGAAAACTTTCTGAACAGCTGGTTAGATAGGTACGCCAGTAATCTGTCTGATGCCGATGAAAGTACATTGGCTAAATATCCGCTAAGCAAGGGGCGGGTTGAAGTCAAAGAAATTGAAGGCCAGCTTGGCCGTTTTACTTGCGACGTGCTTGTTCAGCCGCAATACCAGTTCGATAACGCTTGCGGTGAGGTGTTGATCTCAACGGATTTAGGTGCTGAGTCAAGTGGCTACGGAATTGTAGGAGGGGCGCGATGAGTTTTTGGCGAACTTTTATCGAACAGCGGGAAGCTAGCAATGGGCAGAAAACGAATAGTGATGACGAACTATTAGAATCGATCCGGTATCAGTTAACGGTATTGCTTAATTCAGAAGCACCGATGAGAACGCTACCCAAGCAGTTCAAAGAAGTGCAGTTATCCAATTTTAGCTTTGGTCTCGATGCTGCGTACAGTGTGAGTAGTCAGGTAAATAAAGAGCAGTTTTCACGTTCCCTTGAAAAATGGGTAAGGGCTTTTGAGCCGCGCCTGTCAGAGGTGAGTGTATTCGTTAATGAAAGTGATCCGCATAAAAATGTGATGAAGTTTTCGTTAATGGCAAGAGTCAATATACCCAACGGGGAGCATGTCTTTCTATTTGATTCCAGCATAAGCCTTTCCAGTCAAACGGCAAAGATGGAGGGGCAGGAAATTGTCTGATCAATTACTCAGCTACTATGAAAGAGAACTTGCCTACATTCGTCGGGCGCTGGATGGATTTGGAGGAAGTTTTCCCGATCATTCTGCATCGATGCGGCTTAACCAAAGTGGTCAGGAAGACCCCAACATTACTCGCCTAGTTGATGCAGTCGCTTTGTTAACCGCAAAAACAGAAAAGCGTATAGACGAGCAGTTCCCAGAAGTGCTCCAAGGCCTATTTAATGTGCTGTACCCTGGGTATCTACAAATTGTTCCTAGCTACGCACCTTTCGCTCTAGTTCTGGAAGGAGAGGCTGGTGGCGAGCTGGTATCGTTACCTAAAGGTTCGGAATTGGCAGTTACGGTTAATCAAGCAGAGTGCCTGTTTACATTGGTTGATGAGCTGATCGTTGTACCCTATGTTATCGAAGATATTCAGGCCAAGTCCGCCCCTTTTAATTTCCTTACGCCACCAACTATCAGGCGTGCAGATTCAGTAATCCAACTAACCCTTTCAAGTGATGATCCTTCAGTGATGTTTTCACAAATGACACTCGATCATTTTGATTTCTATGTTCGTGGATTTGAAAACAGTTCACGGAGCTTGATTGATTTGCTGTTGCTCAATACTGAAGCCTTGTCGGTACTCGATGAATTGGGTCATCAGGTGGTGGTGGATGTGAAGCGCTTTCGCTCGAGGGTTGCTGATCCTGAATTCAATTGGCTGCCGCAGTATGGCAACCACTTAAGTGGCTTTGATCAACTTAGAGATTACTTTGCTTTTCCCGATAAAGCGGCCTACCTAAGAATAGAAGAATTAGGCCGTGACCTCATGGGCTTTTCATCTAACAAAGTTACACTCAACTTCTTTGTACAGCAATTGCCAACTGAATATTTACGGCTGTTTAGCCAACAAGTTTTCGCCTTAAACACAGTACCGACGATAAACCTATACCAGCAACATGGTGAGCCAATACGCTATGACTTCACCAAGCTATCGATGCCGGTAATTGCAGATGTGAATACAGATAACGAGTTGGCCGTGGTGTCAGTCGAGACGGTAAGTGAGGTACTGCCGACAGGGGATCTTCCTTTAGCTTCCATTTATGAAGGGGGATTTTGGCTGGATGAGCAAACACCTAAATGGCAGACCCGTCAGTATTGGGATGAAAAGGGGCGACGCCAAATGGATATCTCGATAAGTGATACCCAATTAAAGGAGGAAAAAGAGGATGTTGTGTTGTCACTTCTACTCAATGTTTGTAATGGTCGGTTACCTTGCTTACTCCCAAGCGATAGCGAAGCAGAATCATTAGCAGCGATTGATCTTCCCGGCACGGTTCGTGTGCTAAAAACACCGACAGCACCGCAGTTCCCCTCATTGGACAATAACCTGAGTTGGCGGTTTATCGCCTTGCTGAATGCAAACTTATCAAGCTTGATTCAAGTCGAAGATCCCACAAAGGCACTACAGGATTCGGTTCGGTTATGCAGTAACAGCGTTTTATGTAACGTTGCAGACTCAATAAAAAAAGTCACATACAGCCATCTCGTTGCCCCTGTGACGATTGGCCAGAAAAGCATCTTTTCATCGGGGACGGAGGTCACATTACTGCTGGATAATGAGTTACTAGATTCTGAGTTTGCGGTTGTCAGTGCCGTACTCAACACCTATTTTCAGCAATTTTGTAGCTTTGATCGTTTCATTCAAGTGTCGGTTGAACGTTTTGGCAGTGATGAATCTGGTATCCATTTTGATAAATGCCATGGGAGCCAGATATGTCTGTAGTTTCTCGTTTATTCACTCACCCACAGACATTCGACTTTATTCAGGCCGTTCGTATTCTAAATACGATGGGAGGTCATGCTGGTATATCGTTAAGGCTAGAGTCGGACCCTATGCCAAAGGGGATGCCAACGGCTGTTACTGGTATTGAAAAAACAAACGACGGGATAAAACTACGTTTAGGGCTGGAGGCATTATCGGGATGTAAGGGCGTTATTCCTGATTACCTTTACGCTGAAATGCTCCAAAGCCTCCACCAAGATGATCAAGCATTACAGAAGTTTCTCGATGTATTCAATCAGCGTTACTACGAGCTTCGAGCCAGTGTAGAAAGTGCAGGTAATCTACTGCTGAGGGATGAAAAAGAGTCGGCGCTTGAACCAACAATGACACGCTTAAGCCAGAAGGCAGCACTTGCTAGTATGTTCGCACTACCAGGGCGGCAACATGGCCGACAAGATCCAAGTATTCTCCGCTATGGATTGGCACTCTCTAATAAAAGCCGAAGCCTATCCGGACTAAAGCGGCTGCTATGTGATTACTTTTCACTTGATATATCTCCTAATGTTTTACCTTCTGCCTTGTATCAGATCCGCCCCGCTCATCAGACCAAAATTGGCTGGTATGGTGGGCAAAACCACCAGTTAGGTCAGGGTGTCGTACTGGGTTCTAAGGGAGATCAAGCTTTCAAGTCGTTAGAAATTTGTATTACGCCAAGAACGAAAGATGAATACCTTAACTTGTCAAAAAATGCGCACTTGGCAAGCACGATGAAGCAATTGGCGCGTACATACTTACGAGAAAACACAGAACCGAAACTCTATTTATATGTAAAACGTGAATATATTGATTCGCCAGTCCTTTCATATGGGAACAGTAGTATGCGTCTTGGCGAAGCAAATTGCCTTGCTCCACAAAGAAGGAGCAGCCACTTTCGGAAAATACTACTACTGCCGGAGAATAAAATATGACACAGGTAAAGCTGGGTAATTTAGTTGGGAAGCTCACACCTCAGCTAAAGGAAACTCTGGAGGAATCTGCAGCAGCAGCCATGTCGCAAACAGTACCAGCCATTGAAGTTGAGCACTGGCTCGTGCAGCTTATCGCGGCGAAAGATGAGCATTTACTGTCATGTCTAAATAGGCAGGGTGTTGATATAAACGAGGTTGTTAATGAGTTAACCGTACGCATAGAACGGCTAGTAAAGGGGGCGAATGGGCAGCCAACAATAAGTCGCGGCCTTAGTGAGTTGATGGAAGAAGCGTGGTTACAGGCATCGGTTAACTATGGTCATACGCAGATCACCAGCTTGCATTTGCTCTTAGTGTTGCAGCAATCAGATCATTTTGGTGTGAAAAGACTGGTACTGGAAAGCCTCAAAAATATTTCTATTGAAGCATTGTCATCTCAGATCGCTCAATTAAGTTCTGGTGATAAAAGTGTAAGCACTCCTACGGCAGCTGGCGCGCCCTCAGGTCAGAGTGCTGATGGTGCATTGGATAAGTATACGGTTAACCTAAACCAGCAAGCTATTGATGGGAAAATTGAACCCATTTCAGGGCGGAACAGCGAAGTTCGTGATGCAATTGATATTCTGTGCAGGAAGCGACAGAACAACCCAATACTGGTCGGTGAGCCTGGGGTGGGTAAAACGGCGGTGGTTGAAGGGCTTGCATTAAGAATTGTAAGTGGTGAAGTTCCCCCAGTACTGCTGGGGGTTGAAATTCGGTCGCTTGATTTAGGTTTACTACAGGCTGGCGCGAGCATTAAAGGTGAGTTTGAAAATCGCTTGAAGGATGTGATCAGCGAAGTTAAAAACTCAGAGACACCAATTATCGTGTTTATTGATGAAGCTCATACCCTTATTGGGGCTGGAGGCGCGGCAGGGCAAAATGACGCAGCAAATTTATTAAAACCAGCTTTAGCGAGAGGGGAGTTTCGTTCTATTGCCGCCACAACGTGGGCGGAGTATAAAAAGTACTTTGAAAAAGATCCTGCGCTGACTCGTCGTTTTCAGGTCGTGAAGGTTGAAGAGCCTAGCACGACTGATGCACTGCAAATGCTACGAGGTGTTGCTGCCTCTTTACGTAAGCATCATGGTGTCTTTATTCGAGAAGATGCACTAGAAGCGGCAGTTTCCCTGTCGGTCAGGTACCTACCAGCACGACAATTACCAGATAAAGCAATCAGCCTATTGGATACCGCATGTGCTCGTATAGCCTTAACGCAAGGCGCAAAACCTGAACGTATTGAATATCTTGAGCAGCAAATACGCTATTTAAACAATGAGCTTGAAGCATACTCGGTTGAAGATGCCGTGCTTGTTGAACAAGCCGAAAATCGTCACAGCTTACGAGAAAGTATTGTTAACAAACAAGCAGACCTTAACTCGCTGACTGTAAAGTGGGAGCAAGAAAAGGTATTAGTCGCAGAAATAACGCAGCTGACAGATGTTATAGAGCAAGGCCACCTAAATTCCACTGATATAAAAGACAGCCAACGAGCACTGCAGGAAATGCTGTCTGAGCTAGATAGATTGCAGGGTGAAGAGCCGTTGGTTTTTGCCATGGTTGATAGACAGGTTATTGCGGAAATAATATCAGCCTGGACGGGCATTCCTGCTGGCAACATGGTGAAGGAAGAAGTGGCAGAGCTGCTGTCATTGGAAGAGGCACTGCACCATAGGGTTATAGGCCAAGATACAGCAATTGGTGAACTGGCCAAGAGTATACGTATCTCCCGTGCGGGCTTAACCGATAGCCGTAAGCCTGTTGGCGTGTTCTTGATGTGTGGCCCAAGCGGGGTTGGGAAAACAGAAACCGCAATGGCGCTTGCCGATGAAGTGTTTGGCGGTGATAACAACCTGACAGTTATCAATATGACTGAGTTTAAAGAAGAGCATAAAGTATCGATGTTACTGGGCTCTCCTGCTGGGTATGTTGGTTATGGTGAAGGTGGGGTGTTAACCGAGGCAATAAGGCGTAACCCATATTCAGTTCTGTTACTCGATGAAATGGAAAAAGCGCATCCTGGCGTACATGATCTTTTCTATCAGGTGTTTGATAAAGGCTATATCAAAGACAGCGAAGGGCGGATGATTGATTTTAAACATACCATTATCATCATGACTTCCAATGCTGCCGATCAGGCCATTTGCGATATTTGCATGCAAAGTGATGAGCGACCTGAAACAGAAAGCCTTGTTGAACAGATCCGCCCCGCACTCCAGCAATTTTTTAAACCAGCCTTCTTAGGGCGAACAACCATCGTCCCTTATTACCCACTAAACCATGATGAACTTGGCAAGATAACCGCGATAAACCTTGAGCGAATTTCTCGAAAAATCAAAGAAAAATACCAAGCGAGCTTTACTTGGGATCAAGCTTTTATTGATTTTGTGGTATCTCGAAATTCAGATCCGACAACAGGTGGCCGTGCAGTTGAACAGATCATCAATCGTTTATTGATGCCACGTTTAGCCATTGAATGTATACAGCGCCTGAGTGACGGCTTACCGATTGAGCAAGTTGTGATAAGTGCGGAACGAACATCCGGCGAGTTGGTGTTAGAGATTAAGTAGAGAATTATAATCGCGAATAGGGAGTGCTAAAGCGTATGTTGAAAGGAGTCGTAGCTGTTCTGATTTGCCTGTTAGGCTTTACCGCGAATGCGGTAGAGCGAGTTGTACTGGCAACTCAGAATTGGTCGCCTTATCAAACTGTCGATGAGAATGGCACGATTGGGGGAGTTGCTGTTCATCGGGTGAAGTGTACTTTTCGAAAGATGGGGCAGCCGTATGAAATCAGAATGATGCGCTGGGATAAAGCGCAGTTGCTGGTAGAAACAGGCCAAGCTCACGGTTTCTTTTCAGGTTCAGCGAATGCAAAACGTGCGTCGTATGCTCAATCTTCTAGCCCTATCGTTTCTGAAAACCTTGCATGGTTTGTTAGTCCGGGAGTGAGAGGAGACCTGAATGATGAAACGGCAAAATATAGCCTAAGGTATGGTGTTAAATACAATACCAACAAGTGGTTATCACTAAAAAGAGAGGGATACAATGTCATAAAAAAACCGAGGGATGCAGATTCTCTATTGCAAATGCTGTGGCAAGGAGAGCTAGATGTTGCTTATGAATATGAGCTGGTATTTGAAGAGGCAATGGTTAAAGCGGGAATTCCACTCGATTACTTCAAGAAAATAAGAACGAACAAGCAAGACTTAATGGTGCATTTTTCAAAAGCTTTTTTGGCAGGCAAGCCTGCTTTTTTAAATCGCTTCAACCTTGCCATGGAACAGTGCAGGTGAAATAAAGAAGGAATAATCGCATGACCATTAGCTTTCAATTAATAGCAACGCCTGAAGATGAGCAAGTAAATAGTCGACAAGTTTCGTTACCGTCTAGCGGTGGTACTTTGGGGCGGTCGTATGAGTGTACGATCCAGCTTGAAGACTTTAATAAAACATTATCAAGAGTTCATGCTGAAATACGACCACACCCATTAGGAGGATTTCAGGCTATTGACCGTAGCACAAACGGATTATTAATTAATGGTGTATTGTTAGGTAAAGGTGTTAATCAAAAAATAAGTGATGGCGATAGATTAGAGCTAGGAGAATATACCTTACTTGTTAGCGATATCGATGCTTTATTTAACAGTAACAATAGTAATAACAATAACAATGGACACGAATCGCATCAGGTAGAAGAGAAACTATCTCCTTTTAATATTAATAATCTTGATGAGGGTTTTCAGGATATAGTATTAGGTACTCACGCCAACGTAGTGAAACATAAAGCAGGTCATGCATCTCAGACTGTTCCTGATCCTTTTTCCTCTGAAAATATACTCGGTGATGATCTGTATGGTTTCGATCCGTTTGACGAAGACGACAATTGGGAAGAACAAAAAACTGCTCAGCCTGACGAGGTTGTCATGGTGGAAGAAGACTCAGAACGGACATTGGCCAACGCTCAGGCCTTAACTCTATCTGACAGTTGCTATTCAGACGAATTACAAAACAGTATCAAACGCTTGAATGCCATTATTACACAGCAAGAAAGAAACTTATCATCATCGATAGACCGAGATAAATTGGTAGTCTCGATAGAGGCGACGTTAGAGCGGTTTTTAGATAGCTTTAACCCTTCTCAGCTTGAAGAGGAGTTCGATGATTATATTACTGGCTGGGGAAACAAAGAAAAAAAATACTGGGCGCTATATAAAAAGCAATTTCATCGAAAGCATGAACGTCGAGAATTTTACCGTCTGTTTTCATCAATTTTATTTGAAGAATTGAGCGAGAAAAGATGATGAAAAATAAAGCTATTATATAT
>NZ_JAKJSJ010000063.1:0-39969 GCF_050336715.1 Photobacterium makurazakiensis
CACAGATACCTCAATAGAAATTACTAACTTAAATATAACTAGTACCTGGCCAACATTATAAACATATTATTTTTATATTATTTTACATTCACATTAACCAAACAAGTAAATCGAAAAAATTGATATTGAAAACATCCAAGACATAAAAAAAACAAGATGGTCAAGGGATAGTTTAATCCGTATTTTTTCGTATCTTCTCCGATCTTTTTTACCTATATTAATATCAACGTTAATACTTTTTTCTTCACTTGATATATCACTTATAGTATCAGCATAAAATAATGGTTCAACCTCTAAACGTTCATCATCAGTCAAATTAATTTGATAACCATACCTGGGAATAGTCAGGATCGCATCATCTAACCCAACACTATTTAGTCTTTCTCTTATTTTATTAATTGCCACGCTTAATGATGTATTTGTGACAATACGCCCCCCCCAACAATTATCCAATAAATACTGTCTAGATAATGGTTTACCACTAGCCATAACCAGCTCTTTTATGATGGTAACTTCGGGACATGAAAAAATAGCCTCAACACCACTATTACTATTTGTTATAGACCGTTTTTCTTCTATTAAGTAAACCTCATCATTCAAGAAGATTCTCTTCCCTTTAAGGCTATTTACTTCACTCATAACACCCCCTCAATAGCAACCAAAATTAATGTTATTTTTTTACTCTGTATAATTTCGAGTTAGATAAAGCTACATAAAACAAAATAGAAATAAAACCGTATCTCTTCCAATATTTGATTAATTCATATTAATTAATGTGAATTAATCAAATATTGGAAACCATCTCACCGGGCTCACCACCCCGAAAATGCAAGTTAAATAACATTAATGAAAACCCAACAGAACTCACTTTAATTTAATATGTTTTAACTTGAGCTCAATATAAAAACATTTATATTAAAGTCTATTTCATTGATAAGTACACTTCCTATAAGTTGTAATCGAGTATTGAACCATGATTGATGATGACATAATTGACATAACTAATTCTCTGCAAGATAAATATAACTTTAATGCTGATGAGTTATATCTAATTGAATATGATGGTTTCCTATACTGGTCTGGAACCATTGGTAAACAGTTTAAAATTCGATGTACATTTTTGAGTATAAAAGAACAATATATTGGGTATTTTGATAGTGACTTAGAACATAAGCTGAAGCAGTTCAAAAAAAATTGAATCTTACATTTTACTATATAGTTTTACATAACCATGACTATCTGGATAGGTAGTCATATATAAGCGCTTCATGAGCTGGAAAGACAGGTGCATTGATAAAAACCTTATCTTTAGCAATTATACATTTCGAGGGGTTGATATAATGGCTATTAATAGAAACAAATAAAAATCCTCCTAATTATAAGATTAGGAGGATAAAATCATACCACTAGGATCAGAATGAATATCTAAATCCAAGCTGATAATATAGCTCATCAGTATCTAAACTTAGATCTAACTTTGAGTTATCAACAAATGTCTTTACAAGATCCATTGATTGATAGCCTATATTTGCCTCTATACTTATACCGTCATAAATTTCAAATACTGTATCAAGTCGATAATCTATAATAACCTCATCATAATTTAACATACGTACCGCTGGCTCAATTGTTAGATTATCTAGCACATTCCATTTCACCCCGAGCTCAACAGCAAGAGCACTATTGTTGGTTGTAATACCTAAATTAGTCGAACCTATTTCGTTTAGGATACCATCTGGTATAATATTGTCCGTTAATTCGTATGTTAAACGATAGTCTACCCCACCAAGAATGATATAGGCTGAAAGATCATTGTAAACTGGGTAGTAATATCCTAGACCAATCATAGACTCTGACAGTTCAATACTATTCTTAGATAGTTTTTCGTGCCGTATTTCAGAAAAAAACTGATCATAAAAATTCCACGAGCCACCTAAGTAATAACCAGATAGAGAATCTACTGGTGAATCAGTGCTATTGCTACTGATAGATGAATATTGAAATCCTCCCGATATGTAGTCATACCCAGTCTCCGCCATCGTATTACCAGATAAAGCCGTAACAAAAAGGTATGGGATAATAAATTTTAAATGTTCCATCTTACTAATTCCTTTTTTAAATATAAATACCAACCCAGTTTTACAAAATCACATCAGAAAATATAATAGTAAATCTAGGTATAAGTATAATTACGGTGGTAATAACAATTAATCAAGTTAACTAACATTAAAAACAGTTGCCTTGATGTTAACGTCTAACCTATTGAATGATAAAGACCTTTCTTTAATGATTATAAAGAATTAATCATTAACAATATAAATTATTTTTATAAAACACCCTCGTTTAACTATAAATACTATACATCACATATTTGACCTATGCTGGATGAGTAAAAACAACCATAAATAATAGTAAACCTTCACCTTAATGCATGTACATAGTCCTTACTACCATAAAAAATTCACGAACTTCTGCTTTTTTAATTCATAAATAACAGCGTATCGGGTATCTATCCTTGTTCTTAGATACAGCTGCAACAAAAGGATGATCCCCCTTGACACCTAGGTCACGAATACCACGCTGTACACGGCTCAGTAGGTATCGTCAATTTGTACCTAGCCATCTAAATAGCATTTATCAATTACTGTATTGCTGTATTGCTGTATTGCTGTATTGCTGTTCAAAAAATCAATTATTAATATCAAATTACTCACTACAAAGCCCAAAATCTCAGGTAGTACAACTTACTAAGGTATATTTATGAAGATATAAAGCAATCACACCAGTATAAAGTCGCTCACAAAAACACAACAAAAGTAACGTATTCTGTGGTAATTAATAAGTTTAACCCCATAATAAAAGTACACTTTTCATACAAGCATCCGCCCATAACTAAGAAGGCATAAACATGACTTGGCAACTTGCAGAACTGACTCCAATTCTCGCTAGCCACGATGGCTGGCATGTCACCGATAATAAGGAAGTACTTACGGTACAAAATGAAGATGGCATTGAAGCGTATCTTGCCGTTTCAGGCGAGCAAATTTTAGTTGAGGTACTACTGTTCCCAGCCGATCAAGTTACCGACACTGTGAAGCTAAATGAAGAAATTCTGCGTACTCACAAAATGTTCCCGCTTTCTACAATTGGTATTAACACACTGGACGGTACCAGCTACTACGTTGCGTTTGGCTCTCTATCTTCCCAGTCAAAAGCCGAAAGTATCGTTATTGAAGTCGCAACCCTATTTCGCAATGTCGAAGCCTTTATTGAACTGTATCAAGAGCACCTTCAGGAGACCGCATAATGAGCGTTTGGAAAAAACTGTTTACTGCCATTAAGGGCGGTGTTAACGAAACAGCAGAGTCGGTTGCCGACAGTCAAGCACTGCGTATTCTGGATCAAGAAATCCGTGATGCGAAACAAGAACTTCGCCGTTCAGATGAAGCGCTCGTCAGCATTGTTGCCAAACGCAAGCTTTCGCAGCAAAAGGTTGATGGCTTTAACCAAGGCATTGAAGAATATGAAGGTCACGCCCGAAGTGCGATGGAAAAAGGCCAGCAAGAACTTGCGCTAGAATGTGCACAAAAAGTCGCAACCATTCGCAACGAACAGCAAGCAGAGCAGACATACCTTGATCAGTTCATTGCTTCTGAACAACGCATGCGTACCAATATCAGCCAAGCTAAAGACAAGTTGCGTCAATTAGAGCAGCAAGTCGATGTGGTGAAAGCCAATGAAGCCGTTCAAAAAGCCCAGTCTGCGGTATCAGCCACCAATGTGGGGGCCAGTGCCAAGATGCACACTGCCGTCGAATCGCTAGAACGAATTAAACAGCGCCAGGCTGAAAAATCGGCTCAGTTAGAAGCGGCTGCTGAAATGGCAGAAGAACAATCATGCTCAAGCCTAGACAAAAAACTAGCAGAAGCTGGGGTGACCAGTGGTCAATCATCCTCTGCCGAAGATGAACTAAAACGTATTCTCGGCAAGTAATGAATAGAGACGTTACTCTTAAAAGGAGGTGTCCATGTCACTATGGCTGATTTTTCGTCGCTGGGCAGCGACAAAATTTAATGCGCTTAGTGGGCAAAACCTCCTTTTTCTCACCCTGAGTTATGCCGTTATCTGTTTTATTTTGCTCACTATTGTGGGCGAAAAAGCGCTCGTGCAATCCCCCACCGATTTCATCTATTACCTAATCGTAACGGCTTCAACGGTTGGTTATGGAGACATGTCACCGACAACCGTTGCCGGTAAATGGATTGTTATGCTCTTTGTCATCCCTGGTGGACTTGGGCTATTTGCATTAGGTGTGGGCCGTGTCGCAAGCCTATTTATTGATTATTGGAAGCGTGGCTTGCTCGGGAAAAGGAAACTGAAAGTGGACAATCATATTTTAGTACTGGGGTGGAACGAACAGCGTACCCTTCATTTGATCAAAATGCTGCAACATGAAGAGTCTGGACATCGGCCCATCGTTCTATGTGTCAGACCCGAAATGGAAAACCCATTGCCAGGTGAAATTGAGTTTGTTCGTGTCGCCAGCTTTACCGACAGTGAAGGGATGAGCCGAGCCGGAATCGATACTGCAAGCTGTATTGTCATTGATAATACAGAAGATGATATCACGCTGTCAGCGGCCCTTTATAGTGCCAGCCGTAATCCTGATGCGCACCTCTTGGCTTACTTCAATGACGATTCACTCAGCAAGTTGCTAAAACGACATTGCCCTAACGCAGAATGCATCCCTTCCGTTTCCGTGGAAATGCTAGCCAAAGCAGCGGTAGACCCAGGTTCAAGTGAGTTACACCATGAATTGTTGAGTACCCATAAAGGCATGACTCAATATTCAGTCACCTATCCAAGCAATGCTGAGCCTACAACAATCGCCCCTTTGTTTACGGCTTTTAAGCAACACTATGAGGCTATATTAATAGCGATTGATACTGGCCAAGGTGTTGAATTAAACCCACCTTTAGATCACCCTGTACCGGCAGGGACTAAGCTGTTCTATATCGCTGACGAACGAGTCAATAGCTTTAATTGGCTCCAGCATTAACTCAACGTTATAAAGCGCACCATGCAGGAAATATTATGTTTGACTGGTTTAAAAAGAAAACATCACCTCAACCTGAAACACCTAAAAGTCCTGAAATATTAGGGCTAAGGCTCGGTGGTGCATTTGAGCTCGATGATCTAAAGCTGCGCCTGATTGAACCTGATTTGATTATCGAAGGCGCAGCAAGAACCCAGCTAATTAAAGCCGTTGGAGTCGTTCAACTCGATGAGCAAACTCGTTTGATCCGTTATTACACGGATGATGATGGTTTCATACAAGTGCTGATACATGGCGAATCGGAAGCCGACATTAGTGAAGTGAAACTCTATTACTTTTACGAATCCAAACCCATTGATACCCAAACCCAATGGCAGCAACTGCTTGATCACACCCTTGTTCAGTCGACATGGGAACTTGAAGGGCATCATTTTACCAAAGCTTGGGACAATGTACGCCCAGTGGCAATGACTGAAACGACGTGGCTTGAGAATGGTTCGGTCAGCGATACTGACCAATTTGTCATGATTTATGAGCGAGAAACCGAAAGTGAACAGTTTGAATTTCTACTCGTCGCGGGCGAAGAAAAGATTAGACACCAACAGGCCGAACGCTGTCTCGCGATAAGCACTGGGTTTGACCTATCACCCACCGATTTTAAGCTCATAGGCTAACCTAATAAAAAGCCACATTATTTTTTAACGCTAACTAAATGGAACTAACATGGATGTAATAACTAATTCACTCGCAGGCCTTGGCGCATTCCTACTTTATTTCTCGCTATCTCTGGCTTTCTTATTATTGTTTAAATTTGTCTATGTTCGCTTCACACCGCACGATGAATGGAAACTGGTAAAAGAAGACAAAAATATTGCCGCCGCTATTGGCCTTTCAGGATCTATCCTTGGCTACTGCCTTGCAATCGCTGGCGCGGCTAGTAACTCAGTCAACATTATCGACTTCATTTTATGGGGCGTGGTTGCACTGATTGCACAGCTCATCGCTTTTGCTATTTTACGCTTCGGCTTTATGCCTAAAATTGTTGAACGTATTGAGGCCGGTGAAATTCCAGCGGGAATCGTAATGGCAGCAACATCGGTTTCTGTTGGCTTATTAAATGCCGCTTGTATGACCTACTAGGGAGAAGGCAGATGAAACGCAGTAAACATGTCGTTCTCGCGAGTATGCGCAAAAGCTGGCGGCCTCTGACGTTCACACCCGTCACTGTCGTGATTGCCAGTGCTGTACTGACAGGCTGTAGTGACAATGAGCAAGATGCTTCCATCTACCAATCACTTGATGACTGTATTGACGAAAACCCTAATTACAGCGCTGAGTGCCAAAGCGCCTATCAGTATGCGGTGCAAGAAGCCTCTCGCACAGGGCCCAAGTATCAAAGTCAAAATGATTGCGAAGCCGAATTTGGTAACGACGCGTGTGTGCAACCGCGCGGTAATAGTTGGTTTATGCCTGCAATGACGGGGTTTATGTTTGGCCGAATGATGAACAGTAATAACTACTATTCTCAGCCGATGTATCGCTCTAGCTACCCAGGCAGTATTTTTTATGACCGCTGGACAACAGCAGATGGCCGTGACTATGGCAGTAGCCGCTATAAAAACACCAAAGTAAAAGTGAATCGCGATCAAATGAAGCCGAAGCCAACGGTTAACCGTACGATTTCACGGGGAGGGTTCGGCTCAACCGTATCGGCGAAATCAAGCTGGGGAAGCAGTCGTTCTTCTAGCGGCAGTAAAGGATGGGGCGGGTAAGTTCCTATAACAGTGCTCCAACTCATCACTTGCTGCGTTAATAGCTATGACACGTTTATATCTCGTCAATTTGTTCAAAATACGTTGCCTGCTCATACTTATGAGCAGGCTTTGTTCACTAAAATTAATCCCCCCCACCGCTATGGCGTATTATCATCACCGTTAGTGGTTTCCCCGGTATCTCGTCGCTCTTCAAATGGCGTAGAAAAAATAGGATTCGTTAGGAAATCTTCATCCGTAAGCGTTTCTAAAAACGCCACTAATGCCGCCTTTTCTTCCTGGTCTAATTCCATTTGAACGGGTGCACCGCCCACTCGCCCATTGGCTGTGAGATCAGGGCTAAGATTTGGATGTCGCTGAATACCACTATTATAAAACTCAACCACGTCAGCCAATGTTTCAAAACGCCCATCATGCATGTAGGGAGCGCCTACCGCAATATTACGTAGTGACGGTGCTTTAAAGAAACCGCCACCAGCACCTTGGTCGGTAGCATCTCTATCATCTACCCCATTCACATGCGCCTGATCCATACTGTGTGCTGTCGTTTGGTGGCAAGCCACACATCCAAGTGACGAGCGCTCTGGCCCCGGAAAGCCAGCAAACAAACGTAATCCTTCCATTTCCTGCTCGGTAAACACCGCAGAAAAGTCTGGATCGTCCCACTCACCAGCCACAAAGGCCTGATCGTATTTCGATTCATAGCTCACCATGGTACGAATAAACTGCGCCATGGCGTGGCCAATACGTTCGCTGGTAATCGCCTCATCACCGAAAGCTTGTTCGAACAACGGGCCGTAGAAACTGGTCTCAGCTAATTTAACTTCAAGATCAAACAGATTCATCCCCATTTCTACCGAGTCTTGAATTGGCATCAACACTTGTTCTTCTAGTGAATCTGCTCTTTCATCCCAGAAAAATTTGCCATTTCGGTAATAGGTTGCATTCGATAAACTCATTGAATGACGGCCCGTTTTGCCACCTTCAAACCCATCACTGAATGTCTTGGGATCTGTAAAACCATGTTCCTGAATATGGCAATCGGCGCAAGCAATTGTACTGTTTGCCGACAGCCGCACATCATAGAAAATAACTCGCCCCAAATTTGCACCAGCATTGGTCACAGGGTTTCTAAAAGGCGTATTATCCTGACCATCAACACTGCCAAAAGGCGCCGTGATTCTGGTGTAATATTCAGGTCGTGCCGCTAGGTAAGCCTCATAGTCATGAGTTACTGATAAATCAGGCAACGGCAGGCCATCGATATCAAGTTTAGGTTCAGGTGGCGGCTCTTCAGCTGGTGGTAACACGGGTTCATCGGGTTGAGAGCCAGATTCTGGTGGTGATTCTGAGCCAGCAGCGGGTTCTGTCACCTGCTCGCCTTCACCTGCCGCAGCAATTCCAGCACTAGTTTCATCATCATTAGAATCATCACGACAAGCAGTAACGGACGCCAGAATGACGACCGCCAAAAGATAACGGGAAGTATTCATTAAAACACTCCATACCTAGCCAAATAGGTAACTTCAGGGGGTTATAATTATTTGACAGGTTCTTCTGTCCTGCCATTTATACCAATTTCACCAGCATACATTAGCTAAACTCACCGTAAGCACACTGGGCATACTATCTAGCTTGATACTACAACAGCACAATTTGTCCCCAAAAAAACAGGCGTATTCAAGCTGATATTAAAAATCTAGCAATAGCCATGAGGTCTTGTTTCTGACTACTGAGATATTAGGAGGGAGGCAAGCTAATACGCCCGATTAAAATTAACAATCACGATCGTATCTGTGATCACAAATGCAACAAAATAAGAGCTTATTTTTGGATGCAGATCTTTATTTGCAACAAGAAATATATCCTCTATCAATAACTGAATATACCTTATACATATGCTCTTAACTTCATAGTATATATTGTTTGGGGTATCACTAAGCCCTTGGAGAGTGGCTTGTATTACAGAATGGGAATACTAATAACGTTGTAAAAGGAGTTAACATGAAGGCAATAAAAATGAGTCTTCTCACCGCCTCGTTGGCGCTAGGAGCATTCGTCGCCCCCAGTACTGTCATGGCAAATGAGATGGTGGCACAAGATGGCAACGTGGTCGTTGGTTACTGGCATAACTGGTGTGATGGTGCTGGCTATAAAGGTGGTAATGCACCCTGTATCGAGTTAACGGATGTGCACCCTTACTATAACGTAGTCGATGTATCGTTCATGAAGGTCTATAACCCAGCAGAAGGCCGTATCCCAACCTTTAAGCTAGATCCCACCATTGGCTTAACTGAAAATGAATTTATTACTCAAATCGCACAATTGAATTCTGAGGGACGTAGTGTCCTACTGGCATTGGGTGGGGCAGACGCCCATATTGAATTGCAGGCGGGCGATGAACAAGCTTTCGCAGATGAAGTCATTCGTCTAACCGACAAATTCGGCTTTGATGGCCTTGATATCGATCTCGAACAATTAGCAATTACGGCTGCCAGCAACAGCACCGTCATACCAGCAGCGTTAAAAATGGTTAAAGATCATTACAAGGCTCAAGGTAAAGACTTCATGATCACCATGGCTCCTGAATTCCCTTACCTCTCAGAAGTTAATGGCAAATATATGCCGTACATTGATGGCTTGGAAGGCTACTACGATTTTATCAACCCGCAGTTTTATAATCAGGGCGGCGACGGTGTCTACGTAGAAGGCGTTGGCTGGCTATCGCAGAATGACCCACGTAAAGAAGAGTTCATCTACTACATGTCTGACTCTTTGATCAATGGGACACGTGGTTACAACCAAATCACCCATGACAAATTAGTGTTTGGTATCCCCGCCAATATCGACGGTGCAGCAAACGGCTACGTTGAAACGCCGAGCGACTTATACAACGCCTTCAATCGTTTATCAGCCCAAGGTCAACCTATACGCGGCGTGATGACCTGGTCAGTAAACTGGGATATGGGAACCAACTCGGCAGGTCAGCAGTACAATGAGCAGTTCATTAAAGACTACGGTTACTTTATTCACAATCAAGAGCCGCCCCTACCCGATTTAACACCAAGCTTTGGCGGCCTGATTGATGCACGTGTACTACGTGGCGACAACTTTGACCCATTATTGGGAGTTACTGCAGCCGATGCCGATGGCAATGACATTACGGCTAATATCACGGTTGACGGATATGTAGATACCAACACAATTGGCGATTACATATTGACCTACAACGTCGCAGATAATGATGGCAACAGTGCTACCGAACCAAGAAAAGTGACAGTATATGATCTCTTGCCGATCTTCGAGGGTATCGACGATGCCCGCGTTGCACTAGATAGTACGTTCGACCCTATGGCAGGGGTTACGGTCACGCACCCAACTGATGGTGATATTACCGACCAAACCACAGTATCAGGCAGTGTTGATACCAGTACCGTCGGTAATTATTCACTCACCTACACCACCGCTTATGGCAACGGACAGAGCATCAGCGAAAATCGTAATGTTGAAGTCTATGACGACAATACCCCTGTTTGCCCGAATGCATGGGATGCCACTAGCATTTATGTTGAAGGTGATGAAGTCACCCATGCTGCTAAACAGTGGCGCGCTAAGTGGTGGACGAAGGGCGACGATCCAACATTAAGTGGCGAGTGGGGTGTATGGCAAGAACTTGGCCCAGCTAACTGCCAGTAGCCCCGGAAAATAGCCAGTTTTAATACCTATTAGGCCAGTCGCAAGACTGGCCTTTTCAGTATGTCGGGTTACATTTCTCGGTGGTTATGTTATAACATAACAAAATTAATCACTCTATTTATTATGAAGTTCCTGAAATCAACGCTTCTTCTCGTCGCCACTGCGTCATTTTCTCTAGCCGCCATATTACCGACAAAAAAAGCCCCCAAACAATCAATAGAAATTCCGTTAGCAAGCGAAGATACTCTATGGGTAAATAAGGTTGCTGATGAAGATATTCAAAATCAAGTCGCTATAACATCTATCGAGCATGTTGATTACATCGTCAAGGTTGGCGATACACTTAGTACCATTTTTGCTCAGTGGCAGATCCCCTATACAAGCTTACAAAAAGTATTAGAAACAGATTCAGATTATCTGCATTTAGACACGATTAAACCCGGTGACCACCTAGAGATTGAGGTGGATTCAGCCAGTAACACACTGAATAAATTAGTCTATAACCAAAGTATTGTTGAGCGTGCTATCTACCACTTAACAGATGACGGTAGCTATCGTTATGAATTTAATGAACGCCCTTCGGAATGGATTCATACCCTTTATAGCGGTTTTATACAGGGTAGTTTTTCTCTCTCAGCTCACAAGCAAGGACTGTCTACAAATCAAATTGCCAACATCACACGCATCGTCGGGGATAACATTAATTTCACCAAAGAATTAAGAGCAAACGACAAATTTAATATCCTTGTTGCCGAGCAATACGTGAATGACCATAAAACTGGCAACACTGAAATAAAAGGGATAGAAATAAAAGCGCACCGTAAACAAGTATCTGCATTTCTGGCAAATGATGGTCGGTTTTACGACCGCAGTGGCGAAAGCCTAGAACAGGCATTTGACCGATTTCCGGTAGATAAAATATTTAGAAGAGTAACATCCCACTTTAATCCAAAGCGGCAGCACCCTGTCACTGGGCGTGTTAGCCCACATAATGGTACTGACTATGCTACACCTGTCGGCTCTCCAGTATATTCTATCGGGGATGGCAAAGTGGTTGTGGTACGTAACCACCCTTACGCCGGGAAATACCTTGTAATTGAACACAATAATATTTACAAAACACGCTATTTGCACCTAAGCAAATTCTTTGTACAAAAAGGGCAGGAGATCAAACGAGGTGAAAAAATTGCCCTCTCTGGCGCAACCGGGCGAATAACAGGCCCACATTTACACTTTGAACTACTAGTACGAAACCGCCCCGTTGACCCTTATACCTATGAGCTCCCCGTCGCATCGAGTATCACCAATGATGATCTTGCCAATTTCGAGCAATTAGTGGCCGAGTTTGATTTTCTGGTTACAGACCAAGATAACGCGAAAAGTCTCTCGGCTTCGATGCCAATATCATCATAAATAGTCGCTTTGATCTCTGATCACATATAAACCTATGGGTGTCATTACATAGTGACGCCCATTTTATCAAACTACTTTTTTCAATTTTTTTAGGTAATTAGGGTTATATAACACAGCGAAGCTATCAACTATTATAAATCTGATAACAGAATTCATATAGACACAAAGATGCACGACCAGTAACGTTGCCAGCCGAAAATACATTCCCTTCTCTAACGATAAGAGACGGGGCATAACTACAAGTGAGGGGAAAAATTACAGTGTGGAGCAATATGGAACTTAGCCGTACAACTCAAGCAGTGCACATTGCTAAGCTATACAGTACAGACAAAGCTAAACAGATCTCTGATGAAACTCGTAAACGACACCTGCATCAATTAAAAACCAAACTTAAATGCTTTCAGCCAGCTACCTCAAAATAGTGTTCATAACATTGAGCTGGCTTTTCATTCCTGTTCATCTTCCCCCCAAGTTTCCCTTATGACGTAAGCCTTATCAGCCAATATGCCCCTTTCAAATTTTTAGAGCTATCTTAGATACCAAGCTAAAAATGCCACCTTACCAGCAATTTTTCGTCTACCAAACTGAAAACATTATGCGTTAATAATCAATATCATAAAATTACCTCTAAATTTATTTCGACAAAACCAGAAATAACGTATTGACAGAAATCTGTCATCACACTATATTTCGACATATATCGAAACGTTAGAGTAACCGAGGCAAGATTATGAGCCCTGAATTCGTAACCATGTTTAAAGAAGCTGCTGGCATGTTCCTATTCCTCGCAGCAGAATTAACCGTATTATTCCTAGCCATTAGCTATCTAGTAGGCGTATTGCAGGAATTTTTAACCCCAAAAAAGATCCAGTCGATCTTAAGCTCACGTAACGGGAAAGGTTATGTGATCGCAGCACTGTTAGGATCTATCACACCATTTTGCTCATGCTCGACCATTCCTTTTTTAAAAGGTTTACTTCGTGCCCGAGCAGGGTTTGGTCCGATGATGGTGTTCTTGTTCGCCAGCCCATTGCTTAATCCAATCATCATTGGTTTATTCGTCGTAACCTTTGGGATAAAAGTAGCAGTGTTCTACTTCATCGTAGCAATGGCTGTATCGGTTATAGCTGGCTACGTGCTTGAAAAACTAGGCTTTGAACGCTATGTCCGTGAAGAGGCTTATCAAACGGCTGATGCCAGTTCAAGCTGTGGTAGCACGACCTCAACCTGTGGTACTAAACCCGCTCCAGTAGCTTCAAGCTGTGCGGCGACAGCAACGCCAAAACCCGCACCAGCAGCACCAAGCTCTTGCTGTAATACGAAAGAAGAAGCAACTGTTGAAGTAAGCGGTTGTGGTGAAGCGGTACTAACCGTGAAAGAAGAAAGTCGCTGGGTACGTATTTGGCACTCAACTTGGAAAGACTTTAAGCAAGTACTTCCTTACTTGATGCTGGGTATTTTCATTGGCTCTTTCATCTATGGTTTCATTCCTACAGATTTAATCGCCAAGTACGCAGGTGAAGGTATGTGGTATGCGATTCCGGTGGCCGCTATCATTGGTATCCCACTATATATCCGTGCTGAAGCCGTTATCCCATTGAGTGCGGCATTAGTGAAAAAAGGCATGGCGATGGGTTCGGTAATGGCACTCATCATTGGTAGCGCAGGCGCGAGCTTGACGGAAGTGATTCTACTGAAATCTATCTTCAAGAATCAGATGATCGCTGCCTTCCTTGCTGTCATCTTAGGCATGGCTATTGGTGCAGGCTACATGTACACCTATCTATTCGGTTAACCACTAGCCAATAGAAATATAAACAAAGCCCCACCCTGCATTAAGCATGGTGGGGCTTTTTAATAGTTAGTGATTTGGCTTAACCAAAAATCATGATAAACAGGGTGTACAGGCTCATTGCCGCCATCATGATACTAATCATCCAACCAAATACCGACATCCATACAGGATGCTTATAGTCACCGACAATGGCAGATTTACGAGCAGCAATCAGCATAATGCTTAATGTGACAGGTAGAATAAACCCATTCAATGCACCCGCTACAATCAATAGAGTAACTGGCTTACCAATAAAGCAGAAAATAAGGCTCGACGCTAAGATAAAGCCAATAATGAAACCTCGAGTGTTGCGCTCAATAAAAGGGTGAAGTGTTTTCAAAAATGAAACAGAGGTATATGCCGCACCGATCACCGAGGTTATAGCTGCAGTCCATAGCACTAAGCCAAAGATCTTGTAGCCAATATTACCTGCCGCATGTTGGAACATTGATGCTGGTGGGTTTTCAGGGTCAAGGATCACGCCTGTACTAATAACCCCTAACGCAGCAAGGAACAATATTACTCGAACTACAGATGCCAAACTAATGGCTGAAATTGAACCTCGGTTAACCTGTGGCAACGCTTCTTGCCCTGTCACACCAGCATCGATCAATCGGTGTGCGCCCGCAAATGTGATGTAGCCGCCAACGGTACCACCAACCAAAGTAACAATAGCCAACACATTAAGCTTCTCTGGCCAAACAGAGCGATACAGCGCTTCACCAACAGGTGGCGAAGTCGAAAACAAAACGTATAACGTCATCACTATCAGTGAACCACCCATCACGATGGTAAATCGGTCCATCACTTTCGAAGCATCTTTTAATAAAAAGATACTGATCGCAATCACCGCACTAATCGCTGCACCTGCTACTGGCGTGATCCCCGGAAATAAGACGTTCATTCCCATACCAGCACCGCCTAAGTTACCGATATTAAATGCCAGTCCCCCCAATGCAACAGTACCTGCAATGGCAAAACCTAAACCGGGCAAAAGATCATTTGCAATGTCTTGAGCACGTTTTTTCGAGACAACAATTACCCGCCATATGTTCAGTTGAGCGCCGATATCAAGAATGATCGACACCAAGATAACAAAAGCAAAACTGGCGCCAAGTGTTTGAGTAAAGACGGTGGTTTGAGTAAGGAATCCCGGACCAACTGCAGAGGTCGCCATCAAAAAAGCAGCGCCCATGATCAATGACCAGTTAAAGCCCCCTTTAGCTGACGGCTTTGAGATCGAGTCACTCGCCGGTTGCTGTATCACTTTGTCTGTAGACATGTATAACTCCTGTAATTGTTACTCTGCAGCGACTATCCGAATGCTGCTTCTTCCATAATTTGATGAACATTACCCGACTAAGGTTTGTTCTTGTATCCATTTTTTCCCGACGTAGCCGTGAAAAAACTGCTGTTGAATCGCACGTTCCGCCTCTGCTTCATAGAGATCTTTTTCAACAAACCGAATTTCAGCCCCCGGCTGGCATTGCGCAAGTTGGCTCAGCCCTTTGGCTGTAACACAACCGATTTTCGGGTAACCGCCAATGGTTTGCCTATCTCGTAGTAAGACAATCGGCTGCCCATCTGCAGGGATCTGGATAGCGCCAAGGGCGATCCCTTCCGAGATCAAGTTACGCTTTTGGCATTCGATGGCTTCACCAGATAATCGGCACCCCATCCTATCCATCTGCGGTGTTAGGGTATAACTCGCATTGAAAAATCGCTGGCGTTGCTCTGGTGTAAATAGGTCATATTGATAACCGGGGATCACTTCCAGTGTCACTTGTTGGCTATATTGCGGAATAAACTGGGGCAGTACTTGCTTAGTCGCCATTGGTTGACTCACCGAGTACCGGATAAAGTCCTTGGCATTCAGCTTTTCACCTACGCCTTGAAGGCCGCCTAGCTCATCCCGAATGACAGTCGCACAGCTATTGAGGGGGGTAGGCACCTTGAACCCGCCTTGAACAGCAAGGTATGCCCGCATCCCAGAACGAGCTCCTCGCAGTGCTAACTGGTCGCCTTGACGAACCGGATAAGACTGCCAAAAGGCAATAGGCCGGCCATTCAATGTGGCCGCCATATCAGCGCCCGTTAAAGCAATGGTGGTTTCGGCATAGAATTCACAGCTGAACTGCCCCATCGCAATCTCAATTTGTGCCGCATTACGGTCGTTACCTAGCAGGCGATTACCCCATAAGAACGCATGTTCATCCATTGGCCCGCCAGTACTCACCCCGATAGACTGATGGCCAAACCGGCCAAGGTCTTGCAGTAGGCTCAACGGGCCAGCGGTTAAAATTCGTAGCGTCATGCCACCTCCCTGTCCATCGCGATTTCTTCTGGCAGCAGTACCCCACCCATGTCTAGGAATGTCGCCCTATCGATAGGCGTAAATGACACTTGTGCCCCCATTTCAAACACCGTTAGATTCTCACGTTGGTAATCAATCAAACTAATGGGTGTTCGACCAATAATCTGCCACCCCCCCGGAGACTGCTTCGGGTAAATAGCCGTTTGCCGGTCTGCGATAGCCAAGCTTCCGGCTGGTACTTTCAAACGAGGTGTTTGTTTGCGGGGAATTTCTATCCGTTTATCCGTATTACCTAAATACGCAAAGCCCGGCGCAAAGCCAATCGCATAAACACGGTATGTTGCAGATGCATGAATATTAACGACGTCATCAAACGACAAGCCGGTATGGTGGCAGATCTCTTGCGCATCCAGCGCAACTTCAGGCCCATAATAAACAGGCAGTTCAATGCACCTTGCCTGATTCGCAGATAGCGAAGCACGGCTACATTCAATCAGAACCTGCTGCAAGCGCAGGTTAAATTCGCGAAGCCCGATGGTGATCAAGTCAAAGCTAATTAATATCGAAGTATATGAAGGTACGATATCAACCACATACAAGCCTAACTGCTCACGGATGACAGGAATTGCTGCCGCGATCTGCTCAGCCGTTTCAGGGCTGACCGTATCCGAAAAATACACCATCAACGTGTTTTCATTTACTGCAGAGATCTTCATTGGCGATTTAACCTCGCACTCAGAACTTGCGCCGTTGGCAGCGATAATGGTCCATCACCATGAATGCATAAGGTATCGGCATGAATGGCAATTTTCTTTCCCGACAGCGAGATCACCGCTTGCTCTTCAATCAGCATTAAAGCCTGCTGCTCAATTTGCTCAATCGTCGTAAGGCTTGAGCCTGATACTGAGCGCGGGGTAAGACGTCCGCTGTCGTCATAGGCTCTATCGACAAACGCTTCAAACCAAAGCTGAATATCGTAAGTTGCCGCTAGATCTTGATACCTCCGGTGATCCGGAACGGCCATGACAACCAACGGAAGATCAGCATTGTACTGATTAAGTGCAGAGAGCAGCGCGAGAAAAACGTCGTCATCTTTCATCATCGCGTTATACAGTGCGCCATGGGGTTTCACATAACTAAGCGTCACCGATTCACTCTGGCAAATCGCCTGTAGCGCACCAAGCTGATAAATAAAAAACGCGGCCAGCTCGTCTTTATCCATAGCGATAAAACGACGGCCAAAACCTTGTAGATCGGGGTAACCCGGATGTGCACCAATCATGACACCATGCTGCTTGGCTAACTGTACGGTTTTCTTCATCACCACAGGATCAGACGCATGCATACCACAGGCGATATTAGCCATATCCAAATAAGGCATCACTTGCTCATCGCAGCCTAACTGCCAAAGGCCAAAGCTCTCACCCATATCACAGTTAATTTTCATGACGTTCTCCTTGGTTTCGCCTTACAGGAATGCAAATTCGTTATTCAGCCGATCGGTGATCAGCATCTTGCCTGGAGCATGCGTAATACACAGCGGTGGCTTGCTGTTGCGCATGACGTTTTGCGGAGTAACACCGCAAGCCCAAAACACCGGTACTTCCTGCGGGTTTATCGTTACCGGGTCACCATAATTTGGAATATTAATGTCTTCAATACCAATCGCATCTGGCGTACCAAAGTGAACGGGGGCACCGTGGGCTTTAGGGAAGCGAGTGGTCACCTGTATTGCACGAATAGCATCAGCAGGTGTGAACGGACGCATCGATACCACCATGTTGCCATGAAATCGCCCTGCGGGCTGACAGGCAATATTGGTATCGTACATAGAGACATTACATTGCTGGTCAATGTTACGAACACTTAGGCCAGTCTGAAGCATTGCTTCTTCAAAAGAGAACGAGCAACCCAAAACGAAAGTGACCAAATCATCACGCCAATGCTGAGTTAAATCCGGTGTCGCAAGCTCAAACTGACCATCGTAGAACACATGGTATTCAGGCACATCACGACTAATATCGATATCTAGGCCAATCTCAGCCAAATTTTTAGCACCGGGTTCAGTCATTCCGATCAATGGACAAGCAACTGGATTACGCTGGCAAAATAGCAAAAATTCATTCGCCCACTCAGCCGGCAATATCACAAGGTTGGCTTGCAAATATCCCTTTGCTAAACCACTGGTCGAGTCGGTAAATGCATTTTCACGAATACGTTGACGTAATGCAGGAAGAGGAAGTTGTGATACTGACGCAGTCATAATGCCATCCCTTGGTAATTAATATGTTAACGCTAAGTAACAATACGGCTTATTTAGATAATGTCTATTCGTGATTTTTTGCGTATATTGATAAAAAAAATTTATGTAGCCATAAAATAACGGCTATCGATACCTTAAAGGAATAAGGGAAGGGTCTGTGATGTTGAACCTAAAACAGCTTGAAACGTTTGTCTGGATTGCCAATTTAGGCAGCTTTCGCCAAGCTGCTGAACACTTATGTACAACCCAGCCCGCCATTTCAACCCGTATTACCAACCTAGAGCACACGCTTAATACAACGCTGTTTAATCGAGAAAAAGGCGGCGTCACATTGACAGCAAAGGGACGAGAATTACTCCCTTTAGCGGAAAATATCCTCAATAGTACAGCGCAACTTTGTTATAAAGCCGACGCAGCCAGCGCCCTTTCTGGCTTACTCCGCATTGGTGTATCAGAAACACTGGTACACACTTGGCTACCTGAATTTTTGACAAGTATTAATGAAAAATACCCTGATGTTGAAATTGAGTTGATTGTTGATGCAACAGTGAACCTAAGCAAAGAGCTGATGGCGCATAATATTGATATCGCCATTCTCCTTGGCCCCATTTCTGAGCCGTCAGTGATCAATAAAGTAATATGTGAGTATCCTTTATACTGGGTTGCTAGCCCCTCACTTGGTTTAAATGAGCCGGCTGAGACCCATAGCTTTACCCGCTGGCCGATTATCACCTATGCCAGAAATACAGTGCCGTACCACGAAATAAACCGCCATTTTACCGGACAGAAAATCCACCCACAGTACTACTCAGTCAGTGCTCTCTCTGCCAGTGTTAAACTGGTCGAAAGCGGTGTTGGGGTTGCCACCTTACCCAAGGAGGTCATCAAAGAGCAGCTCGAAAACGGCCGCCTGAGAATTATCGATTCAGAGTGGACTCCCAATCCCCTCACTTTTACCGTTTCGTATATCACGACCCCAGATAGCTTGTTGATAGAAGAGGCGGTGAAGGTTGCGTTTGAGATAGTCTCCACGCTCGGCCAATGAAATGGCTCTCTAGTGAATCACCGAACCATTGACAAGCAGTAGATTGATTTCATCATCCAGCCACTAATCAACGTAAAATGCTTCTAGGGGGCAAATATCGCCACTAACATTAGTGTAAAATATCGTGATCTGTGAGCGACAACGAATCATTGATGAAAATCCATCAAAATTGATGTTTCCACCTTATCAACCGTGATAATGATAATACGTGTTTTGAAGTTATTTAGTATTCTGAGCCTGAAGGGAGAAACGTATGGGATTTGTTATTTTTTCACTCACAACTCTGATCTCTGGAGCCGCTTGCTTCATCTACTGCAACTTCGGCAACGAGAGCTGATCTCGTTCACCCCTGATAACACTCTGATGGAATGAATCCATCAGTCCAACGAACAAAAAAGCCCAGCAATGATATTGCTGGGACTTTCCTCGCTGAGCCAGTCGGCTCAATCTACTTCACTAAACCAACATACTCGCCAACACAAAACCAAACGGTACGGCAGCAACGATACCTAGCATTCCTGGTAAGAAGAATGGGTGATTGATAATGTAAGATCCGTTCCAACGACGACTAAGGAAAGACCCTGTATCGTCAGTCGCAATCGCAAATGCCGTGGTTGGATAAATGTTTGTCATATACAAGGCACTCACCGCCACAAAGCTTGCCAGAATCGTGGCAGGATCGACGCTAAGAGAAGCCGCGATAGGGATCAACAACGCACTGGTGGCCCCTTGGCTAAACAGCAATGCAGATGTTCCAAAGAATACAATAGCCAACAGTGCTGGGTAATTGGCAAGGACATCGCCCGCAATTAATTTAATATCAGGAATATAAACACCGATAATTGTCGAGCTTAACCAAACAATACCGAGGATCACCACCAAGCTTTCCGCACCATCAGCAAAAATAGGCGCTTTCTTGATAGACGTTAATGGCACTTTACAGGCCATCGCCATAATAAAGCTAACCAACAGCATAACGATCACAATGATATCTTGTGAGCCTAGATTGTGCCCCAGTAAAGGTTTGAACAGCAGCAAGGTAACGATGAAGACAACGCCGCTCAAAAACAGCCATACCGAATATTTTGCCTCTTTTGATGGTTCTTGGTGTTTTTGCTGTTCTGGGGTGAAATTCACCAAGCCTTTTTCAACTCGCTCTTGGAAAATAGGATCATCTTTCAGTTCACAGCCCTGACGGCTTGCAACAAACGAGGCCACAATGGTGCCAAACAAAGCCGCAGGCATAATCACACTTAACGCTGTACCAAAGCTAACGCCCATTTGTTCAACGACCACATACATCGCCGCAGTCGCTGCTGAAATAGGGGAAGCCGTAATCGCAATTTGTGAAGCGACGACCGCAGAACTTAGCGGTTGGCTTGGGCGTACCCCGTTTTCTTTAGCAACCTGCTGAATAACGTTCAATACCGACATTGCTGTATAGCCCGTCCCCGCTAAGGTCGTTAATACAAACGTGGTTGCTGGCGCTAAAATATTGATATGTCTAGGATGGTTACGCAGCATACGCTCAGCGACACTGACCATGTAGCTCATCCCCCCCGCTTGCTGCATCACCGACAATGCCAAGATCACCGACATAATAATCAAAATAACAGCGACCGGAATATCACCCGGCGGCAAGCCAAAGCCAAAGACCGCAATCGCCATTCCCAAACCACCAGCAAGACCGACACCAATCCCGCCAAGGCGAGCTGCAAGAATAATGGCGCCTAAGAGTAAACACGTATGGATAATAATCATTGAATACCTCCGCTCCTGTTATTGATTCAGGAGTTCGTAAATGTCAGCACTGTTGGCCGTTTCAAAATCCCCTAACACCGTTAACCATTGACGGCATTTTTGAGGGCTCATTTTCGGGGAAACACAAGCGGTGAATTTCTGTTGTATGTCGGCAAGTAATAGCGGTTTCTCTGGATTACCTTTCGCTAAATCATTTTCGATAAACAATGTTTCACCCGACTTTAAATACACATGAATTTTCACGGGTGCCGTGCCGATAAACCCAAGCTTTTCTAGCTCAGGATCTACGCGCATGTGTATTTGTGACATGAGGGTTTGAACACGCTCATCCTGCACATTCAGATCGGAGAAAACACCCAGCCCGACCTCGCCGTAGATCAAACGTGCAGCCAATGCATATTGCATAGAGAACTTCGCTTCAATCACATTTTGTGGTTGGCTACACACCAGCTCTCGCGGTCCAAGTAAACTGACACCTACTTGGATATACTCGATATCATCAAGGCCAAGTTGCCGTTGATTTAACAGTTCATCCCAGCAATCAATCGCAGGATGGCTTCCGCTACAGCATGGGTATTGTTTAAACACCAAACCCTGCTCTAACAAATCCCACTGCTTACCCAGTGTTACCTCAACATGGGTTAAATCGGTACATTGAGCAAAGCATTGACCAAAGCCATCAGCAGCTTCGATGACATTTGGCTGCCCGGTAACACCAATCTGCGCAAGTTCAGCCGCATTAACCCCATTGAACGCGGCTAACCCCGCATGCATTGCTTTAGTTTGACTACCAAAATTCCCCCTAACACCGGAAGCAGAAGATGCTGCAATGGCTAAGGCATGTGTAAGAGCCTCTTCGTCTAACCCCATTAACAGACCTGCGGCAACAGTTGCCCCGAAAACACCAATTGTCGGGGTAGTGTGCCAGCCTTGTTCGGATAGCGTTGGCATCAACCAGCGAGCAATTTGATGCTGAGCTTCGACACCAGCAATATAGGCTCGCATAATATCTTTGCCGCTTAATCCATGCTCCTCGGCAACAGCAAACGCTGCAGGGGCGACCGTAACCGTTGGGTGACCAATGGTTGCCCAACTCACATCATCAAAGTCCAATGCATGGGAAGCTGCACCATTGGCATAACTGGCATAAGCCGCATTACTGGTATGTGTCGTGCCAAATACACTGCATTTACCCTGAGCTGCCCTCGAGGCGGCAAACGCTTGAATATTTCGAGCAACAGGCATTTCACTACCAGCAATGGTTACAGCAACATAGTCGGTCAACGCGATTCGGGTTAAATCGACAACGGGTTCAGGGATCGCCTGCCACTGTAAATTGACACACCAACGGGCGATCTGGCGTAGTAGTGGCTCACTGCTCATCATGCCGTTACCTCTGCAGATGCTGGCAGCGTTTTGGTTTCTTGTTGATAACGTTTGACCGCCGCTGCACTGTTTTTCGGATCGGTCATCACCATTGGGTCTAGCAAGTAATCCGCTTGCTCTGGCGTCAATAATTTCTCGTCCAGCACCACTTCACGCACAGTGCGGTTTTCCTCAAATGCGCGGACGGCAATGTGGCTGCCTACCTTATAGCCAAACAAAGTGGCGATAACGGTGGCAAGCGCCGTACTTCTTTCTGCATATTCGCGACAAACGGCTTCATTAGGCTGTAAATCTTTTAAGCACTTATCGACAAAGAGTGGAATAGCATTGGTCAGTAGCGTGCATGATTCAAACAGCGCCTTGATGATCACAGGCTCCCACACATTCAAATCGAGCTCACCGCCCTCAACCGCCATGGTGATTGCCACATCATTACCGATAACCTGATAAGCGATTTGATTAATCAGCTCTGGCATTACTGGGTTAATTTTTCCGGGCATGATAGATGAACCCGGCTGCACCGCAGGGATAAATAATTCGTTAAACCCAGCACGAGGGCCACTGCCTTGAATTCTAAAGTCAGTCGCCATCTTCGACAAAAAGGTGGCTAATTTTTTAATTTGAGCGGCAACTTCTAAATAAGCATCACCATTTTGCAAGCCATCGAAGAAATTATCCTCAGCCACAAACACTTCATCGGTTATTGCTTGCAGTTCAATGTAAACTTGCTCTAAGTACCCTTCGTGGGTTGAAAGACCAGTACCAACCGCCGTCGCTCCCAGCGGTAAATCCAACGTATGCTGGTTAGCCGCTTTCAACGATTGGTTCAAACGACGAACCTGATGCAAATAACCACTAAACTGTTGCCCAAGCGTAATTGGCACAGCATCTTGTAGGCAAGTTCTTGCCAATTTGACTACATGTTCAAAGGCTTGGGTTTTCTGCTCTAGCATTGCCTCTAGTGCGGCGACTTCTGCGATCAAATGATGCATATTCAAACGGCAGGTCATTTTCATTGCCGCTGGGATCACATCATTTGTTGATTGACCCATATTGACGTGAGTATTGGGGTGGACAACATCGTAGCCTTTATTGCCAGTAAGAATTTCATTAGCGCGATTGGCAATAACCTCATTCGCGTTCATGTTAGTAGACGTACCGCCACCACCTTGGAAAATATCGATTGGGAAATAGTCGTTAAAGCGCTGATCCATCACTTCTTGGGAAGCCTGAACAATCGCATCCGCAATAGTCTTATCAAGCGCGCCGATTTTGCAGTTCGCCTTCGCGGCTGCTTGCTTAATCGCGGCAACCGACCAAATGTAATGGGGCACATCGATTGCTGTACGACCAGACACGGCAAAGTTTTCACATGCTCTTTGGGTCTGGATGCCATAATAAGCATCGTCCGATAAAATCATTTCACCTAATACATCAAATTCTTTTCTCATTGCTCTATTCCACAACTGTATTCAATTGCAGCAATTGTATTTCAGGATATAAAAGGAAAAGTTGAGGTAGATCGGTACTTTATAAGCAGTGGATATTATAATTAACACTATTAGTTTAACTTATAGTATTGGTTTTATATGGACAGTCTTGCCTTCGATCTCCGCCAACTACGCGCTTTCATTACCGTGGTTGAGTCAGGCTCGTTTAGCCAAGCAGCGAAGCAACTTAATCAGACCCAATCGGCGGTCTCACAGCTGGTGCAAAGCTTAGAACAAGCACTTGAAAGCAAACTCCTTGATCGAAGCAAGCGTCCGATCCAGCTGACTATCTCAGGTCGAGAACTTTATGAGCAAGGCAGTAAACTGTTGGTGGAATCCAAAAAGCTCCAAGACTGGATGCATTCACTCGAAACAGGAAAACTGCCAAGGTTACGCATAGGGATGGTCGATTCTGTCACGCAACTGGCGGGTATCGAATTGCTCAAATACATGCAGCCTAAAGTCGCACACATTCACCAAATCACAGGGACTGCCCCCGAGCTATTAGCGTCTTTACAGGCAGGAAAGAGCGATATCATTATCACAATGTCTAACCAAGATATTCCCCAAGAATTGGCAATGCTGCCATTACTCAGTGAGCAGTACGTAATAGTGACACCTAAAGATTGGGAACAAAGCACGATTACAGAGCTCGCTCGTAACAAGCCGTATATAGGTTATGAAAATTGGACGCCAACGGGCACTCAAACCAATAACTGGTTAAGGTGGCGCAATATCAACGTTAACAAACAATTCTCGCTTGATCGTGCCGACAACGTACTTGGTTTGGTCGCACAAGGTCTTGGCTGGTCGATCACGACACCGACGTTCTTAGCACGCCAACTTACCCTGCTTGATCAACTCGACTGCATACCAATGCCAGCACCGAGTATTACCCGTCAACTGGCTGTTATCTGCCGTAAGGGGGAGTCTGGCGAATTGCTTGAACAATTTGTTCACGATATTCGGGACATTATCCTCAACCAAAAAGTGCGTGAAGTTCAGCATCGGTGGGAATGGATAAAATTAGGAATTGAAACGCATTAATTAAGGCCGCCACTTCGCTTAATGGGCTTAATATCCATTTGTGAATATTAAGCCCTAAACAAACGGCTCGCTTATCGTGTTTACTGGGCTATCGCGTCTAACTGACTTTTTGCAATATAAACACTTGATAACCAAACTGCTCAAAACCTTGATGATAGATATCGAGTTCGACTTGAATATCTTTTATGGCTTGCGATTCTGTCATGGTTTCTTTTAATCCATCGACCCGCTGCTGCAGTGGTTCGAAGTACGCTTTCCACGCATCATCGCTCAAGGTAAAATTATCAAGCACTTGATAGCCCGCTGCTTGGGCTTGAGCAATCCGCTCATCCACCGTCGTCATGTCTGGGTATTCTTTCTGCCAAAAGGCAAGTCTGTCTGCACTTGGGGCATCTGTGTGCCAAACTAAATCACTGACCACCAGCACGCCGTTATCCTTGAGCAACGGACTCCACTGCTTGAGGGCATTTGTCACCCCCATGATATAAGCGCAACCTTCAGCCCAAATGACATCAAAACTGGCGGCATCAAAAGGTAAGTCTGTCATGCTGGCACATTTGGTTGCCACTCGAGCAGCCAAACCAGCATCAGCTGCAACCTCAGCAAGGTGATCCAATGCGGGTTGATGATTGTCGATTGCCATAATATTTGCAGAAGAGTGATGCGCCAAAACAGTGGTCGCGATCCCCTTACCACAGCCTATTTCTAAAATAGCTTTCGGAGTAAATGGAATTTTACCTAATGCTTTTACTGTCTCTGCTTCAGAGCCGGGGCCCCAACGCTTTAAACCATCAAAAATGATATTAAAGTCAGCCATATATTGTTCGTGTTCGTTCATATCTTTAGACAACCATTTAAGTCTCAACGCTTCTTTTTCATTAAAGCCTTGTTTTAATAACCAAGCGAAGTGAGCGTCTGGGGCTGTTTGCTCCAAAGATTGGTGCCATGTCTTCATTTCCGACTCACCCAACATCGCTGCTAGTAGGTTTCGAGATTGTTGCTTTTGGGCAATTTCTTCATCTAACTGACTCATACGGTTTAGCAACAGCTTGCGATCTATCTTAGCCTCAAGACTGGCCTGACATTCTTTTAGAGTCAGTCCACCAGCATGCAACTGTTGTAAAAGCCTCAACCGTTGAACATCTTTATCGCTGTACGTACGGTAGCCATTTGCCAGTCGAGTCCCTTTAATTAGCCCCAACTTCTCGTAATACAACAGGGTTGAGCGGGATAAACCAACCCTATTGGCTAACTCAGAAATTCGATACATCAATCTTCACCTCAGGTATACACCCTAAACTATAAAGCTTTAGACAGGTCAAGAGACAATAACTCGCTTAATGTTAGATATCTACATTCAACCTACTTTCACTAAATAAAAATTGCTTCGTTCTAAGGTTAATAAAACATGTCGAGAATCAATTAAAGTTGATTGTTTTTTGACCAAAATCAACATTGCAATCAGATTCATAAATGGTGCGATATTTCTTTTCTAGACTAATGGGTAGGCTCCCTAACATGGCTAAGGAGAGAGACATGATCAAAACACATCGAAATTTTTTACTGCAAGGAACTAACCACTACCACGCGCATATCCACATTAACCCTATTGGGGAGTTAGACATTGATATCATTGAGTCTGAACAACACCATTCAGCGGAATTTGATGATCTAACGTTCAAGTGTTCGGGCGCGATGACCACCCTTGTAGGGGTTGATCCTAAAGTGAATAAGCAATGGCATCTTTCTCTCGATAATCGAGACGCTGAAGAATTAAATGTCCTTATAACCCAAGCCACGGAAGAGTTCGAAGTACTGATGAAAGACTTGTGAGTTATAAGGTGTCACTGATAAACATCTAAACCAAAGCATGCCTTCAATAAAAAGGCATGCTTCTATTCGTCGGCGTTATTACAAGCCAATACTCGGTAATTCAGGAAAGGGACCGAGGCCATAACTCGGACGGTCTAGGTATAAATCATTCTTAGCTTCAATATCATGTTCGCCTTGGTCATTGAACTTGCGACCAATAAAATCATTACTTGTGATTGAGATATCAATGCCGGATGCATCTGACGGTAAACCTAAAAACACATTTCCGTTTACTCTTTCCATCAATACAATATTATTTTCCAGCACGATCGTATGAGAATAACTGTCTTTCATGCCTTCAAGTCCATATCCCACCAGCTGATAGTTTGAGGTATTAGGACCTTGCTCTAACACACTGTCACGGATAGTCAGCTTTCCGCCATTCGGTACATCGACTAAACGGCTATCCACACCCGATAATGAGGCGATCTCGCTATATTCAATCAAGGTTTCAGCCGCACGGCTTTTTATTTCGTGCCCCTGATCTTTAGAGCTATAAAACTTACTGTAGCGAATCTCTAGGCTGTCATTTTGGCTATATACGGCATGAGCCTGCCCAGCTTTACCCAGTTTATCAAACGTACTGTACTCAATGGTAAGCTTGCCCGTACCGGTTGAAGATAAAACCCCTTGTTCACTGTCATGAAAATAAACATGGCTTAGGGTTAAATCTCGGCCTTGCTGGCGAACACAGGCACCATTTTCGTCAGGCACTGACACACCGCTACACTCAATACCTTCAATACTTACATCATCTCCACTGACGACGAAGGTCGCTTTGCCTTGAATGGTCGCCTCTTTAAAATGCGTACCGGTACTGCCCTGTACTGTTACATCATCATGGCCGATATAAAGACCTTGAGAATAAACCCCTTTACCAAATACCACTAAGCTACCAGCCTTGATCGCAGCTTGAGCCTCTGTCAGGTTCGAGAACACTTCACCATCAACATTAATCAACCCATCGTCGACGGGGACTTCAGGTTCAGGCACAGGAAGCGTAACGGGATTACCATTCGAGTCATCAGGAGGTAATGCTCCCTCATCACTACTGCTTGAGCCACCGCAAGCCATGAGAAAAAGGCTTGAAGCAATAATGCCAGTCTTGAGTAAAAGTATCGGTGTGTTTCGAGTTGCCATGGTATGCGTTCTACGACTTATTATTTATTTTAATGAACGCAGATCATGACGAAGAGAAAAGTGGGGTTTGTCAATCTCGTGTCATAAACACAAGGACGAATAATATAAAAAGCCGCCTGGGTATTAAGCCACTGTTTTATCAGTCAAAGAAGGAGCAAGCAATTGCCTGCTTCCTCAAACAATAAAGACTAATTTATCAAGCCAAAATCAATAGTGGTGCTAGCATCGAAAGCGAGAGTGCTAGGGTCAACATAACAATAAATGTCATTTTAAAGCTCATTTTGTCTTCCTTTTTTWAATCAATATCGTCATTAAAATTACGTCTAAATACATCATATATTAAAACCATTTACAAACATAGAGACAAAATGCAACTTATACTCAATTAGAACAATGATATGATTGGCTTATAGACTGCTTAAACAGGTATCCCCATGAACATCGACCTGAACAAATTGGTTACTGAAAGCCGTAACCCATCTAGTGAACATATTGATACTTTGCCGACCCTTGAAATGTTGCAGGTGATCAATAACGAAGATAAAAAAGTTGCACTTGCTGTTGAAGCAACACTTCCTGCTATCGCAACTGCCGTTGATGCAATTGCAGCAGCCTTCTTAAATGGTGGCAGGCTCATTTATACAGGTGCAGGTACCTCTGGTCGATTGGGTATTCTTGATGCCAGTGAGTGCCCCCCGACTTTCGGTAGCAAGCCAGAGCAAGTTGTCGGATTAATCGCTGGTGGACATAGAGCCATTCTTCGCGCGGTTGAAAATGCAGAAGACAACCACGAAATGGGCGCTCAAGATCTGCAAGATCTGGCCTTAACAAATAACGATGTGGTCGTAGGCATTGCTGCGAGTGGCCGTACACCCTACGTACTCGGCGCCATGGCTTATGCTCGAAGCATTGGTGCAACTGTCGCTTGCATCAGTTGTAATCCTAATAGTGAGATGGTGAAAGCGGCCGATATAGCCATTACCCCTGTAGTTGGGCCAGAGGTTGTGACAGGCTCTTCACGACTTAAAGCTGGTACCGCACAAAAGCTGGTGCTTAATATGCTGACAACGGGCGCGATGATCCGAACTGGTAAGGTGTTCGGCAACCTCATGGTCGATGTTGAAGCAACCAACGCAAAACTGGTTGAACGTCAAAAAAACATTGTTATGACCGCAACCGACTGTAGCCGAGAGCAGGCCGAAGCAGCACTTGACGCATGTGGTGGCCACTGTAAAACAGCCATTGTTATGCTATTAACAGATGCGACGACGGAAGAAGCAAGAGCCCTTCTACAGCAAAATAATGGCGTTACCCGCCAAGCTATCGAGCGCAAATAATTACACTTTATCTCAAGTCGCCTCTAGAAAGCCGCTCGTTCTAAACGGGCAGTTTTAAATAATATGCATTATTTCTAGTTTGCCATACCTGAAAGGCTCTTCTTCGGCTAGGTGTGCCGACAGGTTAAAACGAAATTTATTATGCTGATATACGGTATAAGGCGCTCTAGTACCGAATTCCATTTTCAATAGATACAAAAAAGCCCAGCATAACGCTGAGCGAAAAAGTATGTCTAAAAGAAAGACACAATTAGCGAGTCAAACTTATACCTATCGATATAAGTTGGCGGTCACTCCTATCAATACACAAGAAGATGACCTGTAACTGAAACAGATAGATATTAGATATAGTCAGTGATGTCGAGCGTCTGCCCATGCATATTGCCTTCAACCGCAACAACATAAGCTTTCGCCGTATCGGAAGCGGAAACACCACTTTCTGTATCCATACCCATCATAGCCATTGTTTCCTTAACGAACACTGGCGCAACTACATTTAATTTTAGTTCATCTAACTCCAAAGCTGCTGCTTTTACATAACTTTCCAGTGCTCCGTTAACCATACTGATTGCTGCGCTACCCGGTATCGGCTGACGAGATAGCACACCCGAAGTGAGTATGATGGAACCACCTTTCATCACATATTCACGAC
The DNA here is from genome assembly GCF_050336715.1 of Photobacterium makurazakiensis. Taxonomy (NCBI): domain Bacteria; kingdom Pseudomonadati; phylum Pseudomonadota; class Gammaproteobacteria; order Vibrionales; family Vibrionaceae; genus Photobacterium; species Photobacterium makurazakiensis. The sequence continues at coordinate 30,079 of NZ_JAKJSJ010000063.1, forward strand.
CAATACGTACCAAGTTGACTTGGCCCATTAGTTTATTTTGCAGTGCCAGCTGATAGTCAGCGTCGGATAAAGCATGCAATGGAGCAAAGCTGGCCTGGCCCGCCGTCGAAATAACCGCATCAATTTGACCAACTTGGTCGAACATATTGCGGATAGATTCGGCAGAGCCTAAATCTACCGTCACATCGCCAGAAGAGTATCCGGCTATCACCAACTCATGCTGGTTCGACAGATGCTGTGCAACCGCTTTACCAATAGTGCCATTTCCACCAATAAGAAGAATTTTCATGTTGAGCTCCTAAGTCATCTGTTTTGTCATCTTGTGACGTTGGAGTTAGCTTAGCTTTGTGCTTAAAATAGAAAAATAACCTTAAAATGAAATCACTTTTCTTATGGAAAGAAAAATAGATCTGATCAAAGCCATGCGCACTTTTCTTACGGTCGTTGAATGTAATAGTTTCAGCGAAGCTTCTAGGCAGCTGAATATCGTCACCTCCGCTGTCAGCAGACAGGTGAGTGATCTAGAAAAGCACTTCAACTGCCAGTTACTCTATCGTACCACCCGCGCCATGAACCTTACCGCAGAAGGTCAATACTATCTTGATGAGTTCAAAGCCGTTATCGCCAAGCTCGATGCCCTTGAAGCCGGTGCCTATGAAAGGCAACAACGCATTGCCGGACACCTAAGGCTTACGGCACCCGCTAATTCTGGCCGACTCGGAGTACAAAAACAGATCAGTGAATTTTTAAATCAACATCCAGATGTCACCCTGTCTTGGTTATTGGTGAACCGCTATGTCAATTTAGTCGAAGAAGGCGTTGATATTGCTGTGCGAGTTGGAGAGCTAGCAGATTCATCATTGGTAGCAAGAAAGATTGATCGAATGGAAATTCTGTTTGTTGCAAGTCCAGCCCTGATCCAGCAACACGGCCTACCTTCAGACCCAAAGGATTTCATGACCCTGCCTTGTATTGCTGATAGTTCAAATCGTCAGCCTGGTAAGTGGAAATATCTGGATAATAGTAAAGAGCACCAAGTTAGCATCAACACAGTACTTGAAGTAAACCAAGGGGATCTCGTTGCCGAGTTTGCGACTCTCGGCCATGGCTTTGCCCAATTACCAAGGTTCATCGTACAGCCCTACCTTGATAGTGGCCAATTAGTCACTGTTCTCAATGACTTTTGCTTGGAAGCTTTACCTGTTTCGCTGGTCTACCCTGCAAATCGGCTCGCGAACCCTGTAATCAAAGCTTTTACCCAACATGTTATAAACTCTTCCCCCATCAGTCGAAGCAGCAGAGATTAACGGTTAACTCGTTGGCGAGTCGCATGCCGCTGGGTGTCTTCATCCACGATATCCCGAATTGCAGCCAACAGTGGTGATTGATCAGTATATTGCTTGCCATAACTCAAGTTAAAATCATAATCGAGATCGACTGCATTCAGCCCCTGATTATGCTGGATCATTGTTTCCAGCTTATCTAACCCCTTCGCTATTTTCGCTTCGGGGCTCTCAGCCTGTTCATATTCATCCCACAGCTCTAGCATCTCTACTTGCAAATGGGCAGGTAGTGGTTTCATCAGCGTTAATAAGTCCGCGCGCTCTTGCACCGACTTATCAATGTTTGGGTCTTGGTCAACCGCAGCAATATCACCTGAAATCACCTCACCCAAATCATGGATCACACACATCTTCATCAACCGCGAGTGATCAATGTCTGGCAATGCATCTTCAAACACCATTACCATCAAGCACAATCGCCACGTATGCTCTGCTGTACTCTCCTGACGGCCATCACTGGTATAAGCATTTCTCAGCGTATTTTTTAATTGTTCAGCGTGACGTAAAAACGCCAATATCCCGTGCATATCTTTACGATTCATCGCCACTCCATAAGCTCATAAGTCAATGAATTTAAATCAGTGTAAAGGTTCATTCGAATATTTAGAACAACATACTCAACAATAGGTGATGTTCATTTTATCGCCACCTTCTTACACTAGCTTTAAATAATACAGAAAAACTACTTTTAATCGCCGTCTGCACTTATGGACGAGTTCGGCCCAAAAGGAAAACGTTATGAGCAATACATTGGTTAAACAGACACTTTCATCCGCATCATCATGGTCACCACTGATGTTACGCATCCCTGCAGGTATCATCTTCATGGCACACGGCGCTCAAAAGTTATTTGGCTGGTTTGGTGGGCATGGTCTTGAAGGCACAGGCAAGTGGATGGCATCCATTGGTCTTGAACCAGGATTTCTGATGGCACTGATGGCTGGTGGTGCCGAATTCTTTGGTGGTCTATTTATTCTAGTTGGCTTGCTAACTCGCCCAACCGCATTGGTACTGGCTGTAACCATGGTTGTTGCTATTGTTACCGTACACCTTGATAACGGTTTATTTATGTCTAACGGCGGCTATGAGTTTGGCTTGGCGCTGTTGGCGATGTCGATTTCATTGGCGGTATCAGGTGCTGGTAAGCTCGGGCTTGATAATTTGTTACTACAAAAACGCCATCAGCAAGGCTCCGCAGCAATCATTTAAGTCGTTATCGACTACCTCCCCTCCCCCTTGTATAAATGAAAGCCAGAATATGCTTATTCTGGCTTTTTATTTTGCTCATAAAACCATACTCTTAGCATTTCAATAATTAAAAACAATAAACCTAAAGAATTGCTAGCTGCTTGCGTTCGCAACAAGGAAAACTGCATGAGCAACACCATCGACTTAAGCCTGCTAATAGAACGAATTTCTGCCGCTGATACCGATTTACAGCGTCAGATATTTAATGAGCCAGAAATTCAACAGTTGGAAGCTGGAGCATTCGCAACCCTATTCGAAGCGCTTCCCCTCGATCAGCGTATGGAGCTTTGGCGCCAACTCCCACTGAACGACCATGTTGACGTGTTAACGGCAATGCGTGCCGATACGCGAGAGTGGGTGATCCAATCGCTCAGTGAAGCTGAACTCGACTTAGTCCTCGCCAAGCTCGATAACTTGTCATTGATCGAGTGGGCAGACTCGCTACCAGAAGAAATCATTGAACGCGCCATTGAACTGCTGAGTAAAGAAGATCTCGAACTGTTTGACCGCGCAAACCAATACAGCGAAGACCAAATCGGCCGTTATGCCAACCCGAAGGTCATCTCATTGCCTCAGGGGATCTCGGTTAAGCGAGCTAAAGTATTACTTGAACGTTACGGCTACCATTATCCTGCATCCATATATGTTGTTACCCGCAGTAAAAAATTCGTGGGGGCAATCAACTATCAGCAGTTAATAGAAGCAGAGCCGCACGAAAAACTTAGTAATATTGCCGATACTGAATGCTTGGTTTTAGAAGATGACGCCTCATTAGCAGAAGCCGTTGAAGCGATAGAGCACAGCCAACGCATTGGCTTACCTATCGTCGATGAGAACCTAGCCTTAGTCGGCGAAATTGACCTCCATCTTGCTCTTGACTTAATGCGTGAGAATTATGAAAGCACCTTAATGGCCAATGCTGGTATGAGTGAAGAGGATGACTTATTCGCCCCTATAACCAAAAGTGCCAAAAGGCGTGCGGTCTGGCTGGGGATCAACCTCATGACTGCGGTGCTTGCGTCGATGACCATCAGCTTGTTTGAAGATGTCATCGCTCAAGTTGTTGCTCTCGCGATCTTAATGCCGATTGTCGCCTCGATGGGTGGCATTGCGGGTAGCCAAACCTTAACCTTGATGATCCGTGGTATGGCGCTAAATCAAGTCACTGCGGGTAACCGCTGGTCATTACTGCGAAACGAATTTGGGATAGGCTTTCTCAACGGCGTGCTATGGGCGGTATTAATAGGACTGATGGCGGGTTTATGGTTTCAGTCACCCACCATTGGCATCATCATCGCGGTGGGGATTGTAGTGAACATTATTACCGCCGCCCTATTTGGCGTTCTGATCCCAGTTGCACTGGAAAAACTCAAACTCGACCCGGCTTTGGCGGGCTCGGTTATTCTGACAACCGTTACCGATGTGGTGGGCTTTTTCGCTTTCCTTGGTACCGCCAAACTATTACTTATCTAACATCAACAAAAAAGCCGAGTGTCATCAATACACTCGGCTTTGCAGTTTCTTATCAACCCGTTTTATGAAACCAAGGTCAATGCTGATGAGTAAAAGTCGCGAGCCCTAGCCCATACGCCTTGCGGGTCTTCACCTTTACACAAGGTCAATAAATGCGGCAATAGCTGCCCAGCAAAATCTTCACTACTTTCTTTTGGTAATACCGTCGGTAAATGGTCAACAGCCTGTACACGGATACCTGCAACATCTGACTCAATGATCGGCTTCGTCAGTTTGGTACATTGGCTGTATATACGAATTGGATTATCCTGATTATTCGGATCACAACTCACATCACTGACCATGCTCAAGCGTGGTGACGCACCTAAACTTGCTTTAGTGATAAACGGAGGTGTGCCTTCAGCAAGATACGCACAGTTGACCAAAATGTCGTAATCATTAATGGCTATAAATGGGCCGCCCGCTTTAGTCTCTTCGATATCCCATCCATCAGCTTCAACACCAAGATCGGCAAATAGGTCAAGAGCACCTCGGCCACAGCGACCAAACTGGCCAATAACTAATACGCGCGGCTGCTCTGATAAACCTGCGACTTGCTCACTTAAGGCAGCAAGATACTGAGAACGGTCTGGATAACTGCTTACCGCAGGGTAGTCATCTTTACACTGTAAATGATGAATGAAACCAGATAGGCCAATTGCGGCACCCACGTAGCCTGCCCAGTAACCAAAAGCACTCACTCGTTTGCCAAGTTCATCTTGCAAAAACTCCAGATCGAGGATCTGGCCGCCACCAGCCTGGAAACGAGATAAAATTTGGCGAGCTTCATCTTGGCCTTTAAACGCATGGGCAAAGTAAATATGCTGATGCTTAAGTGCAAAATCGGCTTCCGCTAACTCTTTAAGGCCAAGAATGTAGGCGTGCTCAGGTGCTTCGACCCAACTATGGGTATCTGCAAGTTCACAACCTACGTCAACATAAGCCTGATCAGAGAAGATACGGGTCGTACTCCGTTCAACGGTTACGTTCGCACCCGCAGCAATCAAATCTCGTGCACCACTCGGTGTAAGCGCAGTACGGTGTTCTCCAACTTTTACTTCATCTCGGAGCCAAAATAGCGTTTTCATGATAATTCCTTTTTAATTTTAAGCGGGTACTGCAGGGCTATTTGCAGCCTGACGACGCACCATCAATATAATAAGTGCAACTTGTAATAATCCAGCCAAGATAATGGTGTACGGGCTACGGGTAATTTCTGCCACCATGAAACCAATGCTTGCTGTTACACCTGTCAAAATGGCATAGGGGAACTGGGTGCGTACATGCGATACATGATCACAACCAGTCGACATTGAACTCAAGATAGTCGTGTCTGAAATCGGCGAAGAATGATCACCTAGCATACCGCCACTCAGCGCTGCGCCGATACAAATCAGAGGGTCGGCACCTAATGCACTTGCGACAGGCACGGCAATCGGGATCAAAATGGCAAATGTGCCCCATGACGAGCCTGTTGCCACTGATATAAAACTACCGATAATAAAAATCAGAGCTGGTAACAAGAATACCGGTAAACGGTCATTCATTACTTGGCTAATATAATCGCCGGTCCCTAGTGATTTACAAATATCGCCTAGCGTCCATGCAAGTAGCAAGATGATCAAAATTAGCATGATACGCTGCATACCCGCGACAAAAGTATTAAAAGCTGCTGATGCGGTCATGGTTTTGGTATAGGCGTAATAAGCAATCGCTGTAATGGATGCTATCAAGTAACTCGTACCTAAGGTCGCACGGATCACTGGCCCGCTAATCCCACCATGTAAGTGATAGTTATAGGTAAACAGCACGATTAGAGAACCAAACAGCACTGATAGTGGAAACAGGATCAGCGAGATAGAAGCTGATTTAACCGCGCTTGCGTTTGCTGGCTCAGCGGTAATCTCGGTACTTTGTTGAGCCTTAAACTCTGCTTCAGCCATTGGCCCCCAATCTTTTTTCAGAACCGCGTAAACCGGTACACTGAACAGCGCAAGCAAGGCATAAAGCTGATAAGGAATAACCTGCAGGAAGGTAGAAAAGCCATCAACGGGCTGCCCCATATTATCAAAAGCATTTTCAATTAAGCCTTGTGAATATACACCCCAACTAATAATCGGGATCAATACACAAATTGGAGATGACGTTGAGTCAATAATAAAAGCCAGCTTCTCTTTACTCAGTTTCAGCTTTTGATAAATCGGCGCAAACATCGGGCCTAAAATGAGCGAGTTACCTGAGTCGGTAAAAAATATACCGATACCCGTCGCCCACGTCGCGAGTTGCGCCTTTATCGGCGATGAAACATAACGGGTCGCCATGGTTGAAAAAGCAGACATGCCACCACTTTGCTCAACCAAATAAATAAAACCTGAAATGATAGTAATAACAATAATAATTTGCGCATTACTGGTTTGGGCTAGTTGGGTAAACGGTCCGTCCGTCAAAAACATCAGGGCGGTATCAACGGGGTGACCTTTGGTAAGGATCAGCATGCCACTTATTACCGCAACACCTAAAGCTAAAACAACATGCCGAGTGGTAAAAGCGAGTATAAGCGCTAACACGGCAGGTACGATGGACAATAATCCGTAATCAGCCATACGTAAATTTCTCCTGTAAAACGATATCAAAATGATAAAGAGGAAGGGTGTTCAGGAGTGTTTTACAGACAAAGGCTTTACAAGATAGGAGCGATAGTTCGTTCGTTTCTAATATCAAATTTGTTGTAGCTCCCCATCTCAGATCTGGCTGAGATGACAGTGTTATTCCTCTTAAGAACAACCCCAGCAGCAAGGATGACAACCTCGACTACTTCGGCACTGACTCCTTTCATTTAGCTTCACTGGCTGTCGGCCTTCACTAAATTACTCATAGGCAATGCGCCTCTACTTTCAAGCAAAGACTGAATAATGTCCTGCTATATAATGAATAAAACATACATTTATCCAAATCTAATCACTACGAGCAATAAGTGTGACGCAGATCACATTAAATATTTCACAAAACAAATATTTAATATTATCAAATACTAATTCGTCGCTTTTGATAACAAATGCCGCCCGATATGAGTAAATACCCTGCAAGTAAAATTGCTCTTGGGCTTCATCGTCAAAGCTTATGCTCATAAGCGTGATATCTCCTCCTAAACATACACGCATAATTACGTATAAAGCAGAAAAAGAGGCTTCTGTAAATTAAAGTAAAAGAGGCTATTAAAAGATTTATAGAACGTCTAAAAACTCGACAGAATAAGGCGTATTAAATAACAGTGGGGATATTGGGTTCTGATTCCGAAGCTCTTGTCAAAGCAAAAAGACCACAAACCGATGTAGTTAATAACACCTCTCTTAACCCAACCTATATGAAATATCATTAACCAACATTAAGCCGCTCTCGCCGTGCAAAAAGTATAACTAACTTAAGAATAATTAACGTGATATCCATGCCATACATCCGGAAACTAAACACTCACCTTATTTGGTTACCAATAAGAATAAGTGATTTATCCAAACAATAGAAAAGGTATGAAATGAACAAAAGTAAAATCGCGTTAACGGTAATTGCCGCTGCATTATCAATGAATGCCCAGGCAGAGAGCAACCCGCCAGAAATTTCCAATAACATGGTGAGATCAACTCTCGTAACGCTCAACTACCGAACACCGGAAACCCAAGATCGTAATGAAACCATCATCGCGTTTGACATTAGCTGGGGTAAAGTACCCAGCAAAGCCTGCTACTACGTCGACAACGAAAAAGTCGGCTGCCAAGAACGAGATGATTTTACCATCAATAACCACGATGACTGGAATGATCATGCGACAATTCAAGGCGAAATAGAAGTCCCCGTTCAAATGATTGCCGAACAACAAGAGGTCATGGCCAGAGTCGCTGTCACATCGACACTCGGTACAACGAATGCCTACCGTAATATCACCTTAACCGGTAAAGCCGTATTACCCTTTGACTATGAAAACAGCCTAGAAGGGATGACCCAAAAAACCGTTATCTACAACGATGAGGGTGATATCAAAACAGGCACTATGGGCACCGAAGCCGTGCTTGAACGTAACTCAAACAAATTGGTCACTGGCTATGTTTCAGAATGGGCCCAGTATGACCGCCAATTTAGCCTAGAGGCCATCGACCCAACGGCATATGGCAAGCTCGTTTACTCTTTCCTCGGCATTTGTGGCGATCAAGGCTCAAAGGCTGAAACTGTCGCTCAGGCGTGTGAAGCTCTAGAGCTCAATGAGCATGAAATAGCCATGCTAGATATAAATGCTGGGCTGCAAAGTGCCATAAGCCAGCGTCAAGATGACATGCTCTGGATCCCCTTCTACCACGGTACCAACAAAACAAACTACGATGGCCTTAACCCAAGTAACGTACGTGGGTTACTTGGTCAGATGCTAGAACTGAAAAAACAAAACCCTGAAGTGAAACTTGCGCTGAGCATCGGCGGCTGGACCCTATCTGAACCTTTCCACCGTATGGCTGCAGCCCCTGAAACCCGTCAGGTGTTTGTCGACTCTATCGTAGAATTCATTAAGAAATGGGGATTTGACGGCGTCGATATCGACTGGGAGTACCCTGGTCACGGTGGTGAATCTGGTGCCAAAACACCAAATGATGCCGATAACTACGTCAAACTGATCCAAGCTATGCGTACTGCGCTGGACAGTGAAGGGCTACAGGATATCGAGATCTCAAGTGCCGTTGGAGCAACTGAAGAATACATGGCGCTGATCGGGGCCGACAACTATAAAACCCTAGCCGGCGCTAGCGGTATCCTCGATTACATTTACTTAATGAACTATGACTACTGGGGAGCATTCACGCCTAACCAGTTGGGACACCAAACCAACCTATACGGCAACAGCTACATTGGTGAGAATGGTGGAAATAGTGCAGAGAAGGCCATCAAAATCCTGAAAGGCTATGGCGTTGAATCTGAACGTATCATGCTGGGTATCGCCAACTATCACCGTGGTAAGCAAGGCATAATTCAAGAGCCAGGTGTTCCGAGCTCTGCTATCGGTGTGAGCGACACCACGGTATTTGGTTCCCACGAAAGTGCGATAGTCGAAAGCTACGATCTGTATGCCAACATGGCGGGGGAAAACCTGAAAGGGGAAAACGGCTTTGCACTTTATACCGACCAAACGGTAAATGCTGACTACTATTACAACGACCAGACTGGTGTTTACTTCAGCGGTGACACGCTACGTACCGCTAACCAAAAGGCTAGATATGCCGAGGAGAACAATCTTGCTGGCGTCTTCACTTGGACAGTAGAGCAAGACCACAACGGTTACACCGTTAATGCTCTGAATGAAGGGTTGGGGAACACCCTATCAGAGACATACACCTCCAAAGAACAGCGCGCAGAATGGAACACAACTTGTGGTGATAATGTTAGCGCCGATGAATGCAGGGTTCTGAATGAAGGCCAGCGCTATACGTTGGGCCAAACCACCGAGAACTATGCGAAATCACAACCAAGCCAGAAAAGCGTGTTTTTTTACGTGCCAGCACAAGACGGAGTTGTTCGCGCTGATGCCTCGACCCCAGCCCGCTCAGTATGGAACGGCAATAGCGGTACTTCGTTCATCGAGGTAGAAGTCGTCAACGAGGAAGGCGAAGAGTTCGTCGCTAAGATCCGCGGCCATAAGAAATTTGGCAGTAAAAACTTACGCATGAATGATGGCGTACAAAACGGTCACGGCTCTTTTTATTCCACCTTCTGTCTCTTATACACATCTCCGAGCCCACGAGACCGTACT